>JBALTG010000121.1:0-14217 GCA_036964625.1 Motiliproteus sp.
GCCTGCAGGGCGTCGTTCATGCG
This sequence comes from Motiliproteus sp., assembly GCA_036964625.1. GTDB lineage: Bacteria > Pseudomonadota > Gammaproteobacteria > Pseudomonadales > Balneatricaceae > Motiliproteus. The sequence goes on from JBALTG010000121.1 coordinate 24, forward strand.
TGCCTCCGGTTGCTGCGTTGACGTTTTCCATTCGCCGTGCGTGCCCATGGAATCACCAGCGGCAGCAGCAGCAACCACAGCGGGCGCAGAAAATGGAAGGCCTGCAGGGCGTCGTTCATGCGTGCCTCCGGTTGCTGCGTTGACGTTTTCCATTTGCCGCACGTGCCAGTGGAATCACCAGTGACAGCAGTAGCGCCAGCCCTGCTGGCCAGTGAAACAGCGCCTGCTGGGGCCGGATCAGCTGCTCGTCGCGCTGGCTCGGTTCTAGCTGATCCAGTAGCTGGTAGATCGCTTCCAGCTCGTCAACGTCGCGGGCGCGGAAGTATTGCCCGGCGGTGGTTGCGGCGATCTGCTCCAGACTGGCTTCGTCAAGATCGGCCGAGGGGTTGACCTTGCGCACCCCGAACAGACTGCGCACCAGCATCTCATCGGCGCCGAAGCCTAGGGTGTAAATCTTGATCTGCTGTTCAGCCGCCATCTTGGCCGCGTCCAGCGGCTCGACCTGACCGGTAGTGTTGGCGCCGTCGGTGAGCAGGATCAGTACCCGGCTGTTGCCTGGTTGATTGCTGCCCTGGGGCTGGGTCTGGGTCTGGGTCTGGTTTGGCTGTGAATTATGGGGCTGTGAATTATTGATCTGGGGTTGGCTGATCAGGCGCTTGATCCCCAGCCCGATGGCATCGCCAATCGCGGTCTTGTCGCCGGCAAAGCCGATCTGCGCTTCCTGCAGCAGCTGGTTGAGACTGCGGTGGTCGAAGGTCAGCGGTGTCTGTATATAGGCGTTGGAGCCGAACAGGATCAGTCCCAGGCGATCAGCGGGGCGGCGCTGGATAAACTCGCTCAACACCGCTTTAACCGCCACCAGCCGATTAACCGCCCGCTCATCGAGCTGCATATCCTCGGCTCCCATGCTACCGGAGATGTCCACTGCCAGCAGCAGGTCGCGACCACTGAGCGCCAGCGGTTGCGGCTCACCGACCCATATCGGTCGGGCGGCTGAGATTAGCAACAGTATCCAGATCAGCCAGAGCAGGACCTGGCGCTGCATCGATGCCGATTGCGCCGACGTCGTGCTGCTACTCTGTTGCAACTGGGCGAAGAACGGCACCCGCAGTGCCGCCTGTTCGGTGGCGGCGACAGGCAGCCAGCGACTGATCAGCCAAGGGGTCGGTAGCAGCAGTAACAGCCAAGGCCAATCAAGCGTCAGCATTGAATGCTCCCCGTTTATGGCTGTGGATCGAGTGCCGAGTCAGCGGCTGCAGTGAAGCGTCAACATCGAGTGCTCCCCGTTTATGGCTGTGGATCGAGTGCCGGGTCAGCGGCTGCTGTGAAGCGTCAGCATCGAATGTTCCCCGTTTATGGCTGTGGGTCGAGTGCCGGGTCAGCGGCTGCAGTGAAGCGTCAACATCGAATGCTCCCCGTTTATGGCGGCGGATCCAGTGCCGGGCCAGTTGTTGCAGTGCGTCGATATCGAGCGCATCCGGATGCTGCGGCTGGTAAGGCCCGCTGGCCAGGCAGCTGCCAGCGCCTTGGCGGAAGCCGTCGAGCTGGCTGCTACTGTACAGAAAATCGACCCAGGCGGACCCGCTCAACGGGGCAACCGTTTGTTGCGAGTAGGCCGCCAGTGCGGTGCGCCGCAGTAGCTGATTAATCTGTTGCAGCCTCTGTTGCGGGTGTTGCTTGAGGTCACTCTGGCACAGCTGAGTCAGTTCCTGCAGGGCCAGTTTACGGTAGCGGTTAGAACGCAAGTGCCGATACAGCGTGCGCCCCAGCCAGAACAGTAATCCCGCGCTTAGGGCGGCCAGCAGCCACCAGCCCGGCGCGGGCGGCCAAAGCCCGATCGCCTCGGGTAGCTGCAGGTCGCGTAGCTGTTCCAGCGATACCGGTGTATCTGCAGCTAAGGGAGCACCCGCCTGGGTGGGCGCGGTTAGAGGGGCCGTGGCGGTCATCGGCGCTTCCTGCTACGGTAGAGCGTATTCAGCCGCGCTAGCAGCGGCTCCTCGGTGCTCAGACTGAGCACACGAATCCCCTGCAGCTCACAGCGCTGCTGTAACTCCGCCAGACGATCATCGATCACGCTGTGTTGCATACCTGTCATCGAAAGTAGCTGGCGCTGCCGACCATCGGTAACCCAGAGCCGTTCAGTCGCGGGTAGATGCCGCTCCAGCGGATCGTGGAGCACGAACAGGGTTAGATCGGCGTGGCGAGCCAGTTGATACAGCAATTTGTAGCAACGCTCATCCACATCATGAAAATCACTGGCGATGTAGAGCCCGGTGCCGGGACGGCAGATCGGCAGCAGTTTTTGCAGCAAGCTGTGCAGCGACTGCGGTGGTTGCTCAGGGCAGGGCGTCTGCAGCTGCTGGGCGAACTGGTGCAGCTGTTGAATCCACTCCAATACCGTGTGTTTGCTGCGTTTGGGGCGCAGCTCGCGGTGGCTCTGATCGCCGAACACGATGCCGCCGATACGATCGCGGTTGGCCAGGGTGATCCAGCTCAGTGCGCTCATCAGGGAAGCGCAGAGTACCGATTTAAAACAGTATTGACTGCCGAAAAACATCGACGAGCGCAGGTCTGCGGCCAGCAGCACCGGGCGCTCCTGCTCTTCGCGATAGAGCTTGGTATGCGGCGTTTGGGTGCGTGCCGTGACACGCCAGTCGATCGAACGGATATCGTCACCGGCCTGGTAGGGGCGTACCTCCTCAAAATCCATCCCCCGACCGCGCCTTCGGGTCTGGCGTTCGCCCGCCAGCGCGGTACGCTTGCGTCCCAGGCTGGACAGCTGCAGCTGCTGACAATAGCGATGCAGCCCGATCATCTGCTGCAGATCCGGGTAGGCGCCTTCGAGGCGCAGGTGTTCGAACTGCTGCAGGGTGGCGTTAACGTGAGTGGTCATAAATGCAATTTCTGTGGCTCGGGATTCATTTCGACAGCCCCGGCTTAATAGTACCTAAACATCAGTACGGTGCTTCTGTGGATCGGAATTCATTTAGACAGCGCCCTAAGCCACCGGCACCCAGCGCAGCAATCCGCGGATCACATCGTCGGCGCTTAAGCCATTGGCCTCGGCCTCAAAGCTCAGCAACAGTCGGTGCCGCAGCACATCGGGCGCGACCTGTTGCACATCGTCGGGGGTCACATAGTCGCGTCCCTGCAGCCAGGCGTGGGCGCGGGCGCATCGGTTCAGGGCGATGCTGGCGCGCGGGCTGGCACCGTATTCGATCCAGTTTTGCAGCTCCGGCGAGTAGCTGCCGGGATCACGACTGGCGAGCACCAGCTCGACGATATACTGCTCGACCGGCTCCGCCAGGTGCAGCGCCAGAATCTCCTGGCGCGCCTGCATCAGGCTGACCTGGCTGATCGGCGTGGGTGCCGGCTCGTTCTGGGTGTGGCTGGCCTCGTTCAGTGACAGGCGCATGATCGCCAGCTCCGCGTCACGATCCGGATAGCCGACATTGACCTGCATCAGAAACCGGTCTAGTTGCGCTTCGGGCAGCGGGTAGGTGCCCTCCTGCTCAATCGGATTCTGGGTCGCCATCACCAGAAACAGCTCCGGCAGCGGATAGCTTTTGCTGCCCACGGTTACCTGACCCTCGGCCATCGCCTCCAGCAGCGCTGACTGCACCTTGGCCGGTGCCCGGTTGATCTCATCGGCCAGCACCAGGTTATGGAAGATCGGCCCCGGTTGAAACTCGAAGCTACCCTCTGCGGGGCGATAGATATCGCTGCCGGTGACATCGGCGGGGAGCAGATCGGGAGTGAACTGAATCCGGTGGAAGTCGCCCTCGATACCTTCAGACAGGGTCTTGATCGCCCGGGTCTTAGCCAGCCCGGGCGCGCCCTCGACCAGCAGGTGGCCATCGGCCAGTAGCGCGATCAGCAGCCGCTCGACCAGCGCCTGCTGACCAATGATCTGTGATTCGAGCCAGGTTTTCAGGGTTTGGAATTGGGTTAGCGTGGTCATGGGTGCCATCTTACTCAGAAATCAAAAAAACAGGGTGCTAGTAAGATGGAGTCATTGTCGAAAAGTTCAAGCGGTTGTGAATTAAATCATCCCTTTATGCAGCGCTACCGACACAAACGGAATACCGAAGAAGGTAAAAAACGCCACGATCCAGGTGCCGACAATCAGCCAGGCATTGATCTGCGGGCTGGTTTTGTACTGGGCCCGCACATGTAGCGTCAGCCCGATGCAGAGCCAGGTCACCAGCGACCAGACTTCTAGGGGATCCCAGGACCAGTAGCGGCGCCAGGCATCCTGGGCCCAGATCGCACCCGCAACCACGCCGAGGGTATCGAAGATCAGCGCCAGCGCCATAAAACGGTAGGCACGATAGTCGAGCCCTTTGTCTTCGGGTAGTTTGGAAAAGCGATCCCGGCCGATGTTGGCCGAGCGCAGCAGCACGATAATCGTCATCCCCAGTGCGATAAAGGCGGCACCCAGAAACAGCTTGATAAAGCCGATATGGATAAACAGCCAGATGGTATCGTAGGTGTTGGGTTGCGCCGTGGGATCGTTCGCTTTAAGCAGCATCCAGGCCATCAGCATGATGATGATCGGCATCACCACCGCAACGAACGCCCGTACTTTGGGCAGCAGCCAATAGCCGACAGCGACCGCAACCATGAGTCCCCAGATGTTGGCCGACAGCATTTCGTAGGCACCGATCACCGGTACATGACCGAGGGCATACCATCGCAAACCGATTGAAGTGCCGTGTAACAGAGTGCTCAGAATCAGCAGTGCGAATAAACCCTGGCCTGCCTGTCGCTGAAATACCAGTCGGATAATTGACCAGACAGTAATTGCCACATAGCAGAGCAGTGCACCCCATAGTGTCAGTGTTTCTAGTTGATTAAGATCCATCAAAAGCGCCCTTTGGGGTGTTAACGTTGACTGACTGTAGCGTGGCCTTGGTTTATATGGGCTAGGACCGTAGCAACATCTACTGCGAAACGCGTACCGTTACAGCGAAAAGTTCTGTTAGGTAGATAGCGAACGCGAGCGCTGATGCGAATGCGCTCTGGCACGGCTGCCCAGCGGCCACCTTTGAGCATCTTCCAGGGACCTGCATCAAAAGCTGAAGGCGCGTTTTCAATGGTAGTACCAGAGGACGCGGGAATAGGGTTTTTGGTTCCTGATGTCAAAGAACGATTGAATTCTTCATTGTACCAGTCGGCAACGAATTCACGGACATTCCCAGCCATGTTGTAGACTCCGTAAGGTGAGACACCCTTTTTAAACGAGTCGACGGGCCAAGTGTAGCACAGGCTTCTGGTATTAAAGCCGGCATAGGTGTCATCCGGAAATTCATCACCCCAGGGGTAGATCCGTTGATCATCGCCCCTGGCTGCTTTTTCCCACTCGGCTTCGCTAGGGAGCCGGAACCCCATCCAGTTTGCCCAGCTATTGGATAGCTGCCATGACATATGGGTAGCTGGATAATCTGCTTCAGGGCGTTTTTGCAGGTACTGACCAAAGAAATTTCTACTAATTGCACAATTGGTTTCGGTCAGCTCGTAAACTGCATTTTCACCTGCAGGGGCGTTGAGGTAGCTGACTAGGTCACGGGCACGGGCTTCGTATTTGGCAATGTAGTAGCTGTCGAGCCAGATACGGGCATTGTCATGGGGTTTATAGAACCAGCCTTCGGGTATCAGTACAAACTCAACCCCATTGATTGTCACCTCGTTGGGTAACGGGGCAGCAAGACTGGAGTGGGTTATCAGTATGGCCGTTATTGCCAATAGCCACCTGCGCACCTGTAGAGGAAGAGGAGTGTCGGCTTTGCTCATGCTTGAATCGCCTTGTTGGTTAAGTTTCTGGCTGGCTAAAGAGTTCATACGAACTACTCTCTAACGATGCGAAAACCGACAGTTTCTAACGGATCCGATGGCAGCCCGTAATTTCTAGCACCGCAACGAGCAAGAAAGCGCTCACTGTTATAGCCCCCCCCTCGGATCACAATGCGATCCTGTGGTTGGGTGATTTGCGGGTTGTTGTGTGTGTGTTGAGTATAGCCATCGGCAAGATAAGTATCCGCCGTCCACTCCCAGACGTTGCCCCGCATGTCATACAATCCCCAGGTGTTGGGCGCTAACTCGCCGACGTTGCGGGAGGTGGCATTGTTGCGTCTGGGCTCTTTGAACCAGGCCTGTGTTTTAAGCGTCGCCAACTGTGCTTCGGTATGTTCGCTGATAATTTGTTGGGGTGCACCTGCCCAGCAAGCAAACTCCCATTCCGCCTCGGTGGGCAGGCGGAAGCGATAACCTGTCGGTTGCTGTTGGTGATGTGTGTTTAGCTTGGCTATAAAGTTCTGTGCATCTTGCCAAGTAATGTTGGTCGCAGGGTGCTGTGCTAGCGAAGCCTGAGCGTCAGTTCCCCCCATCACTTTGTTCCACTGTGCGTTGGTGACCTCATATTGCCCGAGCCAGTATTGATCCAAGCATACCCTGTGCTGGGGGCGCTCATCCGGGCGTGGCGGGACAGGCTTCTTACCCTTAATGATGGGGTTTGTCTGATCGACCCCCATCTCAAAGCAACCGGACTCAATCCGGTTGAATGTTATAGCGCTGTGCTCATCTTGCCATTGATTTGCAGCCTGGCTGGGAAAGGTCGCGGCCAGTAGAGTTGCCATAACCGAGAATTTTGTCAGTTTGTTCATGTCATTTAATCCCATATGGTTCAGCGATCGAACAGTTCAAATTTGTCCTGATATTTGATCTCATATTGCATCGCGCCATTGTCATCGACCGTATTGGGCAGCGGCATCTTGATGCCTACGCCCTGATCATTTCGCTTAAGTTCCTCTGCAGTGAAACCGGGCGGAATGCCTTTGGTCGGCCCCCAGGGACCACGACCGATTTTGGCTTCCCACTCCCATATGGCCGAACGCGCGCGGGCAACATGGATCTGCCCCGGGCCTTTGTCCTGTGATAGGTGCAGGAATGAACGCATTCCTCCCAGAGCCGCTGCTAGATCCCCTTGTCCTTCGAGTGCGATTGCCGCGCCGTAATAGGCATTGGCCTGTGCCGGGTTTAATTCGATTGCTTGATCGAAGGCTTGGTAGGCAGAGCGGTAATCTTCTTTTCCCAGTAGGGCAAAGCCTATATTGACATAGGCTTCGGGTGTATTGGGGCGTAGGGTTAGCGCTCGTTCCAGTGCGATGATTGCCTCATCAAAACGTTGCGCGTGGAGCATGAGTACTGCTTGATCAAAGCGAAGTTTGACCTCCGCATCTAGGGCTTGCTTTTTATGACCCTGGGGATCGTTTGCCGGATCTATCCAGGCGACAGGGGCTTTCCAGACCTGCTCCTCAAGGTTGCTGGTCTGGACGGATGTTGAGGGTAGCCTTTTGAAATCGTGTTGTTCTTTGGGTGCCTTCTGTTGGATCAGGGGCGATCCGTTATCGGCCGGTAGCTGTTGTAAAAAATAGCCGACACCAAGAACGATGGCCAGCAATAGCAGCAGCCCTAGCTGGCGGATATCGCGCCTGGCTTTGATCGGTGGGGATGATTCGGTCATTTGAGTCATGAGCTGTAACTATCTCAAAGGGGGCTGGGTAGATCTATTGCTCGGGCTTTTCCCTGAGCAAGGAGCTGTTTGACTGTGCTGGCGTCGAGTGCAAAGCGAGCGCCATCGCGGTTGGTTGCATTCTTGGAGGCGGCCAAGTTACGAGCTACGATGGCGTGACCGACTATGTCGCGGCTCCAGCGCCCTCCCTTTTTGATCCGTTTGGGTTGGTCATAGGGAATTGCTGAACCAACGCTATGAGCCGGAGGGTTTTTGCTGTTCATCTTCAGAGCTAGATCAAGCTTGTCGTTGTACCAGCCGCCAACGTACTCGGCAACGTTGCCGGCCATATTATACAGCCCGTAAGGCGAGCTCCCTTTCGGAAATTGATCGACAGGGCTGGGGTTACAGCGGCGGCCGAAGCCAAAGTTACCGTAGCTATCGTCCGGGTATGTGTCGCCCCAGGGCCATATTCGCTGATCGGTACCCCGTGCGGCTTTTTGCCACTCGGGTTCGGTTGGTAAGCGTGCCCCCATCCATTTGGCAAACAAGTCAGCTTGCTCCCAGCTAAGGTACGTTGCCGGTAGCTTTTGAATCGAGCCAATGATGGCATTGCCTTCTTGGTTTAACCGCAGAGTGCAACCGTGACCTGTTTGCAGTTCTGCTTCAGAGCCTTGTGTCCAGCTGTCGAGATGGCGTTGTCTCAGTTCGGTGCTGATAGCATCGGATGCTAGAAAGCGGGCGAGATCGGATGCGGTTGCCTCATATTTGGCAATGTAATAATCGTCTAACCATACCTGTACTTGGCGGTGGATGGGTTGGCCCGGTGCGGGCTGGGTAAAGCGATCAAACGCGTCAATGCCATACCAAAAATTTCCAGCGGGAATGCGAACGAAGATAACGCCATTAAGTTCGACCTGTTGGGGAAGGGGGGGGGGGCTGGTTGCTTGGGCATAGCAGGCGGGTAGTGTGAGGCAACACAGCAGGCAGAGCAGAATTTGGTGCCTACGCTTGATCATTGCTGGCTCCTTATAAGGCGTAAGCCGATCTGGGGTAGCGAGAGTGCTGGTGGATAGCTACTGCGATTCTGACAGCGAATTTCGCGAAAATTGCTGCGGTGGCTGCCCCCGCGAATTACCCGCTCGGCTGCGGCATCGTTAATTAGCGGGTTGCGGTACGCATGTTTTAGGTAGCTGTCGCTATGGTAGCTGTCTTGGGTCCACTCCCAGACATTGCCGAGCATGTCATGCAGCCCCCAACCGTTGCTGTCTAGTTTGGCAATCGGGCTGGGCTGGGCTATGCGGTAGCCTTGAACGCTGTACCATGCGGTATGCACAAGTTTGTGGCGTGCTTGCACAGGGCGTGTGCTGTCATCTTGAACTGCAATATTGGTGGGGTTTGAGGTCGTATCGCCAGCCCGGCATGCGTACTCCCACTGAGCCTCGCTAGGGAGTTGGTAGTGGGCATTGCCTTGTGCTTGTTGGTTGAGTGCCTCGATGAAGCGTTGAGCTTGATGCCAGTTAATACCGGATGCGGGTTGATCATCTATCCCTTGGGGTGGCTGCTGTTGCATCACCCGTTGCCACTGCTTCGCGGTAACCTCAGTCTGGCCAATCCAGAAAGGCTCCAGGCAAACTTGATGCACAGGTGCTTCATCTGCGAACAGGGGTGTACTGTGGCCGATTTTCGGGAGCTGGTTGTCAGGTGTCAACGCCAGTGCATCGGGGTTGCCCATCGGGAAGCAACCGCCGGCAATGCTGACGAACGTCATCTCGGTGACAGGGTCGATTAGGTGCGCTTGTTTATCGCCGTCTAATGGTGCACTGGAGGCCACCCGAGGCAGCAGAACCAGCACCAGTAGCGCGGACGTTGCCGCTAGCGGTCGCTGTCCCATGAGCCTTTTCCGAATAACTTACGTAGGTAGAACCAAACCAAACAGCTAATTCCGGCGAGTACCGTCGCCATTAACCAGGGTTGAACAGGGTCATAGACGATACGGTAGCCCATCCAAGAGTCGAGTCGCAGGTAAGTCAGGGTGCCGGTCTGGAGCGGTACTGATTGCCCTAGTTGGAGCGAGTGTCTTTCGGTTTCTGTGCGGATAATTAGGCTGTGGTTCAGCGTCGAGGCTGACAAATTGACATTGTCATTAAGGATTTGCTGATGATTGCTGATATCGAGCATGGTCCAGACAGGGGTTCCATCGGGAAGCTGCCACTCGTTGGTCGGTCCGATATCGCCCTCAGACAAGGCATTAAGCTGCACCGAGCCTGATTCGGCGGGGCCGTTGTGGGGTTGCCAGAGAAATATCGGCGTAAACCCCCGGCGGCGGGTGGTGTAGATACGGTAGTGGCCAACAGCGAGGGGGTGGTCGTCACCGATCTCCTGGACGCGCAATTGACCTGACTGATCACGCCAGCTGACCCGATTGTAGGTCACACTGTATTGGCTGTTGCCGGGTTTGAGTTTTGAGTAGTTCTGGTTAAAGCCTAGATTGGTAAACTCTAGACTGTTGAGACCGTCTCCATGAAGGGGGCCGCGCTCGTCGCTTAGCAGTGTGCCGTCGAACGGGCTGCCTTTGGTAAGTGTTGCGGAGGCACGCAGATAGGTCAGCCGAGTACAAGCAAACAGCACCACCATTAATAGCAGTGCCAGGTGGAACACCAGCAGCGGTAGGTCACGGCGGAATCGCGGCAGGCGGATGATCGCCGCCAGCAGGTTCAGCAGCAGCAAGCTAAACGGCAGCGCCATCCACAAAGTCGCTGACTGCTGAGCTTGAGCGATCACCAGTGCCGATACTGCCGCGAATAGAAAAAACAGCAACGACCAACGCGGTGCTGCTAGCTGCTCCAGTAACCGGGATGAACGGGGTTGGTTGACGAGGTGTACATGCATGATCAATCGGATTCCGGGCAGCCATCTTCCATATTACCACCGCCACAGTTTTCTGAACCCCAGTCGCCACTCGGCGCCCATAGCGGCACCCGTAAGCGAGCACCGATGTAATAGGGCCGGTATGTTTTTGTATCGTACTCTCCGCCACCACCGCTACCACCGTAGCCACCAGAATCGACGCACTCACCTGCGGATTTGGTATTGGGGCCGTTGTCGGCTTCACTGCCGACACAGAGCAGGTTGATCAAGAATTGTTTGTTTTTCCAGCCGTGGGGTACGGCGATATGACACATCATGCAGCTACCGCGCCCCATATTGCCATCGGGAACGTGGCTGCCATCGCCATCCAAGCCGCTGCGGTTGTTCTGATTCGATGCCCTTGGCTGGTGGCAGTTACCGCACATACCGTAGTCTTGGCCGCCTAGGCTGGTACCGGAACCGATACCACCCGGCTGCCATAAAGAAGGGAAATTGATGGTTTCGCTTTTTAGCAAAAATTTATTATCCGAGCCGTGCGGCCCCTGGACCACATCTCGCTCGGCACCACGGCCTTGGATATAAGAGGTCTCACCGCCGTGGCAGTCGGAACACTGCATGGTCTGGGTGCCGATGTTATCGGCCCAGGGCGGCTTGAAGTTAACGTCAGTCGCGGTGGCGTTCATACCCCGCTCGCCTCGGTCGCGGCCGGTAGGGAACATGACCGGGTGCCAGGAGCGGTGGTTGTAGGGGGTGCCGCCACTGCCGAGAGTAAAGCTGCCGTTGGGGGCGCAGTCCGACGAGGTGGGCTCTATCCCGGTGCCGCTGACTGCTGCGATACAGGCGGTGCCAACATTGGTGGTGCCATCGCCGAGGTCACCATTGTTCTGAACCGTATTATCCTCACCCTGGTCGGTGCCGGTGGTGGCAGGGATGGTGGCGTCAACCGAGGCGAATTCGGCCATTACGTTGGTGTATTGGGTCATGCAGTTGGCGCTACCCGCAGCACCGGAGCCTGCGGAGCAGCTGTTGTCAGCCGGGGTGCCACCGAGATTGTCATCCAGAAACGGGGGGGTGTTGGCGAACGCAAAGTTGGAGTGGCATTTAAAGCACAGCTGGTATTCGCGGGTTAGGTAGTCGTTTTGGGGGTTCGGTGTCGCGCCAGCACCCGGGTCACCGCTGACGATGCGGTATCCTAGACTGGTGTTAAGGAATCTGTCCGACGGCGCGTTGGGAATCGGCTCGATGCCCCAGGCACCGCGCAGAACGCCGGAGGCGACGTTGCCCTCGCGGCCATCGTTATTACCATCGCTGGTGGCGTTGATGCCGGTTTGGTGGGTGCGCAGGTCGGCGGTTGAGCTGCCCGGATTGCCGGCTTCCGTCGCTCTGTCGTTGTTAGCCGATGCCGTGTCGTTGACGCCATCCATATTGAAACGGCTGTTGCGCACCACCCGGTGCGGGTTGTGGCAGTCAGTGCATTCTGCGTGGCGCTTGTTGATTCCCAGCCCGAGATTAGCGGCTGTTTCGCTAAAATCGGCGTCGCTTATTTCGTGGACCTCTGACGAGTTGGCGCCATTGGCCTGGTCGCCGGTGGTGATCGGCATACGGATCGTTTTGCCAAACTCAGCCTTGATGTTGGGCACAGTGCCTGTGTTAGCGGTGAGAATACCCGCGCCCGTATCGTGGCACTGATAGCAGGTGTTTTCCTGGTCGCCCGAACCGTCAGCACTCTTTTTGCGCAATAACTTCTTTTGACCGCTGGCGGTGTGGGTGTCATGGCAGTTGAGGCAGGCGGCTTCCCAGACCTTGATGTTATCAGGGAACTCTCGCTCGCTAGCAGGGCTGTTGGTGCCTGACTCATAGGCTTCATCGGCAACAAGCGGGTTGGCGTGTGCCGACTCTTTCCAGCTGGCGAAGCCGTCGCCTGTCGCGCCCTTGGTGTGGCAGTAGACGCAGATGATATCGCCATCGGCTACCGGTGCTTCAAGGGTGCCGGTCGGATCGCTGGTCTGGAAGCGATTAGTGCGCAGGAATTTGATGTTTTTGTTTTCGTCGGTTCCGGACGTGAACAGATCCGAGCCGGCAAGATGGGGGTCGTGGCAGGTGGTGCACTGTACCTGGCCGGGCTCGCCGGAAACGGCGGTGCCGGTGCTCTGCAGCGGTAGGGTGAATTTGCCATCTTCACGCCGGCCAATATGGGGGGCGTACTGCTGGTTAGAATCCAGAATCCGCATCTCCCCGTCCCGTGTGTTCAGGCCCAGTTCGCTGTCGAAGGTGACGGAGATCGGGTGGTCGTTGGTGAGGTCGGCCCCCAGGTTTTTATTAGTCGAGAGGTTGTTGATGCCAGAGATTGTTGCGTTGACTCCCCCGGAACCGGGTGCATTGTTGACAGAAGTTGAAGACATGGCCAGGGTGCCGTCGTGGCAGGAGAGGCAGAGTTTGGAGGCGCCGGTGGGTTGCCGATTAGCATCTGTAAAATCTGCTTCAGGCACATCGAGGGAGCTGGCGGTGTAAGGGATATAGCTTGCTTCAGCGGATAGTTGTCGGTTCCATAGCGGTGCATCAGGCGCGGTGCTAGCGCCATGGGGGGTGTGACAGAAGACACAGATCTCGGTGGTGCCCGCTGCAGGGTTGACAACATCCACGGGGAGACGGGAGCCGGCCGTGGTGCCGAGATTGTGGCGGGTGTTGGTAATGTCCGATTCGCGCGCAGCGCTGGCGGTTTTCGGCAGGCTGGCCAGCAGCGAACACAAGAGTAGGACTGTGAACCAAGAAGAGGTCGTTTTGTTCGCTAAACGCATTGTTAAGTCCCTGATTACCGTTTTGGGCGGATGCTAAGCGTCCTCGGTATCGATATCCCTATCAAAAATCAGCTAGATTATAGCATTATGATCGCTGATGTATAGTTGATAAGGGTGATGCATATGACATTCAGACGTTGTCTAAGGCAGAGGTGCTACTAGATAGTTCAGATTGATTTTTGGCGGTTTTTTCTGTGAGCGAGGGGGTGAGGGTTTTGTAGTGTTGGCTCCTCGAGCAGGACTCGAACCTGCGACCAATAGATTAACAGTCTACTGCTCTACCAACTGAGCTATCGAGGAATAACGGTAATACAAGACGTAAATGGTCGGGGTAGAGAGATTCGAACTCCCGACATCCTGCTCCCAAAGCAGGCGCGCTACCGGACTGCGCTATACCCCGGCAATTTGATGGCTCCTCGAGCAGGACTCGAACCTGCGACCAATAGATTAACAGTCTACTGCTCTACCAACTGAGCTATCGAGGAATTGCTCAAACCGTGAGCGCGGATATTATCGGCCTTTTGTTAAGCGGTCAACTCACTTCGTGGGAGTTTTTATCTGCGAGCGTGAATGGTTCAACTGTGCAGCCAAAAAAAAGCCCGCTAAGCGGGCTTGTAAGGGTTTTAACCCGCGTTATGTCTTTGGCTTAGCCGGTGATGCAGACGCCGTGGTCAACGTAGTGAATGGTGCCGGTCACGCCACGCGACAGGTCGCTAAGGAAATACAGCGAGGCGTCGCCGACTTCGTCGGTGGTCGGCAGCTTGCCATCGCAGGACATCTTGGCGTCGTGTTCGAGCATGGCGTCGAAGTTTTTAATGCCGCTGGCGGCGCGAGTCTGGATCGGGCCGGGGGAGATGCAGTTGACGCGGATGTTATTCTTGCCCAGGTCGCGTGCCAGGTAACGGGTTGCGGCTTCCAGGCCCGCTTTGGCGACGCCCATGATGTTGTAGTCGCCGGTAGCGATGGCGCTGCCCAGGTAGGAGTAGTTGATCATGGAACCGCCTTCGGTCATCAG
>JBALTG010000122.1:0-13967 GCA_036964625.1 Motiliproteus sp.
CACAAGCTGCGTCCCTGCAGCTTGCCCTACGGGCAGCTATCGCTGTGTAAATCGGCTTTGCTGCCGATTTATCGCCTCGGATGAACGAAAAATCTGCCTCAAATCGACTTTGGCCTAAATCAAAAGGCCCTCGCTACGACCGGCCAAGCCCGACAGCCTCCTAGGATTGGCATAGCATCAATGCTGCAGGGTGACGACAGATTTTGGCCCCTCATTCTTGCCGTCAATTCTTGCCATAGGTGTATTTGAATGGATTGGTAATGGTGGAGCCCTCACCTGCTGCCTTCGCTTCGGGGTGTTGATTCATGATCTCAACCACCACGTCTTTTTGATGACCCCGGACATCGACCATCAACAAATACCGGCCCAGCTCCAGGTCATCATGAAATCGTTTTATCTTGTAGTTTTCATGAGAGAGCCCAACCATACCGCCGACCCAGATACCGAACAGAATAGAGATGCACAGGATAATCAGGCTGATAGTGATGCTCATTGGGAAGACGACGGGATCGACCAACCAGAGCATCGACGTCAACACCAAGCCGGTCACGCCACCGAGCAACGCACCCTGCTCACAGCGGTGGATAATATCCAGGCTCTGAAAGCCGGTAGCCGAGTGAATATGGCGCCGATATAAACCGGATTCATCTTTTGACAGCACATGGAAATGCCAATCGTTGATGCCAGATTGATGTAGTTCACTCGAGATCCGGCCTGTACTTTCCAGATCATCGGTCAGGTAATAGAGGCGTTTCATAACATTCACCTCGCGATGCTAACAGCTGTCAGCGTCTACGCTATTACTAAAGAAAATAGATGATTTAAGTATAGACAGCAGAAGCCACTTTGGACGTTGCTTTGCAGGCAAAGTAAGGATAATCGACGTGGAGGGTATTGCGCACATCCAGATAGATCAGGGTAGCGCTCTGTCCAAACCTGGAGAGGTACCTGCTTCAGAGACCCAATGTCGGCTCAGGGGCGGGAAGAACCTGTAGCATCCACGTCAGCATCAAAGTTCCCGATTAGACCTTTGGGCGCACCACCTGACGTTGGATGATACATCATTACCTATTCACTTCGTGCGGTAGATCAACCTCACAATCATCGTCAGCTTGAATATAGCTCATACTGAGATGCCCTCGCGGCCTGATTAGCGACCTAATATGTATCCAGGCTGACGCAACGCACGCTTAGTGCCCGCTCTTGCCGCAATCTTAGTCTGAGGCCAGTGTCCGTATACGGAACCCTGGGGCATCATCAACAGCTCTATCAGTCAATATATGAGAGGCAGCAACGTGTCGGTAGCAGTCTGTTACTGGCAAGCATCCCACGCCTATCGAATGATCGTTTTGCGCACACAGGAGCCGCTCAGGCTAATAGTTCCTCACAGCAGCTTATTGGTATTTAGCCTTTTTTCTCCAGCATGCCCGCCTCGATGATGAAGTCGATAATCTGCGCTAAGCCCTGACCACTCTTGAGGTTGCTAAACACGAAGGGGCGTTCACCACGCATCCTCCTGGCATCGCGATCCATGACATCCAGGTCGGCGCCGACCAGGGGGGCCAGGTCGATTTTGTTAATGATCAGCAGGTCAGACTTGGTAATACCGGGGCCGCCTTTACGGGGGATCTTGTCACCGGCGGAGACATCGATCACATACAGGGTCAGATCGGACAGTTCCGGGCTGAAGGTGGCGCTAAGGTTGTCGCCGCCGCTCTCGATCAGAACCAGCTCCAGGCCCGGATGGCGCGCCTGCAGATCGTCGATCGCGGCCAGGTTCATCGAGGCATCTTCGCGGATGGCGGTGTGCGGACAGCCGCCGGTTTCGACGCCGATGATGCGGTCGGCTTCCAGCGCCTGATGACGCAGCAGGAACTGTTCATCCTCTTTGGTGTAGATATCGTTGGTGACCACGGCCAGATCGTACTGGTCGCGTAGTACCGAGCAAAGTTCTTTCAACAGTGCGGTTTTGCCCGATCCGACCGGGCCGCCGACACCGACGCGTAAACATTGTGTGGTCATAATCTGATTCCTTAAATGATCACGTCGCGGTGATCGGGTTGCGGTGTTTAAATGCCTGTTGATTAACTTCTAAACAGGCGTGAATATTGGCTTTCATGCAGCGCACTCGCCAGCGCCAGCCCGGGCAGGGTGGCGCCGATCTGGTCGTCATCGAGTGCCTGCGCGGTGATGACCGCCTGTTCTATTGTTGGCAGTAACCGGATGATCAATTTCTGTGCCGCTGTTTGCCCCAACGGCAGGGTCTTACAGGCCACGGTGATCTGGTTTTCCAGCCAGCTCCAAGCAAAACCATGCATCAGTTCTGAGACGGGCACACCGAAGTGCAGCCCGGCACGGGCGAACTGGGAGCAATAGCTGGGTGATTCGGGCAGCCGATCGTCGGCGTCAATGACCTCCAGCGAGACCAGCAAACGCCGCAGCGCCAGTCCGATCTGTTGATCTTCAAACAGCAGCTCTTTGGTTTCTCGGTTGGCCATTAGCCAGCGATTCCAGTGTTCGACCTGTTGCGCATCATCGGTTTGGTAGGCGTCGACAAAACGTTTAAGCAGCGGTAGCTCGACCCGCGCCAGCCCTTCGGACAGGACGCCATGGAGCCAGTCGTACAGCTCATCGTCGGCGCTGATCCAGCAGCTGTCGATGGCATACTCGAGTCCCTGTGAGTAGGCGAAACCGCCGATCGGCAGCGACGGACTGACCAGGTGCATCAGGTGGAGCAGGGCCGGTGATTGCATTAGAGTCGCTCAGTGAGAGTGCCGGTGGTTATCAGAGGCATGGCCGGTGTTATGGCCCGTCTTATCTGAATGAGAGTTATCGGAATGGTCATGCGAATGTGCGTCTTGCGAGTGCGAATCCTGGTCGCCATGTGAATGACCGCCATGCGCGCCGTAAGCGCCATTTTCTGGCGCGAATGGCGCTTGCTCGATCTTCGTGCTCAGACCGTATAACTCGGCCAGATCCTGGAGCACATGATCGGGCTGGAATCGCAACCAGCGCTCACCGACCTGCAGTGGCACATGGCGGTTGCCGAGGTGATAACAGACCTTGGCAAATTGTAGCCAGTCGTCGCTACGGGCGGTGACGACCGGTTCGGGTTGAGCGATTACCTGGATAACCTGTCCACAGTCGGTCAGTAGCAGGTCGCCATCGGCCAACACCTGGCCGCGTTCGATAAACAGGCCGATTTCGCGCCCCGATGCGGTCACGGCCTTGAACCGACCGCGTTTGCGCAGATCAAACGGTAGGCTGAGCTGGTCGCTGATCTCGGTGGCCTGACCATGAAAACGTTGGGTAATCCTTAGCATGATGGTATTTCCAGCGGCAACGCGATGGTTAGTTTCAGGTCGGCAGGCAGAATACTTTCCGACCGACGAATGGCTATTGTGGGTCGGTTTTTAACCCGACAGGCGGTCTGTTGGCGCCGTATCAAAACAGGAAATAGCGCTGCGCCAGCGGCAGCACCTCTGCCGGTTCGCAGGTTAGCAACTGACCGTCGGCATGCACCTCGTAGGTCTCGGGGTCGACCTCCATCACCGGCAGGTAGTCGTTCAGTTTCATATCGGCCTTGGTAATACCACGGGTGTTACGGCAGGGTGCCAGCTGGCGTTTAAGTCCGAGTGCGTGTTGCAGCCCCTGATCCATCGCCGCTTGAGCGACAAAAGTCAGGCTGGTGGCGGCAGCAGCCAGCGGTGCGGCACCGAACATCGGCCGGTAGTGCACCGGTTGTGGCGTAGGAATCGAGGCGTTGGGGTCGCCCATCGGAGCTGCAGCGATAAAACCGCCCTTGAGGATCAATGACGGTTTGGTGGCGAAGAAGGCCGGTTTCCACAGCACCAGGTCGGCCAGCTTACCCACCTCAATCGAGCCGACCTGATCGGAGATGCCGTGGGCGATCGCTGGGTTGATACTGATCTTGGCGATATAGCGTTTGGCGCGGAAGTTATCACACCCCAGTGCCTTGTCTTCGTCGAGCAGGCCGCGCTGCACCTTCATCTTATGCGCCGATTGCCAGGTGCGGATGATCACTTCGCCGACCCGCCCCATCGCTTGCGAGTCGGAGGCGATCATCGAGAAGGCCCCCAGATCATGCAGGATATCTTCGGCGGCGATGGTCTCCTTACGAATCCTCGAATCGGCGAAGGCGACATCTTCGGGAATATTGGGGTCGAGGTGGTGGCAAACCATCAGCATATCCAGATGCTCATCGATGGTATTGATGGTGTAGGGCCGGGTCGGGTTGGTCGACGACGGCAACACATTCGCCAGGCCGCACGCCTTGATGATATCGGGCGCGTGACCGCCACCGGCGCCCTCGGTGTGGTAAGTGTGGATGGTGCGTCCCTTGAACGCAGCGAGCGTGTCTTCGACAAAGCCGGACTCATTCAGGGTATCGGTATGAATCGCCACCTGGACATCGTACTTCTCGGCCACACTGAGGCAGGCGTCGATACTGGCCGGGGTGGTGCCCCAGTCTTCGTGCAGCTTCAGGCCCATGGCGCCGGCTTGTAGCTGCTCCTCCAGCGCTTGCGGCAGGCTGGCGTTGCCCTTGCCCAGAAAGCCAAAGTTCATCGGCAGATGATCGGTGGCTTGGAGCATCTTGCCGATGTTCCAGGGACCGGGGGTGCAGGTGGTGGCGTTGGTGCCGGTGGCCGGTCCGGTGCCGCCGCCGAGCATGGTGGTGACACCCGACATCAACGCCTCGTCGACCTGCTGTGGGCAGATGTAGTGGATGTGCGAATCGATCGCGCCCGCGGTGAGGATCTGGCCCTCGCCGGCGATGATCTCGGTGCCGGGGCCGATCACGATCTGGATCCCTTGCTGGGTATCGGGGTTGCCGGCCTTACCGATCGCCGCGATGCGCCCGGCTTTGAGACCGACGTCGGCTTTAACGATGCCCCAGTAATCGAGAATCAGCGCGTTGGTGATCACCGTATCCATCGACTCGCTACAGCTGACCTGGCTCTGGCCCTGACCGTCGCGGATCACCTTGCCGCCGCCGAATTTGACCTCGTCGCCGTAAACGCAGTGATCCTGTTCGACTTCGATCCACAGTTCGGTATCACCCAAACGCACCCGGTCGCCGGTGGTCGGGCCGAACATATCGACGTAGGCCTGTCGTGAAATTTTAGCCATTAGGGTTGGCCTCCCTGGCTGCTGTCGTTTGAATCGGCGCAGGCACTATCAAGCGGTCCCATGACCTCGCCCCGGAAGCCATAGATGGTCCGGCTGCCAGCGAACTCGACCAGCTCAATGGTCCTATTCTGGCCTGGCTCGAACCGCACCGCTGTACCGGCGGCGATATTGAGCCGAAAGCCCCGGGTCGCCGGGCGGTCGAACTGCAGCGCCGGGTTGGTCTCAAAGAAGTGATAGTGGGAACCGACCTGAATCGGCCGATCGCCACTGTTGGCCACTTTAAGGGCTAAGGTTTTGCGGCCTGGATTAAGCTCGATATCGCCCGCTTGAATCTGTAGTTCACCTGGGATCATAGTGTTTTCCTTGATTTATCCCTGCAATCGCCGTGATAAGTGCTTGAGGGTTAGGCGGAGATTAATGAAAACGCGCAGTTTACGCGTCGTAAATGAGCATTTTGAAGCGATCTCCAACGACGCCTTCGAGTACTTAGTGGACGATTTTTATTGAATCGGTTGGTGCACGGTGACCAGCTTGGTACCGTCGGGGAAGGTGGCTTCGACCTGTACCTCATCGACCAGCTCGGCGATGCCATCCATCACCTGCTCACGGCTGAGAATGGTGCGCCCATAGCTCATCATCTCGGCCACGGTCTTGCCTTCACGGGCACCCTCCATAATCTCGCACGAGATCAGCGCGATCGCTTCGGGGTAGTTTAGTTTCAGGCCCTTGGCCAAACGCCGTTCGGCCACCAGACCGGCGGTAAACAGCAGCAGCTTGTCTTTTTCTCTGGGCGTTAGTTGCATCGATCAATTCCTGTGTACGTGCGTGTCATTGTTGTTTTACTTGTATGCATCGCTGCGCCGACTCAGGTCAGCCAGATGCGCGGTATCACCGCCTCGCGACCGATCAGCGCCGGGCGCAGTATCTGCCACAGCGCGGTAAACGCGTTGCGGGCCTGCTCGGTATCCTGACCCAGATAGCGAACGCAGAGCACACCGAGCCGCCAGCTGATCGCCAGCAGTGCATCATCGTTGGAAAGTGCCTGCCATTGCTGGCGCAGCTGTTCGATGAGCACAGTCGGCTCAGTGTCAAACCCAACCGCGTACAGATTGCCGACCACCGGGCAGCCCTGCAGTCCCCAGCGCTGATTGGCCAACGGGCTACCCGCTTGCAGATGCTGCTTCTCTAAGAGTAGCGGCAGACCGTCGCGGTAGATCGCCATGTCCTGCAAAAAACAACCGGTTTCAAATTTGATCTGGCTGGCGGGCCGGCCGAGGCAGATGATCTCCCAGCCGATAAAGCGGCTATCACCCGCCAGTTCGACCCGGGTTTTGCTGTGACCGAGGGCACCGTCGTAGAGGATGGTTTCCTGCGGCAGCCACTCCAGCGTTGTTGCGCTGGCGGCGTTGAGCTGAACCTGTTGCCGCTGCGACACCCCGCAGCTGTCACCCTTGTAGATTTTGCCCGCCGATGGGGTTGTGATCAGAGCCTCGCTGCCGGGCGTCAGGGTAGCGGATATCGACAGCCGATCACCGCTGACCAGCCCGCCGGGTGGGTGCAGCAGATAGACATGACAGACCGGCCCTTCGGGATAAAACGGTCGCTGTACGCGTAGCGGCCCCTGGTGGCTGATGCCGGGCAGGGCGGTGCGACCGCGGCGTGGTTCAAACCGTAACGCCAACGATGCCTGCCATTGCCGGTCAGCACCCAGCGTCACTGGGATGGCGGGAAAGGCGTCGTTGCTTGACAGTGTCAGGGATTGATTCATTAGTTTATCGGTTGTCGGCTTATTGAAACCATGGGCTGTTAATCGTAGGTATTGCTAATAGGTATTAATAATAGGTGCTAAACGGTTAAATACTGGCGCACCAACGCGTCTGACAGTTCGCTGATCTCCCCGGTGGCGACACTCTTACCGCGATCGAGAATGCAGAAGTGGTCGGCGACCCTGCGCGCAAATGGCAGCTTCTGTTCGACCAGCAGCACCGTCAGGCCGATCTCGTGGTTGAGTTTGCGGATGATGTCGCCGATCTCGGCCACCACATTGGGCTGAATGCCTTCGGTCGGCTCGTCGAGGATCAGCAGTTTCGGGTCGGTTACCAGTGCCCGGCCGATCGCCAGTTGTTGTTGCTGACCGCCGGATAGGTCACCGCCGCGGCGGTGGCGCATCTCTTGTAGCACCGGAAACAGCTCGTAGATAAAGTCTGGAATCCGCTTCAGACCGTCGCTGCGGGCAGGCAGGCCGATCATCAGGTTTTCCTCAACCGTCATCAGCGAGAAGATCTGCCGTCCCTGCGGCACATAACCGATCCCCAGGCCTGCACGTTTTTCGGCCGATACTGTTCGCAGATCGCAGCCGTCAAAATTGAGTTGGCCGGATTGGGTCGGCAGTAGCCCCATCACGCACTGCAGCAGGGTGGTCTTGCCGACGCCGTTGCGTCCCATCAGGCAGGTGCAGGCACCGGCCTTAACATCCAGGTCGAGATCCCACAGGGTGTGGCTCTGGCCATAGAATTGGTTCAGGCCTGTTACTTTTAGCATCGCGGATTCCCTTTGTTATAAATTGCTATTCACCGAGGTAGACTTCGATCACCTTCTGATCGTTCTGCACCGCATCCATCGATCCCTCAGCTAGTACCGAGCCCTGATGTAACACAGTGACCTTGCGGGCGATCGAGCGAACAAAATCCATATCGTGTTCGACCACGATCACCGAGCGATCCCCGGCCAACGAGGTCAACAGTTCGCCGGTACGATCCATCTCCTGATGGGTCATGCCCGCCACGGGTTCATCAACCAGCAGTAGCTTGGGGTTCTGCATCAGCAACATACCGATCTCCAACCACTGTTTCTGGCCGTGCGACAGCACCCCGGCAGGGCGCAAACGCAGATGCTGCAAACCGATGATCGCCAGCGTCTCGTCGATCTGGTCGTGCTGCTCGGCGCTGATGCGGGCGCTGAAAATGGCCCAGGTATGCTTGTTACCCGCCATCGAGAGTTCCAGATTTTCGAACACACTGAGCTGTTCGAACACGGTCGGTTTCTGAAACTTGCGACCGATCCCGGCTTCTGCGATCTCGGCTTCGTTCATTTTCAACAGATTGATCCGCTGACCGAACCAGGCCTGGCCGCTGTCGGGTTGGGTCTTGCCGGTGATGATATCCATCATGGTGGTCTTACCTGCGCCGTTGGGACCGATGATGCAGCGCAGTTCGCCCGGTTCGATATACAGGTTGAGATTGTTGATCGCCTTGAAGCCGTCGAAACTGACGTTGAGGTCTTCCAGATAGAGAATGCAGTTGTGGCTCAGATCGAGTCGGCTGGAGGCTTCGGGTTTGAGAAACTCAAATACCGCATCGCGTTTAAGCCAGTCCGGCGAGTGTCCCATCGATGTCATGATTGTGCCTCCTGCAGGCTGGCGCTGCTGTCGTTATCGGGCCGTTTTAGGTTGCCGTTGGCACCTGTAGTGGGGGTGTCAGCGGGGGGGGCAGCGGGGTCTGTCGTTTTGGCGCGGTTAAACAGACCGACCACACCCTGTGGCAGGTAGAGCGTCACCAGCACGAACAGCGCGCCGAGCGCGAACAGCCAGGCTTCGGGCATCGCGGCGGTGAAGTAGCTCTTGCCGTAGTTGACCAGCAAGGCACCGGCGACCGCACCAAACAGCGTGGCGCGTCCGCCGACGGCGACCCAGACCACCGCCTCGATCGAGTTCAGGGGAGAGAACTCGTTGGGGTTGATGATACCGACCTGCGGCACATACAGCGCGCCAGCGACCCCGGCTAGCACTGCCGACAGGGTAAACACCGCTAGCTTGATCTTTTCGACCCGGTAGCCGATAAACCGGACCCGGGTTTCAGCATCACGAATCGCGACACTGACCCGTCCCAGGCGCGAGTTGGTGATCATCCGACACAGCAGATAGCCCCCTGTCAGCGCAATCGCGGAGGCGATAAACAGACCCAGGCGGGTGCTATCCGCTTGCAGGCTGAAGCCGAGAATATCCTTGAAATCGGTCAGACCATTGTTGCCGCCAAACCCCATCTCGTTGCGGAAGAACGCCAGCATCAGGGCGTAAGTCAGTGCCTGGGTGATAATCGACAGGTACACCCCGGTGACCCGCGAACGGAACGCCAGCCAGCCGAACACGAACGCCAGTATGGCTGGAATTAGCAGCACCATGATCATGGCGAACCAGAACTGATCGAAACCGGCCCAAAACCAGGGTAGCTCCTGCAGGTCCAGAAACACCATAAAGTCGGGTAGCTCGGGATTGCCGTAGACGCCGCGATCACCGATCTGGCGCATCAGATACATGCCCATGGCGTAACCGCCCAGCGCAAAGAAGGCGCCGTGGCCGAGGCTGAGAATGCCCAGATAGCCCCAGGCCAGATCAATCGCCACCGCCAGCAGGGCGTAACACAGGTACTTGCCCATCAGGGTGACGGTGTAGGTGGGGACATGCAGCGCGCTGTCGGCGCTCAGGAACAGATTCGACAGGCTGACGCCCAGCGTCACCGCCAGCAACAGACCCAGCATGATCTGGCCGCCCCGGTCGTTCTTGAGGATCGTTTTAATTAACATTGGCTACCCGGATATTTCATGAAGGGATCGGAGTTTCTGTGTTTGCAGGTTAAACAGTTGGCACTATCTGTCGCCGAACCTTGGTGGTTCCAAGGCTTAAGGGAGATGGGGGCAAATGTAACGCCAGCGAAGGCAGAAAACCGATCAACGATACTGGCTATAGAATGAAGCGTTCTAATGTAAGCAATAATTTCGGTAGACATGGAATCCTCCGCCTCTTATGAAGTGCCTTTGTGAAACATCCGGGTTAACCCTCGGCCGCACGGCCCTTTTGCGGGAACAACCCGCGGGGACGCTTTTGAATGAATAGAATGATGAAGACCAGCACCAGAATCTTGGCCAGTACCGCGCCAGCCCAGGGCTCCATGATCTTGTTGGCGATCCCCAGCGACAGCCCGGCCACCAAGGTGCCCCACAGGTTGCCGACGCCGCCGAACACCACCACCATGAACGAGTCGATGATGTAGGCTTGGCCCAGATTGGGGCCGACGTTGGTCAGCTGACTCAATGCCACCCCGGCGACACCGGCGACACCGGAACCGAGGCCGAAGGTCATCGCATCGACCCACTGCGAACGTATCCCCATTGCGCGTGCCATCTGCCGATTCTGCGATACCGCCCGCACCTGCAGCCCCAGCCGGGTACGTTTAAGGATTAGATGCAGGGCGAAAAATACCATCAGGCAGAAGGCGATGATGTAGAGGCGGTTCAACGTTAGCGAGAACACCGGGTTTAGCTCCCACACACCGCTCATCCACTGAGGGCTTTCAACCTGGCGGTTGAGCGGCGAGAACAGCGTGCGTACCGCCTGTTGCAGGACCAGGCTCAGGCCGAAGGTGGCCAGCAGCGTTTCCAGCGGCCGACCGTACAGATGGCGGATTACGCCACGCTCAATGGCGATACCGACGATCCCAGAGACCAGAAACGCCGCCGGCACCGCGACCAGCAGCGAGTATTCGATCGCGTTGGGCATCAGTTGCTGGACTACGAACGTGGTGTAGGCGCCGATCATGATCAGCTCGCCGTGGGCCATATTGATCACGCCCATCACGCCGAAGGTGATCGCCAGTCCGATCGCGGCCAGAATTAGCACCGAGCCGAGGCTGACGCCGAAGAACAGGGTCTGCAGGTTGCCAAACAGATTGATCTGGCTGTCGATGCCTTTTAACACGGCGGTGGCTTTTTTGCGCACGGTTATACTGGGATCGGCGCTGACCAGCAGGTTGATCCGGTTCCGGACGGTGGGGTAGAGGCTGGCGTCGAGTTGCTGCAGCGCTTGCAGCCGTATCGCCTCATCGGCGTCTTCTAATTGTGCGATCGCGATGGCGATGCGGAGTAGTTCGTTAACCTCGGCATCGATTTCCAGTTCGGTGCGCTGCTGCAGCAGCGGCAGGGAATCGGCGCTGATCTCAGTGAGCATCGATTTGAGTGCCTCGAGTCGTACCTGGGCAGATTCTGCGTTCAGTTGCAGCGCGGCGATCGCCTGGGTCAACTGCGAGCGCAGGCGGTTATTGATTGTGACCTTTTTTACTTTGCGCTTGCCGGTGCTGCCCAGGTCTTCAGCGGTGACGGCATCGCTCAGTTGGTAGCCGCTGTCGAGGGGGGCGGCCAGCACGATGCGTTGATCGCTTTTACGGTAATAGAGCTCGCCACTGCTCATCGCCTGCAATAGCTCAAGCACTTGCGGATGCTTCGACTCGACCAGTTTGTTGATGGCGTCCGCTTTTTGGCTGAAGCTCTTTTGCGTCAGCAGCTGCAAGCCTTGATTGAAGCTGTCGTCGGCGGCACTGGCAAACGGGGCGCTTAACAGACCGATAAAAAGCAACAGACCGGCCAGTACCGATGCTGCGGGGCGACAAAACCCAGAGGCGGCTCGGCGTTGGCTCAAGCGAGGTCCGAGGCGTGTTTGGCATCGCATTGAGAAGTTTGCCATGGCGATAGAATCCTTAGCCTGCCAAGGGTGGCAGGCATGCAATACGGGTTTTAGATCAACGAGAACGGTCTGGAATCGATTCCGACCAACACGACTGGTAGCGACAAACTTGGGTAACCACAAGCTAGGGCACAGAAACAGAGGCGTGGCCGGAACCGTTATTGCGTCATCAGATCAGAAATTCTGACCCGAACACTTGCCGGTCTTGACGTTGTAGTTGCCGCAAGACAAAGGCGCGCGCCAGTCGGCGATCAGGTCTTTAGAGCCGGGCAGGAAGTCCGACCAGGCATCGCCGAGCACGGTGCCGGTTGTTTCCCACACGACTTCGAACTGACCGTCGGCCTGGATTTCACCGATCAGTACCGGTTTGGTGATGTGATGGTTAGGCGCCATGGTGGCGTAACCGCCGGTCAGGTTGGGTACTGTGACGCCGATGATGGCATCCTGTACCGCGCTTGGATCGGTGGTACCGGCTTTTTTAACCGCTTCGATCCACATATTGAAGCCGATATAGTGCGCTTCCATAGGATCGTTGGTGACCCGCTTATCATTGCCGATATAGTCGTGCCATGAATCGATGAACGCGTCATTGGCCTCGTTATCAACGCTCATGAAGTAGTTCCATGCCGCCAGATGGCCGACCAAAGGCTTGGTATCGATCCCTGATAGCTCCTCTTCACCGACCGAGAATGCCACCACGGGGATATCTTCGGACGAGATGCCCTGGTTACCCAGCTCTTTATAGAAGGGCACGTTGGCATCGCCGTTGATGGTCGAAACGACGGCGGTCTTCTTGCTGGTCGAGCCAAATTTCTTCACATCCGCGACGATGCTCTGCCAGTCCGAATGACCGAACGGGGTGTAGTTGATCATGATATCTTCGGCGGCTACACCCTTTAACTTCAGGTAGGACTCAAGGATCTTGTTGGTGGTGCGCGGATACACGTAATCGGTACCGGCCAGTACCCAGCGCTTGACGCCGAGCTCGTTCATCAGGTAATCCACCGCAGGAATCGCCTGCTGGTTAGGCGCCGCACCGGTGTAAAATACGTTTTTGGACGATTCTTCCCCTTCATACTGAACCGGGTAGAACAGCACAGTATCAAGCTCTTCGACCACGGGCAGTACGGACTTGCGCGACACCGAGGTCCAGCAACCGAAGATCGCATCGACATCGTTCTTGGATACCAACTCGCGGGCCTTCTCGGCGAACAGCGGCCAGTTGGAGGCCGGATCAACCACCACCGCTTCGAGTTGCTTGCCCAGCAGACCGCCGTTTTTGTTCTGCTCGGCGATCAGCATCTCCATCGTCTCTTTGAGCGTGGTTTCACTGATCGCCATGGTGCCGGACAATGAATGCAGTACGCCGACCTTGATGGTGTCTTCGGCAGCCAGCGTCAGACCCGCAGCCGATAGCGCCGCGCAGGTGCTCAGCGCCAGCAGTGATTTCTTAAACGTCTTGGTTGCAATGCTCATTAAGAATTCCTTGTTAACGTAAGTCAGGTTTCTTGGTTATTAACTGATTGGGGGTGCACCCTGTTCAGTAATGACATAGCAATGCTTGGGCCAATATCTGTTTTTAGTTTAAATACAGCTGGTTAATAGTTATTGTGAGTTGTTATGAGGGTTTTGTTGTGCGCCTGCGAAACATCTTGGTGCGCGCACTGATGTGGTGCGCACCACGGGTGTGCCCGTTTTGAGTCATTGTGGTTGGGGGGGTTCCAGGCTGTTGGCAAAGCGGAAGTGAACGGCCGGTGCTGGCACCGACGGGCAGCCTGTTGTCGGAGTAAATACCGACAACATAAACCAACAACCCCAGCCTGCTTCTTTTGTGGGTCGGGCTTCAGCCCGACATTGGCAGCACCTTGGTAAAAAGCAATCCAAATCCATGCATGTATATCGGATTTTGAGGGTCGGGTTTTAACCCGACAGGCTGGAGGGAACCACCCGTGCTACAGTCGGGCAGCCTGTTGTCGGAATAAATTCTGACCCAAAGGGATATGTGGGAAGTGTCTTAAATGCAGGAGCAATTTCAGACCGACCCACAACTGCGTTTCTGTAGGTCGGCGCATCCTGTTCCTGACTGGCGCTGACTTTATTCAGCGCCCTGGTTTAAGACCGGCAGGCGATCAGATTCTGCTCCTCAGGGGCTGCGGTCTGCAGCCGTTTTTCTTGTTGCAGCGAGGCGACGCACTGCTTGGGATCGTCCAATATCAGCACACACTCCAGGCACTGGATGCACTCGTCGTAATCGATGCTGCCGTTGCGCTGGATCGCATCGATGCCGCAGCGCCGCTTGCAC
>JBALTG010000123.1:0-13912 GCA_036964625.1 Motiliproteus sp.
CTTGGATCACGGCCCTTCATCGTACTCTGCGAACCGGCGGCGAAGGTGCCATTGAAACCGGCATCCAGCAGCACTGAAATCGAACCGTTGACCTGATCCTCGACATCGCTGGAATCGGGATCCACATACGCCAACGCTGCGGCGACTTTCATCCCCTGATAGCCCGCCTTATATTTCAACGCGAGGTCAGCACCGTCCCCTTGGGTAAAGCTGGTTGCGGCCGTGAAACCCGCGAAACTGGGCGTGTCGTAACGAATCCGATCATTACGCCCCAAGCCATCCATATTGGTGAACACCGACTTGACGTTTGTATCTGTCAGAGCCATGGAGCCGCCTTTTTTACGGAAAATCTGCCCCCCGGCAAACACGGGGGTATCGGAATAACCCGCCAGATCGGTGCCGGACAGGTCGACTTCGGAACTGCCTTCGCTGGCGGTCCAGCCCTGCCCCAGCCACAGCTTGCCAAAACGCTTATCGGCGAAGTACACCTCCAAGCGACGCTCGGTGAAATTATTCGGTCCCTCTCCACTCGAACCGGTATTCTGGTTAACGCTTGCGGTAGAGTTAGATTCAAACTGAACCTCGATGGCGGCGCCAATGCTCAGGGTATTCGAGGGATCTGCCTCAGCGATCAAACGGATCCGGGTAGAAGACGCATCATTATCAACGCTATGGACTTTAGTCTTATCACCATCATCAACGTATAGCAGCCCGCGGTTGACCTGCCCCGATAGAGACAGCCTCACCTTGCTGCTGCCAGAGCTCACCGCCGGCTTCGCGGCACTCCCTTGTTGGGATTCCAGTTGATCGACCCGCTCCATCATCTTCTGCATCTCGGATTTAAGGTCTTCTAATTCTCCGGCCCAGACTGCAGCGGGCATTATTAACGCCGTCCCAAGCGCTGCAACGAGTAATTTTTGTTTGAATTGCATGCTGTATACCCCTTGTAAAAGACATTACTACCCAACCGGTGGAGGCGGCATAGGCCCCCGTAATTGCACCTAGACCGGAGCCACCCCCGTGAAGGTGTAAAAGAAAGATCCAGCCCGGGCTTTGTAGAGCTGTCCCTCAGAAGCAACCCGGCAGGGTCAAGCGCTGCATGACGTAATACTGGGGTCATTAACCCTCAGCATTAAACAGCGCCGATGAACCGCTTCAACGTATAGATTAGACGCTATAGCGCTTGTTACAAGCGCGCAGGACAGCGCGGAGAAAGAATTCTGTCATTTATCAATACAGGGACTCTGCATGCCGATCTATTTAATGGATTCGTAAACGATTCTATTTAAATGATCGACACTCTTATCCGTACATTGCAGCGGATAGAAAGATGGCGTGTTCGGTATAATTGGCCAATTATCGCTCCAGGGTGTAAATGATGTCACCCCCGCTGGTATTGGTACCGGTTTCTGACTCAAGGCTCCAGTGCTTATTGAGTCGATAACGCATAAAGAAGGTATTGGTGGGTTGCAGCAGGCCTACTCCATATTTCACATAGAGTCGTGATGACAAATACTTACCGATATACAGCGCGGTGTTATTATCTGCGTCAGCCGATTCAAACCCGAGCTCGTCTATCGATAGCGTTTCTGTAATATTTTCAGCGAGCGCATTGCCCCCCATCGTGGCCAGCGCCAGCGCAGCTTTAAGCAACAACTCCTGTTCTGATGGGGTACTACTTTCAGCTCCCGGCGGACGACCCAATAGCAGATAGGAAAGCAGACTGCTTTCCGGCATCGCCGGTTCAGAAAACAGTTTCAACCGCGGGGTTCTGAGCGTACCACTGACCCGGGCGCCAGCCGTGACCTCTTCGACTTTGCGCGAAACCCGCAGATCAAGACCGGGATTATCCACCGGGCCGCCACTGAATACCAAACTACCGCGCTCGATATTCAGATCCTGCCCATAGAGCCGGTACTTACCGGCGGCCACCTGCATGGCTCCGGTAGCCCGGGTCGCCCTGCGACCATCATCCTCGACCAGCACACTGCCCTCGAGTCGCCCTTTAAAGCCCAGCGCATCGACCTCCACCCTGTCACCTAGGGTCAAACGCAGTCGCGCATCCAGGACCTGGGGGGCGGCCTCTAAGGCATTATCGGCATCGGATTGAGGGTCCAAGATCACCACATCCTCTGACAGGGACGCGTTAAAGGTAAGCGGTGGTGGCTTGATTTTGGCTTGCGGTATATTGATCTCGCCGCGCAGTTGGAGCAGTTCAGGTTCGATAACAATCTCAAGAGCAGGAGAGATCCAGGCCTTGACCTCGCGGGTGTTGACGGCCTGAACGTGCTCTCCGGTGAGCGTCAGCTGGCCAGAACGCGCCAGGGGAGAAAACTGGCCGTTGAGCTGCAGCTTGCCAGTGCCAGAACGTAACGAGCTGGTAAGCTGGAGGGCCCCGCTGTCAGGTTGATCACGCAGATCCAGCTCAATGGCGTCTAGCTTGACCCCCAGAGCAGGCACCTCCGCGCTGGCATTCAGCAGTTGCAGATGCCCCTGCACACGAGGCTGATCAAGGTGACCAGAAACGCTGACCACAGACGCCAGGCTGCCGCTGATGGCCTGTAACTGAGGTATGAACAGGGAGATGAATTTCAGCTCACTGAGCCCCAGCGCCAGCTCCCCATTAAGCTCCGGGCTGGTGTAGAGGTCGGCAACCGCCAGCTCAGCCTGCACCGAGCCGGTCGGCTGCAGCAGCGGCAACTGCAGCTGCGCACTGAGCTGCTGGTCCCGACCTTGCAGAGCGAGGTGAATCTCGCCACCCTCGACCCTGAGATCTTCATCTTCCAGCAGCAACTCACTCCCCAGCAGGCGCGCACTCGCCTGATAGCGGGGCATCTCGCCGGGGTGTTGGGTAAAATCTGCCTGGGCCTGAAGCTGCCCCTTAATCTGGGTACCCACGGGCAACCAGGGCTCCAGCAGCTGCAAGGGCAACTCTTGGGCCTGCAGCGCAGCCTGGATGCCATCGCTACTCGACCAGCGACCGTGCAGACACAGCTCGGCTTTATTCTCTGGCAGCCGCTGCAAACAGAGAGCCTCTATATCGGCACTGGACCGACTTACTGCAACCGTTACCGGCCGCAGCAACTGCCAGCGGCCAAGCAGATCCTGGCTTAGATCCAGCTGGGTAATCGATCCACGCCAGAGCGGCTCCAGCCAGCTACCGCGGAGCGCCAGCTGCAGCTCGGCAGGCCCCTGCTCGAGACTCAACTGCAGCTGATGCACGGCAGGGGTGCCCTGACCATTGAGCCGCAGCTGTTGCCATTGTTGGCCGTCGATACTGAGCTGCTGGGCGTCAATTTGAAGCCTTGACGGCTGCTGGGCACTGAGATCTATATCCAGCTCCGCATCGAGGCTGGCAATCCGCTGCTGATCCCAGCCGAGTTTGCGACCCTGTACGTTGGCGCTCAGATGCAACTGCGTTTTAGGGCCGCGCAGAGCGCCTTTGCCCCTTAAGCTACCCTGCGCGTTAGGCAGCAACTGCTGCAGACGCGGTGCGTCCAGAGACCAATCCAGGTCGACCTGCCGCCCCAACACCCCTTTGGCCTCTAGCTCCGCACCGGCCACAGCCAGTTGTAACCGCTCTATCCAGAGCTCGGCGCCGCTGAGCCTCACCTTGGCACGGCCCTGCAGCGGCTCTGCGCGCAGGGTGCCGCTGATATCATTGATGTCCGCTTGCACAGAAAGCCCTTGCGCAGCATCCAGACTGCCCGAAAGAGCGCCCGCCACACTGGCTTCAAAATCAAGTTCAGCGGGCCAGTCTGGCCAATGCACGCCCGGGTTAAGCTGCTGCCCTCTGAGCACCACCTGCCCGCTCAGACTCGGCAGCCAGACAATTTCCCCCTGCGCCTGAAGCTGACCCTCGAGGGTAGCGCCGGTCAATGTAAACGGACTCAACCCCTGCTCGCTGCCCTGGGCTTGCAACTGCCAGGTCCCGGCGGGGATTTCAGGCCCTGCCAGATCCGTGCGCAGTTCCAGCTGATACTGCTGGAGACTGCCGTTGAGTGTGAACTGCCCCTGCGAACTAGTGAGCAACGCGCTGCCCTGCAACGGATAGCGCAGGTTTTTCCATCCCCCCGATAATGCCAGTTGCGGTGACGCCCAGATCTCTTCTAGCGAGCCGCGCAGTTGCAACTCGGCCCCGCTGCCCTGCTGAGTTGAAGCAAGTCGAGTTGAATCAAGTTGGGTGAAAACAAGCTGTTCCAGCTGCAGCCGGTCCCCGGAGAGTTGCAGCTGCAAATCCAGCTCGCTATCGCCCAGCCCGGGCAGGCGTGCCTGCCACTGCCCCCTGAGCGCCCCACCCTGCAGATCAGCCCTGGCGTTGAATTTGCCACGCAGGAGCTCTCCATCTAGGGTCTCGCTAGGCAAGGACTCGCCAGGCAAAGACTCTCCAGCCAGGGTCTTGCCAGGCAAGGACCCTGCGCGCAATAACAGCGCCTGTAGTTGCGGCGGCAGCAGGCCCAGATCAGCCTGGAACGCGTCAACTTGCACCTCCCCCCGCGGGCGGTCGAGCAGCGCATGCAGCTGCGCCGAAACCTGCGCGTTCAACAACCCCGTCAGGCGCTGCTCCAGTGTCAACTCGCTCAGGTTACCCTCGATGCGACCCTGCCCTTGCAAGGCCGGATATCCGGGAAGATTAACCTGCCAGTCTGTCGTCAGCTGCAGCGGAAACGTACCCCTGGGCGTTAGCTGCCCCTGCAGCTGCAACCGTCCTTGCGGAGCCTCGATCCGGAACTGATCCAACACCAGCACCTGGGCTATGGCTTGTGATTGGGTTTGTGATGAGGATTGCGTATGCAACTGCAGTCGCACGCTATCGATCAGTATGGGGGGAGATACCTGTCCCTCCAACGGTGGCCGCTGTAGCACCATCCGGGTCAGCTGCAACTGGTCTATACGCAGTTTAAAGGGCAGTTCGATCGCTGCTACGCGGATCGGAAAGAGTGCCGTCGCAGGCGACGATGGCGCGGTCTCGGCTGTACTCAGGGTGATCTCGGGGTGGCTAATCTGCAGCGCGTTAACATGCAACATGCCCGAAAACAGCGCAAGGGGCGTCCAGGCCACGTGCAGCCTACTGATTGTTACACGGGCCTTCTGATGGCGATAACTGACGCCCTGCAAGGTCAGTTCATCCAGCAACGAACCTTCGATCTGCGTTATCGCCAGCTCGCCGGGTAAGTTGCGCTGGGCCAGTGTCAGCAGCTGCTTCAAGCCAGCGTTGGTCGTTGTTATATAGGCAGTGGCTGCCACAACAACCAGCAGCAACAGCAGTACGCCTAGCAGGGTAGCCCTGATCACCCGCTTAAAGCCCAGGCGCTTAATCACAGGTCCGGCCCCAGGCTGAAGTGCAGCCGAAAACTGTTTTTTTCATCATCCCGGGGAAATGCCAGATCCAGGCGGATCGGGCCTATGACGCTGAACCAGCGCAGACCGACCCCGATCCCTGTATGCAGGCGAATATCAACATCCTCAAAGGCATTACCGCTATCGATGAAGGCTGCAACCCCCCATTGCGGCTTGATTCGATAATCAATTTCGGCGCTGACGGTCAGCAACAGGGGACCACCGATAATGACCCCTTGCGCATTTTTTGGCCCCAGACTCTGATAATCATAACCACGCACACTGTTGTCCCCTCCGGCAAAGAAACGCAGGGTCGCGGGGACCTTATCGAACTGATCCGCCAGGGTGACACCGCCGTCGAGCCGTCCCAGAAAACGCAACGCAGGCGTAAAGCTGTGTACCCACTTGGCGCGGATTTGGGCCTGAACAAAATCGATGTCGGACAAGACACTGTTACTGGCGCCGCGCAGCTGCAACGCGTACAGGTAACCGTCACGCACATTCAGCCGGTTTTTGGTACTCAGTTTGGTCAAACTCAGCTCTGGAATCAGAAACTCCGTCGTCTGGGTATCAGCTCCGAACGTGAAGGTCTCCTGCTCCCAGTCCAGCGCCAATAACCGCTCCCAGCGCCCGCTTTGGCTTTGCCTGGAGATGCCCAGAGATTGATTGCGAGCATCGATACTGTCGGACAGCTCCTCACTCAATCCGAGTCGCAGCGCATAGTGCTGCAACCGGGGATTTTCTCCAGGGATGGAATACTGCGCATCCAGACTACGGCGAATCTCCGAGACCAGCAGCTGTGTTTTCAACTGGTGGCCTCGGGAGTTCACCCAACGCTTGGTCATCCCCAACTTGGCTCTGGCTCCGGTATCGGTGCCATAGCCCAGGCCCAGTTTGTATTGGGTGCGCAGGTGAGGCTCGAGATTGATATCTATCGGTACGTCGGTGTCTTCGGCCTGATCCCAGAGTGGGCGGACCTCTACCCGTTGAAAGAAATCGGTATCGATCAGGGTCGTCTGCAGATCAATTAACGCACTGCTTTGCACCGGATCACCGCGCTTAAAGGGCACATAACGGTTAAGAAATTCGTTCGCCAGCGGACCGGGAGTGAATCGCAGTTCTCCCACATAAAAGCGCCGGCCGCTGTCAAAATGCAACACAACGTTCGCTTGATACCGGCTCAGATCAACCTCCACCCGGTGCATGCTAAAGGCCCCCTGGTAATAACCCCGTTCTGCCGCTAATGAGCGCAGTTGCTGCTTCAGGGCCTCGTAATCACTGTGCACCAGGGGCGCGCCGCGACGCAAGCCTGAATCGGCCAACAGCCGGGCGAAGGCGTCATCCTGCACGGCATCACCCTGCAGCTGAATATCCAAATTGGCGATGGGTAATGGCGGACCGAGGGTAACCTGATAATGGGCCCGCCAGTCCTGATCCTCCAGGCTCAATGTGCTTACCACCCGAGGGCGGTAAAATCCGAACGGTTGCAACGCCTTGGTGATTTCGACGGTGGCTTTATGGTGCAGATAACGTAACCGGGTAGGGTTAGTAACCGCTTTATCGTGTAACGGCTGAATGCTCAGCAAGCCACGAATATTCTGCTCTTGCTGGCTATTCACCCCGTCTATGCTAACGCGCAGTGTCGCATCGGTCTGGCTAAAGGCGGGGGCAGCCTGGGCTAACAGGGCCAGAGCAAGGGTCAGGGCCTGGACTAGGGAGAACACAAGCCCACGTTGCAACAGCGGCCAGTGACCACACGGCCATGGAAAGCAGCCCAATCGTCCGGTTGCAGATGACGTTGTAACCTTTGTAACCTTTGTAACCTTTGTAACCTTTGTAACCTTTGTAACCTTTGTAACCTTTGTAACCTTTGTAACAACAGCGCAGCAGAGAACACCCGCGTAGTTGGAAAAACAACTCATTCGTATGCAATCAATACTTTAGCACCGACTATGGACATGCTAATTCCTGCCAGAGCGCGACTCAAAAATACGCTATCATAGAGTTCAAACTTCACGGGCAGGGTCATGATTAGCCGTTATCGGTTATCGGTTATCGGTTATCGGTTAAGAGTCTAATCTCATCGATACTGTCAGCCAGCGCAGCCTCCGTTGCAATCAGGCACTGCTCTTGAAGAATATCCTGCAACACTTCCAGTGTAGTCAGCGGATTAGCCAGTACCACACGAAATACCAGCGTCGCCTGGCCCTGATAACACTCGGGAGTCAGACGTGTGCGCGACACAAAGGCGCGGCCGTGTTCACGTTGCGCTTTTTGAATATAACGGGTGCAGCGGTTAAGCAGTTCGTTGAGTCTAAACCGAGCCTCACCCGCAGCCCCTTCGAGTAACGCCTGGGCGGCCTTGGGGCGCCAGCGATAGGTAAGGATATTAAGTTCGGGCTCAGTAATCAGCTCAAACTGCTGATCCGCCCGAATCATCTCGGCGAACGCCGCCGCTTTCTCAATCCCCTGGTCAATCAACAGCTGGTAACCGCGACGACCGATAATCTGCAGCGCCGAATGCACCAGCATCGCCATGCCCGGACGGGAGCCCTCCAGGGTGTGACTGCCCAGGTCTTTAGATCCCTTGCGGATAATATACTGCGCATGATGCTCGATACTGCTCAGCGTGGCAGGGTCCTTGAATAGCACCAACCCGGCACCCATCGGCACATACAGCTGTTTATGGGCATCGAGGGTCACCGAATCGGCCCGCTCGATCCCTTTCAGGCGATCCCGGTAACACTCGGAGAACAGGGTCGGCCCGCCCCAAGCCGCATCGACATGATAGTGCAGTTGCTGCTCCGCCGCGATATCTGCCAGGGTATCCAACGGGTCGATATGCCCCGTTTCGGTGGTTCCCGCGATGCCGATCAAGCCGAAGGGGCGGATCCCTTTCGCGCGGAGTTGCGCCAGTTTGGACTGCAGCGCCTTAGGGCGAATCCGGTTACGACCATCGGTCTCGACCGCAACCAGGCCATTGCGACCTATGCCCAACACATCCGCCGCTTTACTCAGCGAGTAGTGACCGCGCTCAGACACCAACACCGCCGCGCCTTCACACTGGTAATGCTTAAAGGCCGCAAACACCCCTTCACGGCCGATCCCTTGGAAATCATCAACCGCCGCAAAAGCCCGGTTACGCGCGGCCCAGAGCGCAGTGATATTGGCAACCGTGCCTCCCGAGCAGAAGGCCCCGAGATGCTGGTGGGCGTCATGCAGCCAGCGGCTATAAAAACCCTCATCCTGGTTGTAAACCAAGCGGTGCAGCATTCCCAACACCTGCCGTTCCAGCGGCGTAAAGGCTTTGGAGGTCTCGGTTTTAACCAGATTTTGATTCAGCGCGATCATGATCTTGGATAGCGGAATCATGAAATAGGGCAGTGCCGAGGTCATATGCCCGATAAAACTGGGCGAGGCGGTATGCACCGACTGCGACACCACCTTATCCAGCAAAAACTGGGTCTGTTCAGAGACAAACAGCGGCACGTCAGAGATCTGTGTTTCGGCGAAATCCTTTTCGATTTCGGCCAGGTCGATCTCTTCGGCAACGATATGCTGCTGTAGAAAACCAGTCAGATTGTGCGAAATCAGCTGATCCAATTGTCCCAGCGTCGATTCCGGCGTTTCAGGAATGGTAAAAATACGCAGCAGATTATCGAGGCTGGCGTTAGCGTGTTCCAGGCGATGACTCATAACAATTCGGACCCTAACGATGCCGTGTAATCACGGTCCAACAATCAATCCAACAATCAATCCAACAAACGACAAGAGGGCTTGATACCCCTGCGCAGCACTAGCGAGCGAGTATTCCAAAGGCGCTCGTCGAATGCAACGCATTGCCCAACATCCAGGCTATCGAACCGCTCTCTAGCAATCAAATTCATACGGGGTTGCAGCGAATTCAGCCGCTAGCAGGGACTTTCACAGTACAATGTCCGCCTTTTATAGTCGACCACTAACCCTCAGAGCCACATCGCGGTTAGCAGCTAAAGGACAGACTTGTGCACAACAATCAGAATCACCCCCTATTCAACAGTCTAAAGCAGCGCATTCTGCTCCTCGATGGCGGCATGGGTACCATGATCCAGCGCCATAAGCTCGAAGAAGCGGACTACCGTGGGGCGCGCTTCGCCGACTGGCACACCGACGTCAAAGGTAACAACGACCTGCTGGTGCTGACCGCACCCGAGATTATCAGCGCGATGCACGATGCCTACCTTGAAGCCGGTGCCGACATCCTCGAAACCAACACCTTTAACGCCACCCATATCGCCATGGCCGATTATGAGATGGAGGCGCTGACCCATGAGATCAACGTGGCTGCAGCCAAGCTGGCGCGCGTCTGCGCCGACAGATACACGGCATTAACACCCGACCAGCCACGCTATGTCGCCGGGGTGCTGGGGCCGACCAACCGCACCGCGTCGATCTCGCCCGACGTCAACGACCCTGCCGCCCGCAACACCAGTTTTGACCTACTGGTCGCCGCCTATCTCGAAGCGATCGATGGCCTGGTTGAGGGCGGTGTGGATCTGCTGCTGGTCGAAACCATATTCGACACCCTCAATGCCAAGGCCGCAATCTTCGCCATCGAGCAGTACTTTGACGAGCACAGCATGCGCCTGCCGGTACTCATCTCCGGCACCATCACCGACGCCTCCGGCCGGACCCTATCAGGCCAAACCACCGAGGCGTTCTGGAACTCGATCAGCCATGCGCAGCCGCTCGCTGTGGGTTTGAATTGCGCCCTGGGCCCCAAAGAGCTGCGTCCCTATCTGCAGGAGCTATCCCGGGTCTGCTCCGGGTTTGTGTCGGCGCACCCCAACGCCGGCCTCCCCAACGCCTTCGGTGGCTATGACGAGACGCCGGAGCAGATGGCCGAAGAGATCGGCGAATGGGCCCGCTCCGGGTTGCTCAACATCGTCGGCGGCTGCTGCGGCACCACCCCCGAACATATCAAAGCGATCGCCGCAGCGGTTCGGCCTTGCGCGCCGCGTGTCTTGCCCGAGATCCCGGTGCAGTGCCGTCTGGCTGGCTTAGAGCCGTTTAACATCAGTGCCGAAACGCTGTTCGTGAACGTCGGCGAACGTGCCAACGTCACCGGCTCGGCCAAGTTCAAACGTCTAATCCTGGAGCAGGACTACGAGACCGCTCTGGATATCTGCCGCGAGCAGGTTGAGAACGGGGCTCAGGTGATCGATATCAACATGGATGAAGGGATGCTCGATTCGCAGGCCGCGATGGTGCGTTTCCTCAATCTAATCGCAGGCGAGCCCGATATCACCAAGGTGCCGGTGATGATCGACTCCTCCAAGTGGGAGATTCTCGAAGCTGGCCTCAAGTGCGTCCAAGGCAAAGGGATCGTCAACTCGATCAGTCTCAAAGAGGGTGAAGAAAAGTTTATTCACCAGGCCAAACTGATCCGCCGCTACGGTTTTGCCGTAGTCGTCATGGCATTCGATGAAGCAGGCCAAGCCGACACCTACAAGCGCAAGGTTGATATCTGCACCCGCTCATACCGGGTGCTGGTCGATCAAGTCGGCTTCCCACCGGAAGATATCATCTTCGACCCGAATATCTTCGCCGTTGCTACCGGCATCGAGGAGCATAACAACTACGCCGTCGACTTTATCGAGGCGACCCGCCGGATTAAACAGACCCTGCCCCATGCGCTGATCTCTGGCGGCGTCTCCAACGTCTCCTTCTCGTTCCGCGGTAACAACCCGGTACGCGAGGCGATCCACGCCGTCTTCCTCTACCACGCCATCCAAGCAGGGATGGATATGGGCATCGTCAACGCCGCCCAGCTGGCGATCTATGATGACATCCCGCTGGAGCTGCGCGACCGGGTCGAGAACGTGATTCTTAACCGCACCCCCGATCAGACACAAGCTGGCTCGGTAGACGACCTCGCTGCCTTCAACACCGAGGCGCTGCTCGATATCGCCGCCAAGTACAACTCAACCGGCGCAGAGGTCGAGACCAAAGCGGTTCAGGAGTGGCGCTCCTGGCCGCTCGACAAGCGACTGGAACACGCGTTGGTTAAGGGCATCACCGAGTTTATCGACAGCGATACCGAAGAGGCCCGGCTCCAGTTCGAGCATACCATCCAGGTGATCGAAGGTCCGCTGATGGGTGGCATGTCGGTGGTCGGCGATCTGTTCGGCGCCGGCAAGATGTTCCTGCCCCAGGTGGTCAAATCCGCCCGGGTGATGAAAAAAGCGGTCGCCTACCTGATGCCCTACATTGAGGAGGAGAAAGCGGGCAGCGCCAGCACCTCCAACGGCAAGATCGTGATGGCGACGGTTAAAGGCGATGTCCACGACATCGGCAAAAACATCGTCGGCGTGGTGCTGCAGTGTAATAACTTCGAGATTATCGATCTGGGGGTGATGGTGTCCGCCGAGAAGATCATCCAGACCGCGATCGATGAGAACGCCGACCTGATCGGGCTCTCCGGTCTGATCACCCCATCGCTGGACGAGATGGTCCATGTCGCTAAGGAACTAGAGCGGCGCGGACTCAAGATTCCGCTGATGATCGGCGGTGCGACCACCTCCAAGATGCATACCGCGGTAAAGATCGAACCGGCCTACAGCGCCCCGACCGTGTATGTGCACAACGCCTCACGCAGTGTGGGTGTCGCTTCGGCACTGCTTAGCGCCCACAAGCGCGATAACTATACCGCGGAGATCCGACAGGAATACGCCGAAGCCCGCGAGCGCCATTACGCCAAAGTGAAAGACGCACGCCGGGTCAACTTGGCTAAGGCGCGCGAAAACAAACAGCCGATCGACTGGGCCAGCTACAGCCCGCCCCCCCCCAACCTGCTCGGTGTCCAAGTCTTCGCTGATTACGACATTGCCGAGCTGGCCGCTTATATCGACTGGACCCCGT
Source organism: Motiliproteus sp. (assembly GCA_036964625.1). Taxonomy (GTDB): domain Bacteria; phylum Pseudomonadota; class Gammaproteobacteria; order Pseudomonadales; family Balneatricaceae; genus Motiliproteus. The sequence goes on from JBALTG010000123.1 coordinate 12,241, forward strand.
TCTTCCACTCCTGGGAGCTAAAAGGCCGCTATCCGCAGATCCTGACTCACGAGACGATGGGCGAGGAAGCAACCAAATTGTTCGATGATGCCCAGGCGATGCTGGCCGACATTATCGCGCACAAAAAACTCCGCGCCCAGGCCGTGGTCGGACTGTTCCCGGCCAATCAGATCGGCGATGACGACATTCGCATCTTCAGCGACGCGTCACGCAACGCAGAACTGATGACGGTGCACCAGCTGCGTCAGCAGACCCAGAAAGGAAACGGCAAGTACAACCACTGCCTGGCCGACTACGTGGCCCCGCTGGAGAGCGGTAAAGCGGATTATATCGGCGGCTTTGCCGTCACCACCGGCATCGGTCTGGACGCGATGGTGGCAACGTTTGAAGCCGACCACGACGATTATCAAGCGATCATGGCCAAGGCCCTGGCCGACCGACTGGCCGAAGCCTTCGCCGAGCGCTTGCATGAACGGGTGCGCAGGGAGTTCTGGGGCTACGCCGCCGATGAGGTTATCAGCAACGACGACCGGATCGCCGAGCAATACCAGGGGATCCGCCCCGCGCCCGGCTACCCGGCCTGCCCCGACCACACCGAGAAAGAGCTGCTGTGGCAACTGCTGGATGCCGAAGCCAACACCGGCATTACCCTGACCGAAAGCTACGCCATGCTGCCTACGGCAGCCGTCAGCGGCTGGTATTTCGCCCATCCTGACAGCCAGTATTTCGGTGTCGCCAAAATCGCCGAAGACCAGGTCGAAGACTACGCCCAACGCAAAGGAATGGAGATGAAAATCATGGAGCGCTGGCTAGCACCCAACCTGGGGTACGAGCCGGAAGATAGCTGATCAAAAAATGGCGATGTACGCATTCGCTGCTGCAGCGGATCGCTGAGAACACTTAGCGACTCCTGTCGCTATTAACTGGGTGGGCAAGTAGGTATGGAACCTATTGGTCCATCGCCCCCTAGAATCTGCTGCAATTGTATGGAACTGCTTGCTTTTCAGGCCCTCGCATTGGTCTTCATCCAATGTTGGCGCATCCTTGCGTCTCCCGCTTAGCCGCCGGGTTAATAACCGAAAACCACAGGAGTATCAGGATATCACCCAATTACCTTTCTAAACCGATGAAAAACAGTCTGCAACAGGCCCGTCGGAACAGTGGCAAGAGCTAAGCATGCAGCACAACATAGTAGGTGTTCTCGGGGTGCTATTGTCCGTACTATTGTGCAGCTGGTGAACCGTGAGCCTGCGACTCCTTACGACACTTATGTATAGTTCCTAATTATGTATAGTTGTGGCAATCGATTGCCCGCTAGCCCAGATTTAATGCGGTTCTGGGCTGGCGGGTTCTCAACATAATTACAGCTCCTGAAGGAACTGCATCAAGGCATCTGGCGGGTGATAATGCTGGAACTTGGTGCCGGGTTCTTGAAGCCGAGACAAAGCCTTGTCCTTCATCGCCAGGTCCGCCTCGATATATTGATGCGTGGTGGTCGCACTTTCATGACCTAACCAAAGGGCAATCACATTGAGGGCTACGCCGGACTGCAGCATGTGCATGGCAGTGGAGTGACGAATGGAATGGGGCGAAATGCGGCGTTTCGCGAGTCCGGGAAATGCTGCGCGAGCGCTAGCCACCGCGAGAGCCAGACGCTGGTTGACGTTGGAGC
>JBALTG010000124.1:0-13815 GCA_036964625.1 Motiliproteus sp.
TCTGCTCATGGCCGCCCTTTTTGAAGAAGAACACCACGGGCACTTCGACGCTGGGCAGGTCAAAGCTGGTACGCCCCGTCGGGGTCAGGTTGATCAGCACCACCGATTCGCCACCGCGCAGATAGTCACATTGCTGGTCGGGTGGTGCGCTCTGGTAATAGTCATCTTTGAAATCAGATGGCAAGAAAGGAAAGACGTTGTCGATCCAGTCCTGATCGTAGGTGCCGGCCAAGGGATAACGAGGCAGCCAGCCCCGCCCCACTGGACCGAAGGCCATAGGGCGATAGGCCTTGTCCGGTACCTTGACTGGTTGAGAGCGCTCCTCGGTATTGGGCAGCGACGTGCCTTTAACTAGGGACGCGCTGAGTTCCTTGTGATAGCCGCGCCCGATCGGGTTGGGCATATAGGCGCTGTGCTTGGCGGGGTCCTGATGGAAGTTGTCTGCGCCGCCGAAGGCGCGGTCGTAGGTGATAGGCAGGGTGATGAAAGGTTGAGGGGCACCCGGGCTGTTGCCGCGTTCCCAGACCCGGTCGCCGACAACGTTAAATGACTTTTGAAATTGCCCTACCTGTAGGCCCACCGTCACCCGGCTGGTCGCTTTTCCCCCTGGTGCATAGGCGCTGCCATTAAGCAGAATATCGCAGCGGGGTTTACGCGGAGCGTAATCAACTTCATATAGCGGGGCCGAGTGCCCCGGTTCGCCGGTGAAGGTATCGGCCTCTACCAAGGGCAGCTGTTTTTCGACCAACGCCGCTTTTTCGCCCCGTTCGGGAATACTGAAGGTGCCCTTGACGGCGACAACCAGCAGTTCACGCCCGTCAGGCTGGATTCCCATGGTGTAACCAGCTTGCATGCCGGTGGTGTTAAGCAATTCCATCGCCAATTTTCCCTCAGTGATGCTGTTCCTTCAATTAATCTGCACCGATCCACCCTTGATCCGATTCACCCCCGAAGACCGGTTCAACAGGTAAGTCCCGCGGATAATCACCTTGCCCGCTTTGGTCAGGGTGATGCTGGCTTTACCGCACTTCAACACGATCTCTTTATCCGCCTGCAGCAGCAGGCGTTCGCCATCGACCTCAGCCGTTAGGGGGGCCTGCTCGAGGCGCCGGTTATCGGGGTGCTGTATGCGGCCGATGATCAGCGGATGCCTGGGGTCGCCATTTTCAAACAGCAGCGCCACTTCACGCCCAACATCCTCTTGGTTGAATAGAATTGTAGACTGGGCTGCAGCGCAATCGGACAGAGGATTGCCCGGAAAGGCCACCAAGGGCTGGTGACGTCCATTCAGGCCGACGAGCACACCGATGACCACGCCATCGAGTCGCAGCTCAGAATCGGCATTATGAACAGCAGGTTTTGCTTCAACGCTCACGTCTATCACCTCCTTATAGCCCTTATAGCCCTTATAAACAAAGGTCGAATGAAGCAGACGGCCTTATTTTCAACGGAGATGCCGCCCCATCAGTTCTGCAATATCTTCTTACCCTTCATGATGATGTCTTGGCTTGCCTTGACATTGATCTTGCCGGATCCGTTGACGGTGATATCTTTACCCTGAATCGAGATGGTTCCATCCTTCTTCATGCTGATGGTCGCCTTGCCGGTCTTGATCACGATGGAATCGCCGGCATCGATCACCAGGTTCTTGCCAACCTTAATCGAATCGTCCTTGCCCACGCTGGTGGTCTGATTCTCCCCCACACTGATGGTCTCGTTCCCCCCTACCTCGGCACTTCGGTTTGATCCGATATTCTCCGACAGGCTGGCAAGCACCTGCATGCTTTTGGATGCTCCCACGGTTTCATTCATCGCCGCACCGACAGTGACCTGGTAGGCACCGCCGATGGTCAGCTCTTTGGCCACGCCGATGGTTTCGGCCTTGTTGATGGCGATGGTCTCGGTCTTGTTGCTGCCGATGGTCACCGAGCGGTTGCTGCCGATGGACACCGTCTCGTTACTGCCCACCGTTTCGGTACGGTTGACGCCGATGGTAATGGTCTCGTTGTTACCCACCGTTTCGGTGCGGTCGTGACCGATGCCGATGGTTTCGTCGTTGCCGACATCCTCGCTGCGGTCATGGCCGATGCTGGTGGTCTCATCGTTCTCGACCACGTTGTCCTGATTCTTCTCGGCATGAACGTAAACCTGCTCCTCGCCCTGTTTATCCTCGAAGCGGATCTCGCTGAAGTTGTCGCCGGAGCCACCCTTGGAGCTACGACTTTTGATACCACTCTGGGTTTTATTGGCCGGTAGCCCGTAGGGCGGCGTATTGGTGCCGTTGTAGACTCGCCCGGTAATGATCGGTCGATCGGGGTCGCCCTCCAGAAACTCGACGATCACCTCCTGGCCAATGCGTGGAATATGCATCGCCCCCCAGTTTTTTCCGGCCCAAACCTGAGCCACCCGGATCCAACAGGAGCTGTTCTCGTCCTCCTGGCCGTAACGATCCCAATGGAACTGTACCTTGACGCGACCGTGCTCGTCGGTCCAGATCTCCTCGCCCGGCGGACCGACGACAAGGGCCGTCTGGGGGCCCTGGACGATAGGCTTGGGGGTGATTCGGGCTGTCCGGAAGGGTTCGTTGGCCTGCATCGCCTCAAACTTGACCTGGGATGCTTTCGGCGTAGATCTTCTACCCGCTTGGTAGTCGTCGATGGTCAGTTCGTGGGTGGCGGATATCACCAGGTATTCACGGTTCTGTTCGTCGCGGGGATAATCGCTCAGTTCAAACAACGCCCCAGCCGCCACCCCCTTCGCGTTGCCCTGCCCTCGCACTCGCATATAAGGCGCCTGAATCTCTTCGGCACGGATCCGGGCATACTGCTCGCCGTCGTCGGGTGCATCGTATTCGCCGGGATAGTCATACACTTCCAAGTCAGACCAGGCATGATCACGCGAAATTGACGAACTCTTCTCCAATTTCTTGCTGGGCACTTTGAAATCGAAATCGTTGTGCACGAAGACCCCAGTCCGCACCCGGTGACTCACCGACCAGCCGTCGATATGGTCGCGCACCCGATGATCGTGGCGATCAGGGGGGAAATATGGGATGGTTTCGTAGCCGGGCCAGGGCTCATGCGCGCTATAGGAGTCGGCAATGATTAGCTTATTTTTGCCCTCTTGATGCACAAAGAAGTAGTAGATCCCCTCCTGCTCCATCAGCCGACTGACAAAATTGAAGTCTGTTTCCCGGTACTGGACGCAGTACTCCCATTGCCGGTAACTGCGACTCAGACGCTCCTCAAAATCGCTAAAACCCCTGTCGCGGAACACCTTCTTGATGATGTCGGGAACCGTAGATTCCTGAAAAATCCGACAATCGGCGGTTTGCGTCAGAAGCCAAAGCCAGGGCCGAACGCTGAGATGGTAGGCAGCGAGGTCACCGGACTCGCCAAGATAGGCGAAGTGGCTGACAAAGCCGTTGAAAAACCGAGGCGGGCCACTGAGCATCTCCTGACTGACAGTGACGTTCTGTCCCAGCAACTGATCAAGGTCGATATCACGCTCCTCGCTCAGCGCCTCGATATCAAACTCGAATAACCGACCCAGTGCTTCGGTGGCGGTCATACGCTGGAACAGCAGAACGTCATTGCCAAGCGGGGTCGACAGCTTGATGGAACGTTGTTTAATGGCCATGTTTACCTGTCGTATTCACTCGATCATCCCTAAAACAAGGGTCAACAGCTTCGTATTAAAGTGCTTTTGAACGCAGTAATTCAATATAGGCAAGAGCTATAACGCCGTAAGTATAGTCATGATTTTGTAGGATCAATCTTCAAAAAAAAGCCAACAATTCGTTTTTTGATATCTATGCCTATACTTTGCAGTGCAAACAGATACATCTGCAGTACGGGGTCCCTCTGGAAAAGGAAGCTTTGGCCGTACATACGCTATCCATTCCGCATAGGCCCTGATTTTAAAAATAAAGGGACAACAACGTGGATCTGATCGAGGTAGAGGAACTACTCCAGCCCGTGTCCAAGGAGCACCCTTGTGGTGAGGATATGGAGTACGACCTTTCATTCAACGAGTTGGTACGTTCTGCCCAAGGAACTCCCGAACGGGTTATGGGCGACACCGTCATTCCAGCCGAAGAAGCGGACTGGAACGAGGTTCAGCGTCAGGCTGTAGAGCTATTCAGCAAAACCAAGGACCTTCGGGTCACTATCCACCTGATCCATTCCCTGCTCAAAACAGATGAGCTACCCGGTTTTGCCGCGGGTATGCAGTTTCTTCGTAAGCTGACGGAGGTCTTCTGGCAAGAACTTTATCCACGACTCGATGCCGAAGACAACGACGATCCCACCTTCCGGCTCAATAGTCTGATGGCTCTTGGCGATCCCCAAGCGCTGCTGCGAGATCTGCAACACACCCCGCTCATCAGATCCCGAACCATGGGTTGCTTCACGCTCCGGGATATCCGTCTTGCCAACGGTGAAATCACGCCGCTAGAGATCGAAAAAGAACAAGCCCCCGACCTCTCTCAAATCAACGCCGCCTTTATGGATGCCGGTGCCGAACAACTGACGCAACTGGCCGAAGCGGCGGATCAATCGTTACAAAATATCAAAACAACCTTGAGTTTTATCGACGACCAATTAGTTGACGCCAACGCCCTTGACCTCACCCTGCTGGTCCAAACGCTCACCAGCATCGTGCGGATCTACCAAGCTCAGCTCGAGAGCCAGGGTATCGGCACTACAGCGCCTCAAAACGACTCGCCAACAGTTCGTTCATCAGCAGACAACCAAGCCTCAGGTGCCGCAGTGCTCTCTCAAGCCAATGCCCAGGTTTCACCGGCAGGCTTGGTGAACTCCCGTGACGATGTCGTGGCTATGATCGATAAAATCTGTGGCTACTATCAGAAAAACGAGCCGTCCAGCCCAGTACCGGTGTTGCTGAAACGTGCTCAGCGACTTGTGAATATGAGTTTTATGGAGATCATGCGGGATCTTGCGCCCGATGGACTATCCCAGGCTGAAAACCTGCAGGGAGCAGAACCGCGTGATGATGACTAAACCACCCTGATGATCACAGCTGAGGCGTTTGAACGATTTAATGAAAGGATCCTTGCCGAAATCATAAATAGCAGATGGGAGATTCACAGTGGCCACCACTAGCAGCCAGAAATTCATTGCCCGAAACCGAGCGCCGCGCGTACAGATTGAATACGACGTCGAACTTTATGGTGCGGAAAAAAAGGTCCAGTTACCCTTCGTAATGGGGGTGCTGGCAGATCTATCCGGTAACCCGGAGGAACCGCTACCAGGCGTTGGCGACCGTAAATTTCTCGAAATAGATGTCGATAACTTCGATAACCGGATGAAATCGATGAAACCCCGCTTAGCCTTCAATGTGCCTAATACCATAACGGGTGAAGGCAACATGGCGGTAGATATCACCTTTGAAAACATGGATGACTTTTCCCCTGCCGCAGTGGCGAGAAAGGTCGCTGGTCTGGACAAGCTCTTGGAGGCCCGCTCTCAACTTGCCAACCTGCTTACCTATATGGACGGCAAATCAGGTGCCGAAGAACTGCTCGCCAAGGCCATTCAAGATCCGACGCTGCTGCAATCCCTGGCCTCTGCGCCAAAACCCAGCGACGAGCCTGACGCGGCCAGCGAGAAGGAGGAGTAAATCATGACCGATGTTCAGAGAGAACAAGGGCAGACATCCCAGGAAACGCTCGAAACCGATGACTTCAGTGCGCTGCTACAGAAGGAGTTCAAACCCAAATCTGAACGGGCAAAAGAACAGGTAGAATCCGCCGTCCAGATCCTTGCCGAACAGGTGCTCAAAGACACCACGCTGGTATCGGACGATGCGCTTGAGTCGATCAGCGCGGTGATTGCCGAAATCGATAAAAAACTAACCGAACAGATAAACCTGATCATCCACACGGATGCGTTCCAACAACTCGAAGGTGCCTGGAGGGGGCTTCACTATCTAATCAACAACACCGAAACCGATGAGATGCTAAAAATCCGCGTCTTCAACCTATCCAAACAGGAACTCGGTAAAACGCTGAAGAAATTCAAGGGGACCGCCTGGGACCAGAGCCCTATTTTCAAACAGATCTACGAACAGGAATACGGGCAGTTGGGTGGTGAGCCTTATGGTTGCCTGGTTGGAGACTACCACTTCGACCACAGCCCCCAGGATGTGGAGTTGCTCAGTAACATCGCCCAGGTATCTGCAGCCTCCCACGCACCGTTCATCACAGGTGCAGCCCCCTCGCTAATGCAGATGGATTCTTGGGGAGAACTAACCAATCCGCGCGACCTGACCAAGATATTCACCACTCCGGAATATGCGCCCTGGCGTTCGCTGCGCGAATCAGAAGACTCACGATATCTCGGTTTGGCGATGCCCCGCTTCCTGGCAAGACTCCCCTACGGTGCCAAAACCGAGCCGATAGAAGAGTTCGATTTTGAAGAAGAGACTGCAGGTGCCGATTCCAGCAAATATTGCTGGGCCAATGCCGCCTATGCCATGGCGACCAATATCAACCGCTCCTTTAAACTCTACGGCTGGTGTTCAAGGATCCGCGGCATCGAGTCCGGTGGCGCGGTGGAGGGATTACCCTGCCATACCTTCCCTTCGGATGACGGCGGCGTCGATATGAAGTGCCCGACCGAGATAGCTATCAGTGATCGTCGAGAAGCAGAGCTGGCAAAAAATGGGTTTATGCCCCTGATACACAAGAAAAACTCCGATTTCGCTGCCTTTATTGGTGCGCAATCGCTGCACAAGCCTGCGGAATACGACGATCCGGACGCCACAGCCAACGCCAACCTGGCGGCACGCCTGCCCTACCTGTTCGCCACCTGCCGCTTCGCCCATTACCTCAAGTGCATCGTGCGCGACAAGGTGGGGTCCTTCAAGGAGCGAGGCGATATGCAGCGTTGGCTCAATGACTGGATTCTCAATTACGTCGATGGTGACCCGGAACACTCCAGTGAAACCACCAAAGCTGAGAAGCCGCTGGCAGCAGCGGAAGTGGTGGTTGAAGAGATCGAGGGTAATCCGGGCTATTACTCCTCCAAGTTCTATCTGCGTCCCCATTATCAACTGGAGGGGCTAAGTGTTTCGCTACGCCTTGTTTCAAAACTGCCCAGTGCTAAATCTGGATAACGCTGTATCAGGTATATGCGTTGGATCAGAGGAGCCTGCTGGCCGAAACAGCCAGCAGGCTATTTCTAGTAACGACGAGAAAAAGGGAAGGAAACGATCATGGCTATGGACATGTTCATCGAAATTGATGGTATCAAAGGCGAATGCGTGCTCGACAAATCGACAGACGCAATCGATGTGCTTGCCTGGAGCTGGGGCTTGAATCAGTCAGGCACCATGCATACAGGCACTGGCGGTGGGGGGGGCAGAGTGGATGTACAGGATATTTCATACACTCAATGGCTCGAAAAGTCGGCCCCTCGCTTGATGCAGGCCTGTAGCAAGGGAGAAGAACTCAAAGAGGCAAGGCTGATTATGAGAAAGGCAGGGGGAAAGGAGCCTATAGATTACTTGGTAATCACCATGAAACCTGTATTGATCTCGTCCGTTTCCACAGGAGGCAGCGGGGGTGAAGACCGGCTAACGATGAATGTCACTCTGAATTTCGCCGAGGTCAAAGTCAGCTACCAACAACAAAAGAGTGATGGTTCCAAAGAGGGTGGTCCGATTGATTACCAATGGGACATTGCCAAGAACAAAGAGTAACCGATTGTGTATCAGCCTTAGCTGATTTTAAATCCAATTAACATCGAGGCGCATGCCATGGAGTCACCACCGCAGGGTTTTCAGGAAGACCTTGCTGCTGCATTGGAACAACTGCAACAGCAAGTCCGTGCTGAACCTGCTGACGTCAAGCACCGCATCTTTCTGTTCCAGTTGCTGTGCCTGATGGGTCAGTGGGAGCGTGGTCTGAAGCAGCTCGGTTTATGTGCCGAAATGAGTCCGGGTTGCCTGCCCATGGCCCAGGCCTATCGCGAAGCCATCCACTGTGAAGCCTTCCGGCAAAGCGTCTTTAACGGCGAGCATTTAGCCATCGTTTTGGGAGAGCCGCCTCGATGGTTGGTGCTGATGATGCAGGGGCTGCAAGCGGAGGCCGCTGGGCATCATTCTCAGTCGGCCGCCTTACGGTCAGAGGCACTGGAACTCGCCCCGACAGTGGCTGGTTCCATCAACGACCAGCCTTTCGAGTGGATCTGCGATGCCGACTCCAGATTGGGACCAATCATGGAGATGTTGATCAACGGGCGTTACTTCTGGGTGCCATTTGAGAATATCAAGCGCCTCAGTCTGGATCCGCCTGCCGACCTGCGGGACCTGATCTGGATGCCTGCGCAGTGCCTATGGAGCAACGGTGGTGAATCGATGGTGTTGATACCCTGCCGCTATCCGGGTACCGAGCTCAGCGACGATAACGCCCTGCGCATATCCCGCAAAACCCTCTGGCTGCCGCAGCCCGAAGGGGCCTACCACGGCTTGGGACAACGCATCCTGACGACTGATGTCGACGAGTATCCCCTGATGGATATTCGCAGTATTGAGTTAGAGTTGGCGCCCCTGGAGGACGAAAGCCAATGAGCGCGGCGCCTCATGGAGAAAAGCTGCTTCCATCACTGCTGGACAGACTGACCGACGAACACCCTGAACTCAGCCATGAAAGCGCTCAACACCAAAACCTGTCGCTCTCTCGGCTGCGCGAGGCATTATTACGGGACCTCGCCTGGTTGCTCAATACCACCAACCTTCAGACCGCGACCGACCTGAGCAGCTACGAAGAGGTACAACGTTCGGTGGTCAATTTTGGTATTCCCGAGTTTTCCGGCGTCAGCGCGTCAACGCTTGATGTGCCTCGAATGGAGCGGGCCCTACGCACCGCGTTGCTAAGCTTCGAACCCAGGATCGCCAACAGCCAACTATCAGTCAGGGTGGTGGCGGATGAATCCAAGCGGCACCAGAACTCCATCGCATTTCTGATCGAAGGCGAAATATGGGCGCAACCCGTTCCCCTGAGCCTGCACCTGGAAACCGAAATGGATCTGGAAAGCGGAAACGTCGTCGTCAAGCAGAAAGGACGGTAACTATGCCTGAATCAGGGGTCGGTTATGGATGAAGGTTTTCTCAAATATTACAACCGTGAACTTCGTCATATCCGGGAGATGGGCGCAGAGTTCGCAGAGCAATACCCCAAAATTGCAGCACGTCTGGGCGTCGATAAAAACGAATGCGCTGACCCCTATGTCGAACGCCTGTTGGAAGGTTTCGCTTTTATGGCGGCACGGGTTCAACTGAAGATCGACAGTCAGTTCCCGGTCTTTACCCAGCACCTGCTGGAAACGATCTACCCCCACTACCTGGCTCCCGTTCCGGCGATGGCGGTCGTCCAGTTCAATCCCCAGCCCAACGACGATGCCTTGGGTGAGGGTATTCAGATACAACGAGGTACCGCACTCCAAAGCGTCAATCATAAAGACTCCAAAACCACCTGCGAATTTCGTACTGCTCAAGCCGTCACCCTCTGGCCACTGGAGCTGACGGAGGCCAGATACTTCCCCAGCGCCTCAAGCCTGGTAGCCGTCGGGGTGAAGAAAATCCCAGCGGTTAAAGCGGGCATCAGGCTTCGCTTTCATACCACCGCGGGGCTCGCTGCAAACCAGCTGTCGATGGACAGCATCCGGTTGTACCTGACCGGCAGCGGGTCGCTGCCGATGAAGATCTACGAGCACATATTTTCCAATGCCCTAGGCACCTTGGTACGCCCCAAAGGGGGTCATACCCCCCGCCAGTATTTCATCGGCCAAGCAGGCATTCAGCGGGTCGGATTATCAGCAGAGGACGCATTGCTGCCCTACCCACAGAGGTCGTTCGAGGGCTATCGGCTGCTGCAAGAGTATTTCTATTTCCCGGAACGCTATCTGTTTGTTGACCTAACGGGCGTACAAAAACCACTCGCCGATTGTGCCAGCACCGAGTTCGAACTGTTTATTCTGCTTGACCAGGGCAAGCCCGAATTTGAAGCCCTGCTGGATGCCGCTAGCTTTGCCCTGAACTGTGCTCCAATCATCAACCTGTTCAGCCGCCGTGCCGATCGCATCTACCTGAACCGCAGTCAGACTGAATACCATGTTCTACCCGATCGCACCCGTCCCATTGATTTTGAGGTTTTTTCAATCGACCAGGTGCGGGGCTTCGGAACCAGCAATGAACCGCTGCAGGAGTTTTATCCCTATTACGCCGACAATGACAGTCGCTACCTTTCCGAAAACGGCGGCTACTATTGCCTGCACCGCTCTCCCCGGCTGCTCTCCAACAAACAGAAGCGCAATGGCACCCGCTCCAACTACATCGGCAACGAAGTCTACATCTCCCTGGTCGATGCCCGCGAGGCACCCTTTCGCCACGACCTCAAGCAGCTCGGACTGGAGATCACCTGCACAAATCGCGACCTGCCTCTGCACCTGATCATGGGCCAGGGTCGCACCGATTTCACCCTGGACACGGGGGTTCCCATTGACAGTATTCGCTGCCTTGCTGGCCCCACCAAGCCCAAACCAACCCGACCGCCGGGTGAAAGCCGCTGGCGGCTGATCAACCATCTCTCCCTTAATTATCTGTCCCTGTCCGATACCGAAAAGGGTGCAGCAGGACTGAGGGAGTTGCTAAGCCTCTATGCCGATACCGATGACCGCAGTATCAGCCGCGAGATCGACGGTATCCTATCGGTATCGACCAAGCCCTTGGTTGCCCGGATTCCAACCCATGGCCCCATCACCTTCGGCCGCGGCCTTGAGGTCACCGTCACCCTGGATGAAAGCGCCTTCGAAGGTACGGGTATCTTCATGCTGGGGGCGATATTGGAACTGTTTTTTTCAAAATATGTTGCAACCAATTCCTTCACTGAAACCGTGATCCGCTCCTCAGATCGTGGCGAGATAAAACGATGGCCAGCCCGAATCGGACTCACTCACAGACTGTAGCCTGGCTGCGCGAACTGGAAGCGCACCCCTACAATGCCGACTTCTTTGAGGTTCTGCGGCGCTTTGAAAACATCTACGCAGATAAACCCAGAATCGGCGGATCGGTCCGTGCAGCGGAAGACCCTATCCGTCTCAAGCAGACCCCTTCCCTGGCGTTTGCCCCCTCGGCCATCTCTTTTTTTCGCCCCGGAGACCAGGATCATAAAGACGAGCTCAGCTGTTATTTTTTTGGTTTGTTCGGCCCCAACGGCCCCCTGCCACAACACCTGACCGAGTACGCCCGGGAGCGACAGCGAAACCACCGCGATCCGGCGTTCAGCGAATTCGCCAACCTGTTCAATCACCGGATGTTATGCCTGCTCTACCGGGCCTGGTCCAGCAGCCAGCCCGCTCTGGGGATGGATCGTCCCGACGCCAACCCCTACGATCTCTATCTGGGCGCCTTGATCGGAATAGGCACACCCGAACTACGCCACCGTAGCGCGCTGCCCGACTACGCAGCGCTTTACCGCGCCGGAATTTTTAGCTTAAAGACACGTCCGGCAGCTGGGCTCCGAAGTCTGCTTGCCGACTATTTCCAGCTTCCGGTCAAGATCCGAGAATTTGTCGGCAACCGGCTGGCCATTGGCGAAAACAATCACCTGCGGCTGGGAAGCAATCCTAACAAGGGGATCTTGGGTAGGGATTCGCTGCTGGGCAGTACGATCTGGGACTGCCAATCAAAGTTTCAAGTTGTCTGTGGCCCGCTGGATCTACCCACCTATAAAAGCCTGCTGCCCAACGGCCAGGCCATAGAGCGATTGGTCGCCATGGTGCGTCTTTACCTAGGCGACGAACTGGAGTGGGACCTGATCCTGCTACTCCATCCCGAACAACTCCCCTCCACCTGCCTTGGCAAAGGCCAGCAACTGGGCTGGACCAGTTGGCTGGGAACATGGCAAAACCAAAACACACCGCCCAGTGGCCGTTTTAATCCCCGGCAACAGGCAACAGGCAACCCCAATGAATAGTGAAATGGATAGCATGTCATCATGCAGAGGATAGCCCCATGGCAGAAATAAGCCGCACCGCCCTTTTTGGAAAACTTAACGCTCTGGGCTACAAAGCCATCGAGAGTGCGACGGTTTTCTGCAAAATACGCGGCAACCCCTATGTCGAGATGGTTCACTGGTTGCACCAGATTCTTCAGCTACCCGATTCTGACCTGCACCGTATTATCAAAGCGTTCAATATCGAGCCGTCACGCCTGGCAACCGACATCACCGACGCCCTGGATCGGTTGCCCAGGGGTTCTACCAGTATCTCCGACCTCTCATCCCATATCGAAGAGACCGTCGAGCGGGGCTGGATCATCGCCACCCTGATGTTTGGCGATTCCCAGGTCCGTAGCGGCCACCTGATCACTGGCATGCTGCAAATACGCAGCCTCAAAAGCGCCCTGCTCAACATCTCGTCCGAATTCTCGAAGATTAGTCTGGATACCCTAACCACCCGGTTTCAGGAAGTGGTCGATGGATCACCCGAAGAACGCATGCATGCCCAGGATGGCTTCCAGGTCGGCGGTGGCGTAGCCCCGGGCACCGCCAGCGGCTCCATGGCCCCGGCGCAAATGGGCAAGCAGGAAGCCCTGGCCCAGTTTACCGTCGATATGACCGAACAGGCGCGTAATAGCGAGCTGGACCCTATCGTCGGACGCGATAGCGAGATCCGCCAGATTATCGATATTCTGATGCGCCGCCGCCAGAACAACCCCATCCTCACTGGCGAGGCGGGGGTAGGTAAAACAGCGGTGGTCGAAGGCTTTGCCCAGCGCATCGCTTGCGGCGACGTGCCACCCGCGTTGCGCGATGTCACGCTACGCTCACTGGATGTCGGCCTGCTGCAGGCCGGTGCCAGCATGAAGGGCGAATTTGAAAACCGCCTGAAACAGGTCATTGAGGAGGTTCAGTCCTCCGAGCGCCCCATTATCCTGTTTATTGACGAAGCCCACACCCTGGTCGGTGCTGGCGGCGCAGCAGGCACCGGTGATGCCGCCAACCTGCTCAAACCGGCACTCGCTCGCGGCAACCTGCGCACCGTAGCCGCCACCACTTGGGCCGAATACAAAAAACATATCGAGAAAGACCCCGCCCTGACCCGTCGTTTCCAGATGGTGCAGGTGTTCGAGCCGAGCGAAGAGAAAGCGATGCAGATGATGCGTGGCATGATCTCGACCATGGAGCAACACCACCGGGTGCAGATCCTCGACAAGGCCCTGGAGGCCGCCGTCCGATTATCCCATCGCTATATCCCGGCGCGGCAGCTGCCGGATAAATCGGTCAGCCTGTTGGATACCGCAGCGGCCCGGGTAGCGATCAGCCAGCACGATGTCCCCCCCGAGGTGGATGACATCCGCAAAAAGATCCAGGCCCTGGATACCGAACGGGCAATCACCCTCCGGGAACAGGAGATGGGGATCGATATTGGCACGCGACTGGTTCGGGTGGACCAGGCCCTGGACCAACAACACTCAGCACTTAGCACCCTCGAACAACGCTGGTCGCAAGAAAAGATACTGGTGGACGATATCCTGGCGCTCCGCGCCCAGCTCCGCGACGAAAATCATCCTCAACAGCAAGCCCCAGCAGCAGCTGAAACCGCTGACGTTACTGACATGACTCAAGAGCCAGACACCCATGCAGCGGGCACTACCGACAATGCCGACAAAGCTGAAACGCTGCAACGGCTGAGTGCACTGCAGGAGCAACTGCGCGAACTGCAAGGTGAGTCACCGCTGATCCTCCCCACCGTCGATGATCAGGCCGTCGCTGCTGTGGTACAAGACTGG
>JBALTG010000125.1:0-13725 GCA_036964625.1 Motiliproteus sp.
GTCTTAGTGTTCTGCGATACCGGCCCGCAAGGTTGAGCCTCGGATTGCTACTCGGAATTATCAGCGGGCAGGTGTTGCAGAACACTAAGACAAGCGGTCATTAGCCTAGAGGTATGTTAGGTCGATGATCAGCTCGCCTTGGGCCTTTCCGCATGAACTAAATTCAATCTGGAGATGGGTGCGGGAGGTATCTAGCGCCCTAGAGGTGCTAGTTAACGCTGTATCAGCTGACGTCAGGTGATGCGCCATAGCTGACCTTCATTGGTTACTAATTTCTCAATGCCTCCGTGTAGTAAAGCGGGCATCATGGAGATGCCGCCTCGAGTCTCGTCAGTGATTTTGACAGCACAATTACCGCCGCATCTGCTGCTTACTAAGCCTTTAAATGTCCAAACTGTAAGTACATTGATGAAAGGATACTTTTAGTACGGGTCTTTGAAGGTTTGCTTCTGAGCTGCCATTTTCCGGATGCGTAGAATACCTTAGATACTCATCATCATCTTAGCTACCAGGCTATGGATGGAATCGGCGTAATCACGATACTGTTCTAATCGCTTGAGGAGGTTCGTGAGGCTCAGATCGGGGCTACTGATTTATGGGTGACGTGGGAGTTTTTTTACCGCGTGTACCCTATTGCACGGCCTGAACATTGCCTGCGTTCACCTCGGTAATTTTAAGATCCAAACGTTCGAGCGTCTGTTGGTTAATTATTACGCGAGGGTTTTTGATCTGCATGGAGCCAATGGCATCGAAATCTGTTCCCTGCTGATGTTGGATGATGATACTGGCGGCATTCGTTCCCATCTCCCGGTAATCAGGTACCAGGCCGAGCAATGCGCCATGGCGGATATAGTCTTGATGAGCAGCCAGCGCGGGTATTTTTTCCGCCAGCAGCAACTGACCGATCTGTTCTGCTCGTGATAACAGGTAGCTGTCCATAGGTAAATAGAGAGCATCAATGCTAGGGCTATGCTCATGGAACCGGCGAATCTGCTGAAACAGGATTTTGTCGTCAGCCGGTGTTCTGAAGGGGATTACGTCAAACCCCTGGCTTTGCCCTATCCGCTCTAATCGCTCCAGGACGATGACAGAATTCTTTTCATGGGATTGAACAGGACCCCGACACGTTTCACCGCGAGCGTTCGTTTCAGTAGCCGGAACTGGTCGGCGAGGGGAACCGAGTTACTGACGCCGGCAATATTGGCCGACGCCTGACCGGGAGGCAGAATACCTGCGGCGATAGGGTCGGTGACTGCATTGAACAGCAACGGCACACGCCCCCTTACCAGCTGTTGAGTCATCTGGGTCGCGGTGGGCCGAAACAGTAGATGTAATCGTAATTCGAGAGCGCTGGCAGCAGTTGCTCCCGCAGCAGCCCTGCCAGCCGATCACGGCTCTGTTGTGCATCGAAGTCGTGATATTTGGCCTGGTAACCCTGTTCGCTCAGTGTTTGTTTGAAGCCGGCCTCGGCCGCAGTGTTGCCGCGCCAGAGTATCATTGCGATCTGCAGAGGTTCGGCCAGGGCGACGAATGAGGCCGGCAGCATTAGGACTAGTGTTAACAGACGAAGAACAGCGCTTCGGTTCATGATCCTGCCTTTGGTGGTCGTGGACGGCTCCCCCATAGGAACCATAGTAAGCCCAGTAGCTGCAGCACTCCGCAGATGCCGAATCCGAGCTGGTAGGCCGACAGCAGCGGAAAATCGGTTTGGCCCCATCCGCCGATCACGGCACCGATTCCCCACTGCATCAGGAAGGCACCCAGGAAGATTAGTAGGTTGAGTGTGGTATTAACCCGGCCGGTCTGTCTAACAGGAAAGCGCTGGGACAGCACCGCAAACATCAGGGTGCCCGATGTTCCGAAAAAACCGAACAGCCACCAGAGTAGCGCAGGGGTTGTGGACGGGCCGGCAAAGATCCATGACTGAACCAACAAGAATAGAGTCATGCCGCCGAAACAGACCTGTCCCGGTGTCATCCCATGGTGTTGTAGCCGGTCGGCCAACCAGCCCAGCGACAGGAAACCGCAAGTCATGCCGAAGGCGACGGTGAACAACTGGTTGGCCTGCTCTAGACTGTCGAGCCCCTCGATATCCTTAAGCCACAACCCCACCCAGAGTCCCTGGATAGCTGCAAAGGCGGACTGAGCCAACATGCCGGCGGGAGCTCGGAGGTAAAATTCTCGATGGGTCAGGATCTGCCAGGTCCCCAACAGTTGCTCGGCCAAGCTTTCTGCCTTACCGATGGGCTGATGACGAGGAACGACGACGAAGACCAGCAGGCTGACCAGTACGCATAACCCAGCCAGTCCCAAGAACAGTGTCTGCCAGTTACTTAGCGCCAGCACCAGTTCTACCGGGCGAGTGGCGGCTAGCGCCCCGAGCCCCCCTGCCGTCAATTGCAGGCCATTTATCAATGGCAGGCGCTGCACCGGGAACCAGACACTGTAGGTCTTGAAGGCGGCCATCAGACAGGCTGACACGCCTAGCCCGATCAGCCCTCGCCCCAGCATTAGCTGGCTGACACTCTGGGCGCTGGCGAATAACAAGGACCCCAAGCCTGCCACCAGCAGCAGTGCGGCCAGCACCCGGCGAGGTTCGTAGCGGTCCAATAAAACGCCCAAAGGTAGCTGGAAAGCGGCAAAGCAGAGCAGATAGGTGCTGGTCACCAGACCGATCTCGGCCGGGGTCATGGCAATATCGGCGAGCAACTGCGGGGCGATGACCGCGTTGATGATCCGGAACAGGTAGGAGAGAAAATAGCCCAGCGCAAAGGGCAGGAACATCCGTATCAGCGGCAGGTACGCTGCGCTACCAGAGTACTTGCCGGGTGTCCCCTCATGACTGCTGCCTAGGACGACGTCTTTGGAGTCAGGCATTTAAAAGGTGCCGGGGTAGGCACCGCCATCCAGCAGCAAGTTCTGGCCGGTTATAAAGCCCGCCTGTTGACCGCATAGAAAAGCGCAGGCGGCGCCGAACTCTTGCGGGTCGCCGAACCGTTTGGCGGGGTTAGCCTGCATCCGTAACTCTCTAGCCTCCTCTTCTGACACTCCCAATCGTTTGGCATCGCCACCGACGATAACCTTCTGCCGGTCGGTATCGAACGGCCCCGGTAGCAGGCCGTTGATGGTGACATTATTGACCACGGTCTCACGCGCCAATCCGGCCACGAAACCGGTCAGACCGCTGCGCGCGCCGTTGGATAATCCGAGGATCGGGATCGGTGCCTTGACCGCCGCCGAGGTGATGTTGACGATGCGGCCGAAGCCTCGTGCCATCATGCCGTCCACCACCGCCTTGATCAGAAAGATCGGAGTCAGCATGTTGGCGTCTAACGCATCGTGCCAGGCTTTCTCATCCCAGTCGCGAAAGTTCCCTGGAGGTGGACCACCGGCATTGGTGACCAGGATGTCGGGGGCCGGGCAAGCGGCCAACACCTGTGCCCGTCCCGCCTCGGTGGTGATATCGGCGGCTACCGCGATCACCTCCACCCCAGTTTGGGCGCGGATCTCTGCGGCGGTCTGCTCTAAGGCCTCCGGGTTGCGGGCGTTAATGACCAGATCGACCCCCTCTTCGGCTAAGGCCAAGGCGCAAGCCCGCCCCAAACCTTTGGACGCGGCGCAGACGATGGCCTTGCGACCCTGTAATTTAAGATTCATGTATCTTCTCTCCAGACAAACGATTGGATGACCCGCCCGTTGAGCGCGCGGCCGCTAGTGATCGAGTAAAGGTTGCAAAGCGTGACTTGCGATAGATCTAGATGATATCCACCTTGTTGTTAAATAAGGCGACCCTTCATTTTTTGACGTGAGCCTCCATCTCGGCACCGATCTTCTTGCGCATCTCCATCAGGGTGATGGCCGATTCGCGAAGGTATTTATCTTGATCGGTTTGCGGGATCCATTCCGGTACCGCGACCGGCCGACCGGCATCGTCCACCGCCACCATAATGACGATACAGTGGGTGGTCAGGTGACGATCCGGCGTTTTCGGATCACCGGCACGAACGTCGATGCCGATATGCATCGATGATCGACCGGTATAGATCACCTTGGCACTCACCTCAACAATATTGCCGACATGGATCGGTTGAACGAAACGGATACCGCCGGCATAAACGGTAATGCAATATTTACCACTCCAGCCGGCGGCGCAGGCGTACGCCGCCAGATCGATCCACTTCATCACGGCACCGCCATGAACCTTGCCGCCAAAGTTTTGATCGGCCGGTTCGGCTAAGAATCTCAGGGTGCTTTGTCGCTCTTGTCCCGCCATGATGGCCTCCTTGGTGTGTCTTTTATCGTTGTTTATAGCGTCGTTTGGCCAAACGCCAGTTGTTGGCAGGTATAGCTCGCGGCCTGATAACGGTTACGAAACCCCGCTTTGCGGCACGCTTTTGCCAGGTGAACCTTAACCGTGTTGAGACGTATACACATACGCTCGGCGATCAGTCTGTTGCTCAGTCCCAGCTGCAGATTTAAAAGTACCTTACGCTCGCTACAGGTTAGATCTGAAAGGTCGGGGTGGTAGCAGTGCCGAATCGTTGGATCGTCCAGCACGCGATATGCTAAGCCCAAACTACTCGATCGCAATAGCTGTTCTAAATAGTCTTTGGCCAGCGATTGCGGGATCGACAGAGGCAAACACAGGTCGATACGGTCATCGGCCAGCAGCTTCCGATGGCGCTTGCCCAAGCGTTGTGTAAACAACACCACCTTAGCCTGGCTGAGCCGGGGAGTCTGCTCCAATTGTTGAATCAACTCACTGTCATTGGTTGTTGCACAGATGATCAGCACGTCCGTGGGCTCGGACACCGCTGCGGCTGAGGAGAATGGATCGCTGGATTCGCGCCAGTGCAGTTCGCCCAAATTTTTGAGTACGTTGGCGATCGCCATTCGGTACAACGGATGGGGGCCTGTGATCAGTGCACGGATCATGGTTGGTGGATGCCTTGCTGCTGCAGTACTCGCTCGACAATATGTCGGCCGATCGGGATCGCCGAGGTGGCGGCCGGGGAGGGCGCATTGCATACATGCAGTGAGCGCGGGCTCTCGGCAAACAGGAAATCGTGTACCAGGGTGCCATCGCGTAGCACCGCCTGGGCGCGGATGCCTGCCGGATAGGGTTCCAGATCGTCAAGCGAAATGGAGGGGCAATACTTCTGTACCAGACGCAGGTAACCCGGTTTCCACCAGGAGTTCTTGGTTTCGATCAGTCCTGTTTTGATATGGTTTTTCAGTACCCGCCAGAAGCCGGGGAAGCTCACCATATCCCAGATATCTTTCGGGCTGATATTGATCCGACCGTAGCCTTCGCGTTTCCAGCCTTGTACCGCGTTGGGACCGACCGTGACCGAGCCGTCGATCATCCGGGTTAGGTGGACGCCCAGAAAGGGTAGTTCGGGATCGGGGATGGGGTAGATCAGGTGGTTGACGATGCCATTTTTTGCCGCTGGCAGCCGATAGTACTCGCCCCGAAATGGCACGATCTGAAAATCGGTCGGGATGCCCAGCATCCGTGTCAGCCGGTCGGCCATCAGCCCCGAGCAGCAGATCAGGTAGCGGCCACTCAAACTCCCCTGATTGGTGTGAACCCGAATCGCTTCGCTGTCCTCATCAATCCCGGTTACCTCGGTTTCGAGCCGTGTTTCGCCGCCCAGTTGCCGAAATCGTTCGGCCATCTTGTTGCAGACCTGGCGATAGTCGACGATGCCGGTGGTCTTGACCAGGATGGCGCCCAACCCCTGGATATTCGGCTCCCGCGTCTTGAGTTGCTCGGCATCGAGCAGCTCCACCTCGAGCTGGTTCTGCTGGCAGCGCTGGTACAGGGCTAGCATACGCTGGTGCTCCTGTGCGTTTGTCGCCACCAGCAGCTTGCCGCACTGATCGAACGCGATGCCGTTATCGCGGCAGAAGGCGATAGTCTGCTCCACCCCTTCGCGGCAGAATTCGGCCTTAAGACTACCCCTGGGCATAGTAGACCCCGGCGTGAATCACGCCGCTGTTATGACCGGTTTGGTGGCGGGCGAATCCCGCTTCTTTTTCCAGCAGCACGATGCGTTTATCCGGGCATTGTTGTTGCAACTGCCAGGCGGTGGAGAGACCGACGATACCGCCGCCCACCACCAGATAATCAAATTGCTCAGTCATAGTGACCTCAATAGTAACTTAGCGCGGATAGGGTCGAGGCTACGCCTGTGAGGTGGCTGGAATAGGAGCCACAACCGGGCGCGTCCGGCGACTGTAGGCGAACAGCGCCACAAACAGCACTAGACCTGCCAGTTGAACCCATAGTGGCATATTGGGCCACAGCAGCATCAGGCCACTGATCAGCGCCACGGCACGACCGAGTAGGCCGAACGGACCTTCAAGATAGCCCTCCATAAATCCGGCCAAGGCGTAGATGCCGAACAGGGAAAATAGGAATATCCGTAGAATCTCATCGATCTCACCACCGATAAAACCGGTGTAGGCGAATAACACAGGAATGATGTACAGCCCCTTGGCGATTTTCCAGGCGGTCATGCCGGTGGCCATCGGTGGCGTCCCGGCGATGGCGGCGGCGGCAAACGCGGTCAGGCATACGGGCGGCGTCACATTACTGTCTTGAGATAACCAGAAAATGATCATATGCGCCGATAGCAGCACCATCGATAGTGTCACCGGATCGATTGCCTGTTCGATCAGGGTGGTCTTGAAGTCAGCCGGAACGGTAGCCAACAGGGCTTCGGCATCGACCGGGGTCATCGGCGCAGCCAGGGCCGCCACCTGATCCGGAGCCACCAGCATGAAGATCGAGCGAGCCGCCTCGGGCAGGCTGCCGTCGACCAGCAACTGCAACAGCTGGGCTTCGCTGATTAATCCGTACAGTGCCGGTGCCGAGAGAGTACCCAAGACGATATAGGAGGCCGTGACCGGCAGCCCCATACCCAGTACCAGCGAGGCGATCGCCACCAGTACGAGGGTGATCAGCAGGCTGCCACCAGCCCACTCATTAATCATCAGTGAGAAGGTGTTGCCGATGCCGGTGGTCGAAATCACATTGACGATCAGGCCGATGGCGACCAGCAGCACGGCCGTGGTGGCCATGTTCTTGGATCCCTGTGCCAGGGAATCGAGAATATCGCGGATCCCCATCGGGTGTTTTGACAACCAGGAGGAGGCGATCACCGCCAGGATACTGATACCCGCCGCGTAGGTCGGGGTATAGCCGTAGATCAACAGTGCCACCAGCACCACCAAAGGCAGCAGGAAATGCCAGCCACCCTTGAATACCTCCAGCACCGAGGGTACGTCAACTTCCACTGCCTGGGCGTGGCTGCGCTGAGCTTCGATACGGACGAAGAAACCAACCGAGAGAAAATAGAGCAGCGCCGGTAGCGCCGCGTAGGCGATGATCTCCAGGTAGGAGATCTGAGTGTAGGAGGCCATGATGAAGGCACCGGCCCCCATCACCGGCGGCATCAGCTGGCCCCCGGTGGAGGCGGCCGCTTCGACACCGGCGGCGAACTTGGCAGGAAAACCGGCTTTACGCATTAACGGTATGGTGATGACACCGGTGGAGACGGTATTGGCGACCGCTGAGCCGGATACCGAACCCATCAGGCCTGAGCCAAATACGGCCACAAAACCGGGACCGCCAACGAATCGCCCGGCGATGCTGCGTGACAGATCGACAATAAAATCACCGGCACCGGATTTGACCAGAAAGGCCCCGAACAGGATAAACATGAACACGTAGGTCCAGGAGATACGGGCGATGGTGCCGAACATTCCTTCGCCACTGAAGAAACTGCGGAACAGCAGCGTCTCCAGGCTTAAACCGGGAAAGTGGAACATCCCACCCAGATACTGGCCCCACCAGAACACGTAGGTCAGCGCGACCAGAATCAGTACCGGGATAAACCAGCCGGTGGTGCGACGGGTCAACTCCAACGCGACGGTGATCGCCAGTATCGAAGCGATCCAGTCGCTGGAGATATACTCAACCCCGCGGTCGTACAGAGCGGTCTCGTATAGGATCAGATAGACCGCAGTGCCGACGGCTATCAGACCGATGCTCAGGTCGATGGCCAATGCAATATGCTGTTTACGACGACCCAGGTTGAGCGGCACCATCAGTGCACAGAGCAGGCCGAAACCGCCAAAATGGATGGCTGATACCCAGAGTTCAGGCAGGGTGCCTAGCGTATTGAAATAGATATGGGCAAGCGCAAAAGAGATGCCGAACCAGTAGATCAGCCTGCCGGTAAAACCTTCACCGCCGCGTTGTGTCAACTCCAGCTGCTGAAGTTTTTGTTGGGTTTGGTCGGGCAATACCGAAGTCGTGCTGGAGTCATTGTCGGTTGAGGGGAGGGCTGTAGAGACCATGAGGCAACCTGCTGCGTTGTTATTCAGAGGATAAATGGTGAGCCCACCGGGAGAACCCGGCGGGCATTGGAGCGGGGATGACTCCGGCTGTGCTTACATCAGGTTGGCTGGAATCTCGATGCCCTGCTCGCGATAGTAACGTGCAGCACCGGGATGAAGAGGGACGGGCAGACCGGCAATCGCCTTCTCCAGGCTCATCACCTTGGTGGCCTTGTGGATGCCCTGCAGGAACGGTAGGTTCTCGTAGATGGCCTTGGTCAGCATGTAAACGTCTTCCTCTGAGACATCATCCCGTACCGCAAGGAAGTTAGGCTGAGCGATCGTTTGCGCAGCCTTGGTTTGGCCAGGGTAGGTGTTAGCCGGAATGGTATAAGGCGTCCACAGGTGCAGACCGTTGTTGGCTTCTTTGAGCTGCTCATCGGTGAAGTCAAGGATGCTGACCTCATCGCCTAGAGCGGCAAAGGCACGGGTAACCGCACCCACAGGTACGCCTGCAGAGGTGTTCATGCCAACAATGGCGTTGTTTTGCAAAGCGTCAGCACTAGGGCCGTAACCCAAGTAAGCCAGATTCATGCCTTCTGGATCGATATGGAGTCCACTCAGGATGTGGCGGTTGGCGCCCTCTGTACCAGAGTTACGCTTACCGATGGAGAACTTCTTGCCCTTGAGGGCTTTCAGGTCGTCAACAGTACCGCTAGAGACCAGATCTTTGCGAACCATGAAGTGCTCAACATTCTGCCACAGCATGCTGACTGAACGCAGGTGTGTTTGCGGGCCACTGTCTTTTAAACGACCGGAGCCGTCTTTGGCCCAGGCGCCATAGAGGCCCATCATGATAGCGAATTGGGCTTGATTTTCTCTCAACAACTTAACGTTTTCACCGGATCCGGCAGAGCTGATCGCCGACAGTGAGATTTTGTGTTTGGGCTCCAATTTGACTTTGGACAGGGTCGCCAGTGCAACACCCACTGGATAGTAGGTTCCACCGGTAGTGGCGGTCGCCAAGATATAAGAACGTTTTTCAGCAGCCTGAGCCGGTTGCAGGGTTAGGGATAGGGTGCTTGCCAGGGTAAGGGCTATGCCTACTCCTTTAATAAAACGGCGCTTAGTACTCTGCATAGTATCGATCCTTAATCAATTTTTATTGTTGACGAAGTTGATCTCCGTCTACAGGCTATAGCAAATGCTATGCCAACAGACAGAATGTCGACTAACTGACTGATTTTGTTCTGTTCTTTGTTTTCTTTGGATTGGTTGGTCAGTCACTATGAGCCGATTGTTGCTGGTTTATATGAGGCCGTCGGCAGTTTTTTGCTCAACCTCCTCAGAGTCGATCAAAGTGTTACCGTACTACCCGGTTACCGAGTTTAGAATGGATGGGGACGGTGTCAGGCCGTGGAAAAACAGAGCACGTTGGCCTGTTTTATTCAGACTTAAGATTTTATCGGCAAAAAATAGCCTATTCGGTGAAATGAGATCGATTTATGCCGTATTTCAGCATTTTCTGGTTCAGCGTGCGCCGGGGAAGATCGAGCGCTTCGAGCACCGCCTGGATATTACCTTGATGTTTTTGCAAGGTTTGTCGGATCACCTGCGCTTCAAAATTCTGCACTTGCAAAGACAATGGCAATCCAGCTTCGTCGCATTCACTGAGGTACGGCGTGGACGGATTCAGTAGTTCCGTCAGGTTGCAGCCCGGATCTAAGCCATAGCGGGTGGCGATGTTGCGCAGCTCCCGCACATTGCCGGGCCAAGAGTAGCGTTGCAGGGTTTGCCATTCCTGACCGCTGCAGGGCGAGTAATCAAGCTCTTGGGCGGATGCGGCTTGGCGGGCGTAATGTTCGAACAGCAGTGGGATATCTTCGGCGCGCTCCCGCAGTGACGGAATATACAGCTGACCCAGATTGAGTCGATAATACAGATCCTGTCGGAACGAGGGTTCCCCTTTGAGGTCGGATTTGGTCGCGGCGATCACCCGTAGGTTGACCGGCCGTTGCTGGTTGTCGCCCAACCGTTCGATGGTGCCCTCCTGCAGGGTGCGCAGCACCTTGACCTGCAGGTTCAGCGGCATGCTCTCGATCTCGTCCATAAACAGGGTGCCGCCATCGGCGTACTCGAACTTGCCCACCCGGCGTTTGTTGGCACCGGTAAAAGCACCGGCCTCGTGGCCGAATAATTCGCTCTCGAACAAGTTTTCGGGGATGGCTCCACAGTTGAGCGGCACGAATGGCTGCTCTGACCGAGGGCCGAACTCGTGCAGACACTGAGCGACCAGCTCTTTGCCGGTGCCGGTTTCACCGTAGATGATCAGGTTGGTATCGATCTGGGCCAGACGGAGGATATCCCTGCGTAACCGCTCCATCGCTGGAGACAGCCCAATCAGCCGAGTTTCGATCCCCTGACTGCCGTTGAGTTGCTGCTGCAGGCGTTGATTGTTGAGCATCAGTTGGCGTTTTTCGCAGGCGCGTTGCAGGGTTTCCACCAACCGTTCCGGGTCAAAAGGCTTTTCGATAAAATCGTAAGCTCCTTCGCGGACGGCTGCAATCGCCATATCGACGCTGCCATGACCGGTCACCAGGATCACCGGTAGCTCTGGCACCCGTTTCAACGCTTCATGCAGCAGCTGCTGGCCATCCATCCGGGGCATTTTAACGTCGGTGACCAGGATTCCGGGGTAATCGGTGTGCAGTGCTGCCAGTGCCGATGCCGCATCAGAGTATTCGGTGACGTCGAATCCGGCCAGATCGAGCCACTGGCTGGTCGTTTGTCGCACCAGATCTTCGTCATCGACCAGCATCACCTGTCCGCGTTTAGTCATAGTTGTCTCGGTATCAATCGTTGTTTTTAGAGGAGTAAAGAGGGAGGGTTATTTGGAACAGCGCGCCGCCGTCGGGTTGATTCTCCGCCCGGAGACTGCCGGCCAGATCGCGAACGATGCCGTAGCTAATCGATAATCCAAGTCCCAGACCCTGGCCCACCTCCTTGGTGGTAAAGAAGGGATCAAACAGATGCTCGCGTACCTGTTCAGACAGACCGGAGCCGGTATCACTGATGGCGATTGTCGCATGCTGGTGGTTCTGCCCCAACACAATCGTCAGCCGCTTAGGCTCGCTATCGGCCATGGCATCGAGCGCATTACCGATCAGATTGATCAGCACCTGCTCCAATCGTGGTTGATCGGCCAGCACCTCATCGGGCCTGTCTCCCTCGATCTGCAGCGTCACCTGTTCCTGCTTCAGACGCGCATCGAACATCGACAGTACCTGATCCAGCGCACGCTGAATCGACACCGGTTGTAACTTTTCCGGGCGTTTATGAGCGAAGGTCTTGAGTTGCCCGGTGATCAGCGCCATGCGCTCGGTCATCTGCACGATCTGCGTCAGCGTCTTTTCGGCGGTCTGGTACTGATGCCGTTCGAGCAACAGTCGGGTGCTAAAAATCGAGGTACGGATCGCCGTCAGTGGTTGATTGAGCTCGTGGGCAATAGCCGCCGACATGGTGCCCAATGCCGCCAGCTTGGATTGCTGGATCAACTCGGCCTGGGCATCGTGCAAGGCACGGGTGCGCTCTTGGACCCGCTGTTCCAACACTTCATTGGCCTGTCGCAAGGCCTGTTCGGCGCGCTTGCGCTTGGTGATATCGACCAGCGTTGCCAGATAGCCATCCTCCCCCTCCCAAGCAATGGGGTTGATGGAGATCATCAGCGGAATATGGCTACCGTCGCCTCGAACGCCGAGGCCTTCGAGTAGGTTGATCGGTTGAAAACGGACACGGTTGGACAGCTTTTCAGTGAGGTTTTGCAGCTGCTCCTGTGCCGCAGGGGCGGCAATAAGGCTATCGATAGGCAGAGAGAGGATCTGCTCTTGGCGCAAGCCGAAATCGGTCTGGGCCCGTGGGTTGATAAAACGCACCCTGCCACGGTCATCAAGGACGATCAGTCCTGCTTGGGTGTTGCTGATGACGGCGCGTTGTTGCGCCTCATTCTTGAGACGCAGTTCACGGGTCTCCCGCAGGGATAGGATTTTGAGTCGCCGTTCGCGGATAAAGAGCACCAGCAACGCAAACGCCAGCCCGCCGCCGAGGCTAAACAATACCACCGATTTAAGTCGGCTCTGCATCGGCGCCAGGTCTGAAAGGAAATGAACATTCCAGTGCAGGTCGTCGAGCAGCACCGATTGCACCAGATAGCCACTGCCCGTCGCGTCCTTGAGCAGGGCGATGCGGGTGTTGTCCTGCAACAGGTCGGGGCTCCATTGGTAGGGCAGGGTGGGCAGATCGGAGCTTGAAGAGGATGGCGTCGGTAGCCGTTGATAACGCATCGATTCCAAACTCGATAGGAAAATCACTCCTCGGTCATCGCTGACGGCCAAGTGCTCACGGGTTGCCGGCCAATTATCCTGGAGCCGTTGCAGGTCGACGCTGATCACTGCCACCCCGATCAGGGTTTCCTGAAGATAGATGGGCGCAGAGAGGAGATAGAGTGGTGATTGATCTTGCTCCGGAGCGAAATAACCGCCGAATTCGTCCCCCGCCAACGCCTCCAGAAAAAATGGCTGACCGGCGTAATCTTTGCCCAACTCAGTGTTGATACTCCGCCAATCGCTGCTGGCCACCACCTGCCCCTGGGCGTTCAGTACCGACCAGTGGCTAGTCCCCGAGATCTGATTGGTTTGCGCCAGAAAACGGTTTACCTTCCTTTTAAGATCCGAATTGCCATCGCTGAGCAGCTGTTTCACATCCTCGCTCTGGGAGAGCAGGTAGGGCATGGGCTTGAAACGATTGAGGTCACGGCGGATGCCGTTAATGTAGGCCAGCAGGCGATCCTCGCCGTGCCGGTGCAGCTCACCCAGCGACCAATCGCGGCTGTAATTGTACGCTTGCCAGGAAAACAGCAGGGTCAGCACCACCACCAGACAGAAGATGCTCAGGCTGCTTAGGGACTTCAATCGTACAAGGCTAGCTCTCATTCCAGGGTCCGATCAGTGGCAGTCGCTTATACAGACTATCAATAACCTGAATCGGGAAGGATATCTATAACTCGAATGGTTATCTAGGAGTTGAAGTGGATGATGCGCTGGAGCTGGCGGAAGAAACTGAGGTTTGAGATCTGTAGGATATAGTGTCCACATGCCTCCCCTTTGATCTGCCCCATCCAGAATGGACACCCGCAGATTAACCTCATGGGCTCATTCTAAAGCGAGTTGAAGGCGGATGCGTTCATAAAAACTCGCTTCGAAGATGTCTGCTTTACATAATGTAGAGCAAGAATTGGCTCCAAGATTAGCCAGCCTTAGATTTCCGTAATGTCGATATAGCTGTAATACATAACTCCAAAAATGGAGCCGCAGGGGCGCCTAC
>JBALTG010000126.1:0-13707 GCA_036964625.1 Motiliproteus sp.
ATATCAGGATTTCCTGATTACCCATGATCTTCAGCCATCACAGCGCCAAGTCATAGGCATACCAGCTCGCGAGAATAGATCGGCTGCATCATGGTTGAGGTTTATGGGTAATCAGGTAGGTTTATGTTATCACTGCTAACCTGATATATTGCAACGGCGCTACTCACCGGCCTTGGAACCCCCCAAGGCTGTGCGGAAGATAGCAGCAACGGCTTAGCCAGGACGTCCATAAATTTCGAGCCCTTGATCAAATGTCCGGGCTAATTATCCGCACTCTATCCGCACTCCGTCAGGGTTGCGTGGCTAAATTAATCGTACCTGTTGATGTTGTTGGAGCTCGAGTAATGGTTCGTACTACACCCGAAGTGGAACAGGGTTGCCATGACGTCGTGATTATCGGTGCCGGTTTTGTCGGTGTTGCGACGGCGCTCTGGTTACAGCGTCAAGGACATCGTGTCACTCTGGTTGATCCGGATCCTTTTGCCGAGGGGGCTTACTATGGCAACGCGTGCACCATCGCCACCTACGCCAATATTCCGGTTGCAACGCCGGCGGTACTGAAACAGATCCCCAGTCTGCTTTTAGACCCGAACAGCCCGTTATCGGTACGCTGGTCGTACCTGCCCCGGCTGTTTCCCTGGCTGCTGCGTTTTTTAATTGCCAGCGCGCCTAACAGAGTTGAGGGCATTGCTCGGGATCTAGCGGCTCTGTTATCTCTGGCTAATAGTGCTTTTGAACCTCTGTTCAAGGAGTCCGACACGTATCAGTTGTTAGCGTCTAACGGGGCGATGTACCTCTACGGTAGCCATGAAAGCTTCCTTAATGCACGGACCGATATTGAATTGAGACGGCGCAACGGAATTCCGGTCCAGGAGCTAAGTCGGGCTGAAATTTCTGATCTGGAGCCCAATCTCAATCCGATTTACCAGCGCGGGTTGCTGTTTGATGATGCGCGTCATATTCTCAACCCGTTGAAATTACTAAAGAGCATGGCTGATTGTGTGGTCGCCAGAGGTGGGCGAATTGTTAAAAGCAAAGCGCAAGCCATTGAGCGGCTGAGTCCTACCAAGCTCAAAGTTTCCACTGACGGCGTTGATTTAAGCGCCAGCAAGGTGGTGGTAGCGGCAGGTGCCTGGTCCCGTCAATTTGCGACACAAGTTGGCGATAAAGTCCCGCTGGATACCGAGCAGGGCTATCATGTCATGTACACAGGGGCTCAGAATCTGCTCAGTCGCCCAGTGGGCTGGAATGATGGCGGTTTTTATATGACGCCGATGGACTCTGCGTTGCGCGCTGCCGGGACGGTGGAGCTGGGAGGGGTCGACAATCCCTCCAATCCCAGACGAGTCAAGTTGATAGCCGACACGGTCAAAAAACTGTTACCTCAGTTGAATGATTATGATGCCGAGTGGACGGGGTATCGACCTTCGATGCCGGATTCGATGCCCGTGATCGGTCCATCGGTGAAAGACAAGGATGTTTTTTATGCATTCGGACACGGTCACCTGGGTGTGACTCTGTCGGGGATTACCGGGAAAATTATAGCGGACCTTATTAGCAGCAAGACTCCTGACATTGAAGTGCAGCCATTTCGTGTCGATCGGTTTTGATGGGTGATCTTCAATCAAAACAGGGTGCCTGCCTGAGTGTGATTTACCCGATTTTATAGTAAACGAGAGCGGCTTCCGGCCGTGTCTGAGCGCATGCCTGATACCGACAGGCAGTTATCATGTGGCGACAGGGGGTTGTTTTTTTATTCGGTTTATTCCTTGAATTTATGGGGAATATAGGCAAGACTGTTTTTTCGACTGCTCACTCGCTTACGGCGAGCGACAATAATAACCAGCAGCGAGGCAAAGGAATAATGATGAAATCAGCTTCAAGTGAAGCGTTTGTCCGGTTTGATGGCGTTCAAAAAAGCTACGACGGCGTCAACCTGGTCGTCAAAGATCTGAATGTCGATATTCCTCGCGGGGAATTTCTGACTATGTTGGGCCCTTCCGGCTCAGGTAAAACCACCTCCTTAATGATGCTGGCGGGCTTTGAAACCGCCACCCACGGCGATATCTATCTTGATGGCCAGCCCATCAACCATGTAGCCCCGCATAAGCGTGGCATCGGCATGGTTTTTCAGAACTATGCGCTGTTTCCACACATGACCGTCGCAGAAAACCTCGCCTTTCCGCTCCAGGTTCGCAAAATGGGCAAGGCGGACATTGAGACGAAGGTGAATCGTGCGCTGGATATGGTCGAGCTGGGGCCGTTTGGCAATCGCCGCCCGGCGCAGTTGTCCGGGGGGCAGCAGCAACGCGTGGCTGTGGCCCGTGCGCTGGTATTCGAGCCCGAACTGATTCTGATGGACGAGCCGCTCGGTGCGCTGGACAAGAACCTGCGCGAACAGATGCAGTACGAGATCAAACATATTCACGAGCGTCTCGGAGTGACCGTGGTCTATGTGACTCACGATCAATCTGAGGCCCTGACCATGTCCAACCGTATCGCGGTGTTCGAAGACGGACGCATTCAGCAGTTGGCTCCACCCACCGAGCTTTACGAAAAACCCATTAACTCTTTTGTCGCACAGTTCATTGGTGAAAACAATAAACTGTCCGGGACTGTGCTTGCAGTCCAGGACGATCACTGCGACGTCAAGCTGCCAACCGGCGAAGTGGTTCGTGCGCAGAGTATTAATGTTGATGGCGTTGGTAGTGGCAGCACGTTGTCTCTGCGCCCTGAACGGGTCTTCCTCGATCCGGCGGAAGGGCTGTGCAACAACCTCTTTAGCGGCCAGGTAAAAGAGCTGATCTATCTTGGCGATCATATGCGGGTTCGCATGAGCGTTTGTGGACACGACGACTTTATCGTAAAAGTTCCGAACGCGTCCGACAAGATGGGGCTGGCGGTGGGTGATACCGTTCCGGTGGGGTGGTCGACAAGGGACTGTCGTGCATTGGATTTAGCCTAACTCGTCAGCCGATTCATCCAGTAATAATAAAAAATATCTATCCTTTGCGATGGATTCATAACGGATATCTTCAGCATGAGGATGTCGTGTCATCAAGCCTGAGGGGAATGTTCCAAATGAAGAAGTTTACTAAACTTTCAACGGCCCTATTAATCGGTACCGCAGCCTGTGTGACGGCGGCTTCCGCTGCTGAAAAAATGACGGTTGTGTCTTGGGGGGGCGCCTACACCAAGTCTCAGCGGCTGGCCTACAGTGATCCGTTCACCGCTAAAACCGGTATCGAAATTCTCGACGAAGACAAGTCTGGCAACGCGCTGGCGGGTATGCGAGCCCAGGTCGAAGCGGGCAACGTTACCTGGGATATCGTGGATATCCTTGAGGGTGACGCGCTGCTGGCATGTGACGAAGGCGTTGCCATCGAACTGGACTACGACAAAGACCTGAACAAAGGTGCCGATGGTACCGCTGTTATGGACGACTTTGTTGCTGGTTCTCTGAGTGGATGCTTTGTGCCGTCTATTGTCTATGCGACGCTTTTCTCTTATAACGATAAGGCTTTCCCGGGTGAAAAACCCAGCACTATCGCTGACGTTTTTGATATCAAAAAGTTTCCTGGCAAGCGTGCCATGCAGAAAATTCCAGATGCCAACCTCGAGTGGGCACTGGCTGCTGACGGCGTACCCTATGACAAAGTATACGAGGTCCTGAGTACCGAGGCGGGTATTGATCGCGCCTTTGCTAAACTCGATACCATCAAGGATCAGATCATCTGGTGGGAAGCCGGTGCACAACCGCCACAGCTTCTGGCCGATGGCGAAGTCGCGATCGCGTCGGCTTTCAATGGCCGGATCTTCAACGCCCAGGTGGTCGAAAAGCAGCCGTTCACCATTATCTGGGATGGCCAGGTATTCGAGCTTGATGGCTACGTCATTCCCAAAGGCGCGCCTAATATGAAAGCGGCGAAGGACTACCTGCGCTTCGCAACCGATACCCAGCGTCTTGCTGATCAGGCCAAGTACATCTCCTACGGCCCGGCCCGTAAGTCTTCTGCACCGCTGATTTCCACGCATGCTGAAACCGGGATCGACATGAACCCGCATATGCCGACCAACCCTGCAAACTTCAAGACGCCGATCAAGAAGGATGCTGCGTTCTGGGCGGATAACGGCGATGAGCTGCGTCAGCGCTTCAACTCTTGGCTGGCTCAGTAATAGCCTGAGGGCTGTGGCGGCGTAAGGCCGCCACAGCTCTTTCGGGTATTGCAATTGTTTGCTGTTAGTTGTTGAAACGAGAGTGGTCCGGCAGCGGGCCGGAATATAGACAAAAATCGCCAAGCGCAAACTGTGTGCGCTCCTTCGATCAAATAGGTTGCTGTGATCGATGTCGAGTGTTTGGATTTCTGAGATAGCGGGGCTTTGGATTACTCATGACGACAACTGTTATGGCCGATGGCCAACTGACGCCTGAGGAGCAGAAGCGCTTAACTGCGGATATGCACCGTTCGCTTCGGCGCAAAAAGATCCGTGCCTTCATGCTGGTCGCACCTCTGGTGGTATTCATTCTGATAACCTTCGTTGCGCCCATTGCAACGATGTTATTTCGCTCGGTGGATAACCCGCAGGTCGCTACGTACATGCCAAACACGACCGCCGCTCTGGCGCAGTGGGAGGGTGACGCGCTGCCTGATGAGGCGACTTTCGCCGCGCTGGTCAAAGACCTGACCGAAGGTCGAAAAAACAAGACCATTGGTAAGGCCGCAACGCGCCTCAATTATGAAAAGAGCCGTATGCGCAGTCTGATTACCGGGACTGCACGTAAAGCGGCAAGGCTGACACCGCCTTACAAAGACAAAGTTATTAAGATCAAGAAGGGCTGGGGTGATATCGATACCTGGCGTGTCATCAAACGCGAGTCCACCACCTTCACCAAGTCCTATTATGTCGCCGCCTTCGATATGAAGACGCAGCCCGATGGTGAGATTACAGTGCTGCCTGACAAGCAGCAGATCTATATCAAGCTGTTCTGGCGCACCGTGTGGATGTCGCTGCTGATCACCGCGCTTACCGTGATCCTCGGTTATCCGGTCTCTTATCTGCTTGCCTCTTTACCGTTGCGCACCGCCAACATGCTGCTGATTCTGGTGTTGTTGCCCTTCTGGACCTCGCTGCTGGTGCGTACCACCTCCTGGATTGCGATGTTGCAGGGGCAGGGGGTGATCAACGACCTGCTGGTCTGGATCGGCTTGGTGGGCGATCAAGATCGCCTTACCATGATCTACAACGCGACGGGCACGGTGATCACCATGACCCATATTTTACTGCCGTTTATGGTATTGCCGCTCTATTCGGTGATGAAGACGATACCGCCAAGCTATATGCGTGCAGCACGCTCGCTGGGGGCTACGCCTTTTACCGCCTTTTACCGCGTTTATCTGCCTCAGTCCGTGCCCGGTATCTCGGCGGGGGCTATTCTGGTGTTCATTCTGGCGATTGGCTACTACATCACGCCAGCGCTGGTCGGTGGCCAGTCCGGTCAGTTTATCGGCAATATGATCGCGTATCACATGCAGGGATCCTTGAACTGGGGGCTGGCAGCCGCGCTTGGCGTCATGCTGCTGGTGCTGGTACTCGGGATCTATGGCATATATAACCGCCTGGTGGGCGATAACAAAGTGAAGATGGGGTAAGACTATGGCACTTCCTTCTTACGCTGGGCCGTTGGAGACAATCTGGTATTACCTGTTCCGGGTGATCTGCGCGCTGGTGTTTATCTTCCTGATTTCACCGTTGATCGTGATTATTCCTTTGTCGTTCAATGTGGAGCCTTACTTTAGCTTCACCGAGGGGATGCTGGCGCTTGACCCCGAGGCTTACTCTTTGCGCTGGTATGAAGAGTTTCTGAACAGTGAACGCTGGATGGCTTCGATCAAGAACACATTCATCGTAGCGGCTTTCTCAACCGTCCTGTCGATGGTGCTGGGGACGCTGGCCGCGCTGGGGCTGAGCCGTTCGGAACTGCCCTACAAGGGGCTGATCATGGGTTTGTTGATCTCGCCGATGATCGTGCCGCTGATCATCGCAGCGGCCGGTATGTTTTTCTTCTACTCCTGGATGGGGGTGTCCCAAAGCTATCTTGGCTTGATCCTGGCGCACACGGCACTGGGCACGCCTTTTGTGGTGATCACCGTGACCGCCACCCTCACCGGTTTTGACCAGAATCTGGTCAAGGCTGCCGAAAGTCTGGGGGCTTCTCCAACCTACGCTTTTTTCAAAATCACCGTGCCGTTAATTATGACTGGCGTCATCTCTGGTGGGCTGTTTGCACTGATGACGTCTGTCGATGAGGTGATCGTGGCGATCTTTATCGCCGGGGCTGAGCAGCGTACGGTTCCGATGCAGATGTGGTCGGGTATTCGTGAGCAGATCAGTCCGACCATTCTGGCGGTGGCGACGCTGCTGGTGGCGATGTCGATCTTGCTGCTGACGACGGTTGAATATCTGCGCCGTCGTTCTGAGAATATTCGCGGGATCTCCTCCCACTAATGAAACGCTGATTATAAAGATCTTGTAGCAATAGCTTGATCTTCACGGACAGAAAATAAAAAGGCCGGGCGCTGTTTGCCTCCGGCCTTTCTTTTGGCTTGGTCAGATCAAAACATCATATCTAGGAGTCTATCGTGGCTTAGCGCTATGGCCGATCTGTTGATCGAGAGGGGGGCGGGCAATCGAGAGTCATTGCGCTTAAAAGGTCGCACTCCGGATGTTTTATGCCGCGGTCGTATCAATATAACAGGTCGAATCCTGCTAATTTGCTTTGCGGGCCATAATTCTGTGGGAATTAGTGCCAGAAGTCAGCTGTCTAGAGGGGTAGGGCATGTCATATCGACTGGGGATTGATACCGGTGGTACGTATACGGATGCGGTGTTAGTGGATGAGCAGCAACAGGTTGTTGCCACGTTCAAGAGCCTCACCACCCGGCACGATTTGACTATCGGTATCGGCAACGTCCTGGAGGGGCTGCCTCAGGAGATGCTGCAGGGGATCAGTCTGATCTCTCTCTCCACCACGCTGACGACCAACTCAGTGGTCGAGGGGCAGGGCGCTCCGGTCTGCGTGTTGCTACCGGGCTACGATGAACGCCAATTGGTGCAGAGTGGGGTCAAGGATCTGGTTGCCGATGGTGCGGCCATTCTGCTTGCTGGCGGTCACAATGCCACTGGAGATGAGAGTGAACCGCTGGATGAGTTCGGTGCGCGCAAGGCGATTTTAGAGCGCAAAGACGTGGTGTCAGCGTTTGCCATCTCCAGCATGTTTGGCACCCGCAACGCCAGTCATGAATTGAAACTGCGCGCCATGGTGGAGGAACTTTCGGGTAAACCTGTGGCCTGCGGGCACGAGTTGGCGAGCAGCCTCGGTGCCCCCCAACGGGCGCTTACTGCGGTACTCAATGCGCGTATGGTGCCCTATATCCAGCAGCTGATCAGGTCGGTTAAGCAGATTCTGGCAGACCGCCAGATCGATGCACCGCTGATGATCGTCAAGGGTGATGGCTCGCTGGTGAATACCGAGACCGCTCTGCAACAACCGGTTGCAACCGTACTCTCGGGGCCTGCGGCTAGCGTGGTCGGGGCCTGTGCTCTGAGCGGTTTAAAAAATGCCATAGTCGCGGATATGGGTGGGACGACCACGGATATTGCCATCGTCAGTAATGGCCAGCCGGAGTTGTGTTCAGAGGGGGCCAAGATTGGTGATTGGCAACCTATGGTGGAAGCCGTCCGAGTCTATTCGGTCGGGTTAGGTGGCGACAGTGAAGTGCATTTCAGCGCTGCAGGGGGGCTGCAAATAGGTCCTCGTCGCGTGGTGCCTATGTGTCTGCTGGGGCAGCAGTTTCCCTGGGTGCTGGATCGATTGGAGCATCAGTCGAATGCGTTCCCCAATGCCCGTAACAATCGATTCATCATGCGCCTGGAAAGCAATGCGGTGATGTTGAGCCAGCTTAGCGATGACGAAGTCTATGCGTGGGAAGCGCTTGCCGATGGCCCAATCGAGCTGGAGGTGGCGGTGGAACAAGACCGTGATCTGGCACGGGCGCTCGCCAAACTGGAGCGTTCAGGGCTGGCAATTTATAGCGGTTTTACCCCGTCGGATGCGGCTCATGTTCTGGGCCTGAGTGACCACTGGTGCAAGGCGACGGCGGAGTTGGCTGCCAAGGTTTGGGCAAGTCAGATCCGTAACCTTTACGGTCTCGGCAATTGGGCATTGGGCGATGCCATAGGGCCGTGTCAGCAGGTCTATGATCTGGTGACCAGTAAAATAAGCCATACCTTGATCGAAGCCGGTTTGCACCAGGCAGGCAAACTGAATGAAGCCCGGGCGCAAAACCTGGCCGGTCTACTGGCTGGGCTCATCCTCGACGGTCAGGCGGATAAGAAAGCCAATCCGCTGTTTAAAATTGATTTCGCGTCGGATTATCCGATCGTCGCCGTGGGAGCCCCGGCCGCCAGTTATTATCCCGTCGTCGCCAAGAGCCTGGGTGTGGCATTGCACCTGCCGACGCATGGTGAAGTGGCCAATGCGGTGGGTGCCGTGATGGGGTCCGTGGTACAGCGTGCCCATGTGATGGTTTCTCAGCCCACGTATGGGCAGTTCTGTCTTTACCATAAAGAGGCCCCCAAACATTTTTCCAGCCTGGAAGACGCGGTGCGATGCGCTGAGGGTCTGGCCAAGGAAGAAGCGCTGCGCTTAGCCCTGGCTGCTGGCGCGGAGTCCGTGGAGATTGTGCTGACAAGAAGCAACAATCAAGTTATCCATGATATAGACGGTGAGCTATTCCTGGACTGTCAGATCACGGCGACCGCAACCGGCAGACCCAATTGTAGCGCGCTAAATCTGGATGCCTTACGCGCACAATGATTGCCCAGATACAACAATCGGTGGAGTCCCGGGGGCTGTTGATTCGGGCTGCGTTCCACGTAACGCCCGGTGACCAGGTTCCCCCGCTTGAAAACGGGGGGCCAACCGGAACGCTACTCTTGATCGGTAATGCGGGTTCCGCTATGTGGGCCGCTTTCACTCGTTCAGCCGAATATAACGATGGACAGGCGGATGCGTTGGATCGCTGGAGTATCCGCTTAGGCCGTCGCTTGGCCCGGCAGTTTGGGGGCGCGGTGCTGTTCCCCTTTGGTGGCCCGCCATTCCACCCGTTTCTGAGTTGGGCTAAACGCGGCGATGGTTCCGTGGCTTCTCCGCTGGGGCTGTCGCTGCATCCTCAGTACGGGTTGTGGCACGCCTATCGATTTGGGTTGTGCTTGCCGCAACGGCTTGAAGGGCTGCCCGTTTTGCCAGAGCCCACCGATCTCTGTCAGCGTTGTGCGGATAAACCCTGCCTTGATGCCTGTCCTGTCGAGGCCTTTAGTGGTACTGAGTACCGGCATACTCGTTGCGCCCAATTTCTCTCTCAATCCCCGGATCATGATTGCAATCACCGGGGTTGCCACTCCCGCCGCGCTTGCCCGGTGGGGAAAACCTATCAGTATCAGCCGGATCATGCGCAATTTCATATGCGGGTGTTTGTCTCTAGACATGGTTGTGGTTGCGCTAGCGCAGTTGATGGTTAGAAACGGAGTGACGTGCCACGAGGACCGTACGTTATGAGTTATACGCTGTACGGTGCTCCTCATGATTGTAATCAACGGGGTTGCCACTCCCGCCGTGCTTGCCCGGTGAGGAAAACCTATCAGTATCAGCCGGATCTTGCGCAATTTCATATGCGGGTGTTTGTCTCTAGGCATGGTTGTGGTTGTGGTTGCGCTAGCGCAGTTGATGGTTAGAAACGGAGTGACGTGCCACGAGGATCGTTCGTTATGAGTTACACGCTGTATGGCGCTCCTGATAGCGCCAACATTGTTGTTCAGATGCTCTTCGAGCAGCTGGGCGTGGTGTATGAGATGCAGTGGGTAGACCGGAGTACCCGAGAGCACCGGGGCGAGAACTACCGAAATAACCTGAACCCCCAGGGTCTTATTCCGGTACTCGTTGATGCCCAGACGCCTATCTTCGAAACGGCGGCTATTGCGCTGCACTTGTCAGACAAGCACCAGCTGCTGGCCCCACAGCGACCGGGGTCGATAGAGCGAAGTCGGTTTCTTCAATGGTTGTTCTATCTCTCCAATACCCTGCATGCGGATCTGCGGGTGCAGTTTTACAGCGAACGTCATGTCAGTGCGGTGAGTGCCGTGGCGCCTTTGCTGGAGAGGACGAAGGAGCGTGTGGCAGGGCATTTTAAGCTGATTGAAGCAGAGCTGAGTAACGCTGTATCGGGCCCCTGGTTTTTGGGATCAGAGTTATCGGTTCTGGATTTTTATCTCGGGGCGCTGTGCCGCTGGTCGGTGCTCTATCCGACGGCGAACGCGTTGCAACTGGGCCGTCCCGAATGTCTGCCTAACCTGCGTCGGCTGCTGGCTGCGCTTGAGGCACTTCCTGCCGTGCAGCGGGCCTTGGCCCCGCAGAAGATCAAGCCTCCTTACTTTATTAATCCAACCCCGCCAGCGTTGCCACCTGAGCAGGTTTGTGCCGGTCGATAGGCGATCATAGAGCAACCGCTTTGTGTGGCTGCTAGCAGTATCCCAGCGGCTGCGGTTTAGATTCGGGCGGCTGAAGTACGATGTGTGTCGCAATCACATCGGTCTGTTCAGGGCCGCTTACGTATGATGCGCTGCTATCTACCGACCGAGAGGCCGGCAACAATACGACAGGCCCGTTTTGGCCCTTACAAGGAGCTTCAGAGCTTATGATGAAACAACTCATTCTGGGCGGTGCCCGTTCCGGCAAGAGTGCGCTGGCGGAAAAACTGGCGGCTGATTCTGGGCGTGAGGTGGTTTATATCGCCACCGCAACTCAGGGCGACGCAGAGATGGCGGATCGAATCGCCCTTCATCGGCAGCGGCGTCCTGCCCATTGGCATCTGCTGGAAGAGCCGCTAAACCTGGCGCAAACGCTTGAGGCGCAAGCGGCAGAAGGTCGTTGCCTGCTGGTGGATTGCCTGACCCTGTGGCTATCTAATCTGCTGTTTATCGATGACGGCATTCATTTTCAGCCGCAGAGGGATGCGTTGCTGGAACGCCTGCCGCAGCTGCCGGGTGAAATCATCTTGGTCAGTAACGAGGTCAGTATGGGCATTGTACCCCTGGGTGAGATATCCAGGCGGTTTCAGGATGAGTCGGGATTGTTACACCAAAACCTGGCCGGACTCTGTGATCGGGTGTTATTAACCGTGGCGGGGTTGCCGGTCATATTAAAAGGGCCTGCGTTGTGATGGCTGCAGGGCGGAATAAACCAGTAGCCGGGTAGGCCGCAGACGTAAACATAAGGTTTAGGGGGGCGATCGATGCCTGTGAAAAACTGGGCGCAATGGCGTCCCTATCTTAGCGGTGCAGGATGAGCGACTATCTGCTGACGGAACTGCCGTATCGGCCGGATAGCGCGTCACTGTTTGAATCAGTGGTGGATCTCCCTTGGGCGATGTTTCTCGATAGTGGTCGTCCCCGGAGTGAGCAAGGGCGCTACGATATTCTGGTTGCCGAGCCACGCGTTACGCTTACCACCTGGGGCCGCGAAACGGTGATCGAGTGTAATAATCGTCAATCTATCTCCGAGAGATCGCCGTTTGCTTTGATTCAGGAATACCTGGGTTCGAAACAGCCAGGACCGGCGCATCTTCCCTTTTGCGGGGGGGCTGTCGGTTACTTCGGCTACGATCTGCTGGGCACCGAGTCTCGAGAGCGGCCAGTCGCGTGTAAATCCACAGCAAACATGCCGGATATGGCGATCGGGATCTATGACTAGGCGGTGGTGGCCGATCATCAGGCTCGTCGCTGCTGGCTGGCCTCCAATGGTCACTCAATGGAGGTTCGTCAGCGCTGGGCGTTACTGGTCGAGCGCTTTTCAAAGCCGGCCGCAGCGGCTATGCGTACTCCCTACCTCTATCTTGGGGCGGTGCAAACCAATCAGGATTGGGTTAGCTACGCGAGCGCGTTTCGCAAGGTCAAACGCTATCTGCAGGCGGGGGATTGTTATCAGGTCAACCTGACCCGCGAGTTTAGCGTGCCGACCTGCGGCGATTCTTGGCAGGGGTATCAGCGGCTGCGCAACATCAGCGCAGCGCCTTTTTCTGCCTATCTGAACCTGCCTTGGGGGCAGGTGCTGAGTGTTTCGCCGGAACGGTTCATCCGGGTGCAAGGTGCGGCGGTGGAGACGGCCCCCATCAAGGGCACCCGTCCCCGCTCCGCCAACCCCGCGCAAGATCGCGCGCTTGCCGCCGAGCTGGCTGCCAGCCACAAGGATAAAGCTGAAAACCTGATGATCGTTGATCTGATGCGCAACGATCTGGGCAAGCACTGCCGGGTAGGGAGCGTGCGGGTGCCGCGTCTGTTCGAGGTGCAAAGTTTCGCCACGGTGCATCATCTCGTCAGTACCATCACCGCCACCTTGTCGCCTGGCACACAATCGACAGACCTGCTGCGCGGGGCGTTTCCCGGAGGGTCAATCACCGGGGCGCCTAAAATACGCGCGATGGCCATCATTG
Organism: Motiliproteus sp.; assembly: GCA_036964625.1. GTDB lineage: Bacteria > Pseudomonadota > Gammaproteobacteria > Pseudomonadales > Balneatricaceae > Motiliproteus. The sequence goes on from JBALTG010000126.1 coordinate 12,549, forward strand.
ATGAGCTGGAGCCCCATCGACGGGGCGTCTACTGCGGCAGTATCGGCTACATCGGCTATGACGGTAATATGGATACCAATATCGCCATTCGTACCCTGGTGCAGGCCCAAGGGCAGGCTGCCTTCTGGGCGGGTGGTGGCATCGTTCACGACTCTCAGTTGGACGCGGAGTATCAGGAGACGTTGGATAAAGCCGCTGCCATGCTCCGTTTGATGCACGACGTGCGGATGGACCCTTTGGCTGAGGGATCACTGAGCGATGCCCAGCCGAATGTGGAGGAGCAACAAACGGCTTGATCCTCAATCCCGGATTAAACTCGCTTCGAATCCCTGCCGCCGAGCGCTTAAGAGGATGCCGATCAAGTGGCTTGCAGAAAAGCGAGGTACTGCTGTCGTTTGCACCATAAGTCTGCATAAATAACGAAATAGTTTGCATAAATTGCAGTATAAGTCTGCATAGGCCTGTTACTTGAAGTAAATGCACAAGAACGTCAGGTCAAATAATGCGACTTTGCTGCCATGCAGCTTAAAATGCGTCATGCGGCGGGATTAACTCAAGAGCAAGTCGCTGAGCGCATGGGCACACGCAAGAGCAATATCAGCCGGTTAGAGAAAGGCACCAACGCTACCGTCGGCACCTTGGAGAAGTACGCCAAAGCTTGCGGCTACCATCTAAGCGTAGGGTTTGAGCGCCTGACGGTCTGACGCGCATAACAGGCGGGGTCGCAAAAGCGGACACTCCAGAATCAATAATAAGCGTCCGGCAGAGGCAGGAATTGTTGACACTTTGCAGGCGCTCCCGCGTTTTATTTTAGGAGTCATGTATTTCAGCTGTATCGACATTGCTGACATTTAGGGCTGGCTAATATTCAAGGCGATTTATGATCTTCATTTCGAAAACCGGACATTTCCGAAGGTAGTTGTAGGTAACATATTAGACCTTTCAACACGCTTTCGGAAGAAACAAGAGCAAGAGGGTCTGGCTCTAGAAAGGCGCATTTTTGGTTCGAAGGATACCACTTAGGCGGTATCGCCATGCTCTAGCTGGCTGATGATCTCCACCAACTGCTCTACCCCTTCCTTCGTATTCGACAGCTCTCTGGGCCGCGTACAACCTAACCCCATATGTGGGGTATCCATCCATTGGTCAGCCGCCTCTG
>JBALTG010000127.1:0-13694 GCA_036964625.1 Motiliproteus sp.
TGTCCGGATGCTGCGCTGAGCTGGGTGTTATCTCTGCTCTCGCTCTGCCCGGTGTCGCCACAATACTTCCTGGCCGCCACTGTGTCCGGATGCTGCGCTGAGCGGGGTGTTATCTCTGCTCTCGCTCTGCCCGGTGTCGCCACAATACTTCCTGGCCGCCACTGTGTCCGGATGCTGCGCTGAGCGGGGTGTTATCTCTGCTCTCGCTCTGCCCGGTGTCGCCACAATACTTCCTGGCCGCTACTGTGTCCGGATGCTACCCTGAGCGAGACGTAATCTGCTTAGCGTTTTTCTCGCTCTGCCCGGTGTCGCCACAATACTTCCTGGCCGCCATCGCGCCGTGCTAACGTGCGGGCGGCAACGAAGAGCAGATCGGATAAACGATTGAGATAACTCTGACAGTGCGGACGAATCTCATGGTCGCGGGCCAGGGTGACCACCCGGCGCTCGGCGCGGCGACAGACACTGCGGGCCAGATGGCAGAACGATGCCGCAGCGTTACCCCCCGGTAGAATAAAGTCCTTTAACGGCGGTAGCTGCTCGTTGAGTCGGTCGAGTAGCTGCTCAAGCTCAAGGATATGCTGCTCTTCAATCAGTGCGTAGCCCGGTACCGAGAGTTCGCCGCCCAGATTGAACAGATTTTGCTGCACCTCGTAGAGTTCACTCTGGAGCGGATCACTTGGCTCCAGCTCGCAGCAGAGCAGGCCGATGCAGCTGTTGAGTTCATCGATATCTCCTATCGCTTCGATTCGGGCATCATCTTTGTCGATACGCGAGCCGTCGCCGAGTCCGGTGGTACCGGTATCGCCGGTACGGGTGTAGATCTTAGAAAGTCGGTTGCCCATGCTCAGTTCTCTGTAGAGGGTGGATGAAGGTCGCCGATGCGGTTGACCAGTGCTTGGTTGTACGGGGTATCGATGCCGAGCCGTTTGGCTTGGCGGCAGATATAGCCGTTGATGAAATCGATCTCGGTGTGGCGTTGATTGCGCACATCCTGCAGCATCGACGAATAGTTGCTGGCGGTGGCGGTGGCGACCTGTAGGGCGACATCGAACAGCGGCCGGTCAAAGAGCGGCTGCTTGAGCGCCGCGGCAAGCCGCTCGACTTCGCCACAGAGCTGCTGCATCTGCTCAAGGTAGGCCGGGTTGTTGGCCAGCTCGCCATTCTGGCAGTTGTGGATCGCCGTCAACCCATTGATGGCGGCGTTGATGGCCAGCTTCTGCCATAGCCGGTTCAAGATGTTGTCATCGTAGCCTGTCTGCAGCGGCAACTGCCACAGGCTGTCCAGCGCGGTTGGACCCAGTGCGCGTGCAGCGGCATTGATCGGGCCGATCCAACTTTCGCCGCGCCCGGCGTGCACCAGTTGCTGTCCCGGCGTCCGATAGGCGCCTTCGGTGGTGGTGCCGGCGTAAACCGCACACTCAGCTAGCCGATCGGCCAGTTGTTGTTGCTGTCCCATGCCATTTTGCAGCGATACGATCAGGCTCGAGCCGCTCAGGCGGTGACTAATCGTATCGATCGCAGCGAGGGTGTCGTAGCTTTTGGTGGTTACCAGTAAACGCTGGATCGGCGCGCGCTGATGTGCGAGCTCGGCCTGGAGGCTTAGCGTATGTTCACGGGTCTGGGCACGGGTCGGGGTGCTAAGCCGGATCTGGCCGCTGAAATGCTGCAGTTTTACCGGGTCGCGCAGTATCAGCCGCACTTGATGGCCTGCCAGGCTCAGATAACAAGCCCAGAGGCTGCCGATGGCGCCAGCGCCGAGGATGTACCAAGGCTCATCGGCTCGGTTTGCTCGGTGCTGGTTTGGGGGTAATGGCTGGGTGTAATGCATGGGTGAGTGGTATAAAATCGTCCGATTGTTAGAGGCGGTTGCCGAATTGTAGCGGCAGTTTGCATATCATTGTGCCATCACTGCCTACCCACACCAACAACTCATCAGGAGTAATCATGCCGACATTTGATGTGGTATCTGAGCTGGACATGCACGAAGTTAAAAATGCGGTCGATCAGGCCAATCGTGAGACCACCACCCGTTATGACTTCAAAGGGGTGGACGCGAGTTTTGAATTGACCGATACCGACATCACCCTGATTGCCCAGGGCGATTTCCAGCTGCAGCAGATGCGCGATATTCTGCGGGCCAAGATGATTGCCCGCAAGCTGGATGTTAAATCCCTGGATGCTCAGCCTTTTGAAAAAAGTGGCATGAAGGTCAAGCAGCAGATATTGCTGAAACAGGGCTTGGATCAGCCGACCGCGAAGAAAATCATCAAGCTGATCAAAGATCAGAAGCTTAAGGTACAGGCCGCGATTCAGGGCGAGCAGGTGCGGGTCACCGGCAAGAAGCGTGACGATCTGCAGCAGGCGATGGCGGTGATGCGCGAAGCTGAGCTTGACGCACCGTTACAGTTCACTAATTTCCGCGACTGATGCTGTTGATTGCACTCGCACGCAGGGGCAGGGAGCGGGCTGTTGTCTGAGACGCTGTGGCGGAGCATCTTTAACCGCAGGATGCTTATTTGCCTCTTTATCGGTTTCTCCTCCGGTTTGCCGCTGTACATCCTCTATCAGCTGATCCCCGCCTGGCTGCGCGATCAGGGTGTGAGTCTGGAAACCATCGGCCTGTTCTCGCTGGTTGCCTTTCCCTACACCTGGAAATTCCTCTGGTCGCCGGCGCTGGACCGTTACGTGCCGCCGCTGTTTGGCCGGCGCAGAGGCTGGATGCTGATTACCCAGGTGGCGCTACTGATCTCGATCGGGGCTTTCTCGCTGTTCAATCCGACCGATTCGATCACCTCCGTTGCCTATGTGGTGTTTGCGGTCGCGTTCTTTAGCGCGACCCAGGATATCGTGCTGGATGCCTACCGGCGTGAGCTGCTCTCGGATGAGGAGCTGGGGCTGGGTAACTCGCTGTTTGTTAATGCCTACCGTTTTTCCAGTCTGGTGCCCGGTTCATTGGCGCTGATTCTTGCCGATCAGCTGCCTTGGGAGACCGTTCACCTGGTTGTTGCGGGGTTTATGTTGGTGGGGTTGATCACCAGTGTTTGTATCGCGGAGCCGCAGGGCTGCAGCACACCCCTGACCCTGCGTGAGGCGGTGGTTGAGCCTTTTCACGAGTTTTTTTCGCGCAGTTCGATACGTACGGCGGTGGCCGCGTTGGTGTTTATTCTGCTGTACAAACTCGGCGACAGCATGGCAACGGCGCTGTCGACCCCTTTTTATCTGGATCTGGGTTTTAGTAAAACTGAAATCGGTACCATCGCCAAGTCGGCATCCCTGGGCGCCTCTATTGCCGGTGGCTTGGTCGGCGGGGTGGCGATGATCAAGCTGGGGATTAACCGTTCACTGTGGATCTTTGGCGTGGTGCAGGTGGTCTCTATTCTGGGCTTTGCGGCGCTTGCCGAGATCGGCAATGACCCGGTAGCACTCTTTGCGGTCGTTGCGTTCGAGTATTTTGGCGTGGGTCTGGGAACGGCAGCGTTCGTTGCGTTTATGGCGCGGCTCTCAGATAAGCGCTTTACCGCAACGCAGCTGGCTCTGTTTACTAGCCTGGCGAGTATACCGCGGACCTTTGCCAATGCCAGTACCGGTTTTTTGATCGAATCGATGGGCTACACCCAGTTCTTCCTGCTCTGCGCTTTGATTGCGTTGCCGGGAATGCTGATGTTGTATTGGGTGGCTCCTTGGGGAGGGAGCGTCGCAACGTCTAAACCGAGGCAGGTTATAACATGCAAATGAGAATCAATTGCATTTAAGGAGGGTGTGACGTATCCTGCGTTAATATTCAACAGCAGGAGACCGTTATGACCTATACCGTCAATGCATGGCTGGAGCGCGACCAACCTTTGCTTCAGGTCAGTGATCGCCGAACCGGGAATATTGTCATTGAGTGGAGTGCCGAGCAACTACGGGCGCTGTTCGCCAGCGGCGAGCTCTCTCTGGCGGATTTGCAGGGCAGCGATGCGCGCCTGCAGGAGACCGTTAGGGAGTTGTTTCTGCTCTCTTACCGCGCGGCTTGAGCCTTGAACGTAAGCCTTAGACTGTTTAAAAGCGTTGGCGAGGCCGCCAACACTGGGCAAAAATGACCGAAAAAGCGCAGTTTATGAACAATAAATGAGCATTTTGAGGTCGTTTTTAACGACCTATTGGCAACGTAGGTAGTTTTTCAACAGTCTAGGGTTGCCAGCGATAGTTCGCCATCAGAATACGCGCATTAACGAACAATACCCCTTCGGCCTGCAGGCGTTGCTTCTGCTCCATAAACTTCGGGGTGCCTTCAGGAAAGCTAATCCGTCCGCTGGCGTTGATGACTCGATGCCAGGGCAGTGCGCTGTCATTGGGGAGTTGTCTGAGGGTGGTACCGGCAAAACGGGCATAGCCCGGTAATCCAGCCAATTCAGCTAATTGACCGTAGCTAACGACTTTTCCGCACGGGATCTGGCCCAGTACCTGCCAAATCTGCTGTGCTTTAGTGGTTGTGGTTGTGGTTGTGGTTGTGGTTGTGGTTGTGGTTGTGGTTGTTGTGGGCGTCATGCGCAGACTGTAACAGCCGAAGGGTATTTGGTCGAATGGGGGGCGGGCGAAAAAAAACCGACGCACAAGCGTCGGTTTTTTGAGTCAGGGTCGGAAAATTACAGCCGCAAAGCGCCGTCCACTTCGATGACCCGGCCGTTGAAGTAATCATTTTCCAGGATAAAGGATACCGCAGAAGCGATTTCATCGGGTGTGCCGAGACGCTTGGCCGGAATCATATTGGCCAGCTTGTCCAGCGCTTCAGGCTTCATGCTCATCACCATCTCGGTGCCGATAAAGCCAGGCGCGATCGCGCCGGTACGGATGCCGAAGCGTGCCAGTTCCTTGGCCCAGGTCACGGTCAGGGCAACGATGGCGGCTTTAGCCGCGCTATAGTTGCTCTGGCCCATGTTGCCCGCGCGGGAGATGCTGGAGATGTTGATGATAGCGCCGGGCTTGCCCGCTTCGATCATCTTGGTTGCCGCTTCACGGCCGCACAGGAAAACACCGGTCAGGTTAACATCGATCACTTGCTGCCAGCTGCTTAGAGACATCCGCTTAACGATCTCGCCGTCTTTGGCCTTGATAAACATGCCGTCGCGGGTGATGCCAGCGTTGTTGATCAATGCATCGATAGCACCGCACTCTGCGACGATCTTGGCAAAGGTGGCTTCAACTTCCGCTTCGTTGGTTACGTTGGCCACATAAGCGCGGGCTTCGATCCCTTTTTCGAGGCACAGGCCGACAGTTTCGTCGAGGGCTTCAGGGTTCATGTCGATCAGTGCAGGGATCGCTCCTTTGTCGGCCAGGTACAGGGCCATGGCACGGCCGAGTCCTTGGCCGCCCCCGGTAATAACAATGACTTTATCTTGTAGGTTCATAATACAATCTCAAAAGAGGTCCGCTGAATGGCGGTCATTGGATTTATCCCGGGCGTTTAGTCTGCATGTGCCAAGTTGAAAATACCGGGTACAGCTGCCAAGAGTCTTTATGTTGCGGTGCAGCAGTGATTTTATGACTATTTTGATTAGGTTTCCATTCAAATTTGCTGCGCTGCGAAATAACCAGATGGCGGGCTGGTGTAAAATTTGAGGTCTGCAGTCGTTTTTTTCTATACCATTTGACTGTAACCCCCTTTGTCTTGAGGTCATTCATGCGCTTTTTGTTGCTGCTCTTTGTGATTATACCGATCGTTGAAATTGTCTTGCTGATCAATGTCGGTCAGGCGATCGGGGCTTGGTATACCATCGCTCTGGTGCTGTTGTCGGCGTTTATTGGTGTCAATATGCTACGCCAGCAGGGGTTGTCGACATTGATGCGGGCGCGTTCGCGGATGGAGGGGGGAGAGATACCGGCGCAGGAGATGGTCGAGGGGCTGGTCTTGGCTGTCGGTGGCGCGTTGTTGATTACGCCCGGTTTTGTGACCGATGTGTTGGGTTTTTGCTGTTTGATCCCGCAGACCCGGCGCGCATTGGTGAAGCCGTTGTTGCGGCAGGTTGTGGTGTCCGCCGCCCAGCGCCAGGGGGCGGCATTTGCGCAGCGTTCTGGATCTCAGCAGCAGGGGCAGCAGGACCCGCTAGATAGCGGCTTAGGGCGTGATTCTGCTGCTCCGGGTGATTCTTCTAAAGGTGGCCAAACGATCGATGGCGAGTATCGTCGCGACGAGTAACCGGGTCGTGCGTCTGGCGTGCTCTGGAATACTATTAACCTTGTGGACAAATAGGTTCCATACCTATGTGTCCATCACCCTTAAGATCTGCCGAAGTTGCGTGGAGCTGCTTGATTTATTTGTTTTTATCTGGTATTTGGTCCGTGCTTACGCATCCTTGCGTCTCCTATTAACCCGCCGGGTTAATATTCTGGGTCGACACGGGGGCTCTCCCTCTCTGTTTGTTGATAATTTTACCCTGTAGCAGTTGAATTCGTTTTTAACGGCCCCATTTATCTCATCAACGTTTGAGAGGGGCGTCCCTCTTGATACGCAGTCCAAGTCGAGACCGACTTTTTTTGTTTGAACATCAGGAGACAAACGCAAATGAGCATTCGTCCACTTCATGATCGCGTAGTAGTTCGTCGTAACGAAGAAGAGACCACGTCAGCTGGCGGCATCGTACTGCCAGGTTCAGCTACTGAAAAACCCACCCAGGGTGAAGTTGTTGCCGCAGGCCAGGGTCGTATCCTGCAGAGCGGTGAAGTTCAACCTATGGATGTTAAGGTCGGCGATCAGGTTCTGTTTGGTCAGTACGCCGGTAATGCCGTAAAGATCGACGGTGAAGAGTTGCTGATCATGAGCGAGAGCGACATCATGGGTGTGCTTGTTTAAGCCGTCCTTGATCCCGATATTGCTACACACTGAAACGATTTAGAAATAGGAACCATAGAGATGGCTGCTAAAGACGTACTGTTTGGAAATGCCGCCCGCACCAAGATGCTGGCTGGCGTAAATGTTCTGGCTGATGCTGTTAAAACCACGTTGGGACCAAAGGGCCGTAACGTCGTACTCGACAAGTCCTTCGGCGCACCGACCATCACTAAAGATGGTGTGTCTGTTGCCAAAGAGATCGAGCTGAAAGACAAGTTTGAAAACATGGGCGCACAGATGGTCAAGGAAGTTGCTTCCCAGGCCAACGATGTCGCCGGTGACGGCACTACCACCGCGACTGTACTGGCTCAGGCGATCGTTAGCGAAGGCCTGAAGTCTGTTGCTGCGGGCATGAACCCAATGGATCTCAAGCGCGGTATCGACAAAGCTGCTGCGGCTGTGGTTAAGCAGATCGAGATCATGGCTGCACCTTGCACCGATGCTAAAGCAATTGCGCAGGTTGCTACCATCTCTGCTAACAGCGACACCGCGGTGGGCGACATCATCGCTGAAGCGATGGCTAAAGTGGGTAAAGAGGGTGTTATCACCGTCGAGGAAGGTACCGGTATTGAAAACGAGCTGGACGTGGTCGAAGGTATGCAGTTCGATCGTGGCTACCTGTCTCCCTACTTTGTTAACAAGCCCGAGAACATGTCTATCGAGCTGGAAGGTCCTTACCTTCTGCTGGTGGATAAGAAGATCTCCAATATTCGTGATCTGCTGCCGACCCTGGAAGCCGTCGCCAAGTCCTCGCGTCCGTTGCTGATTGTGGCTGAAGATGTGGAAGGCGAAGCTCTGGCGACTCTGGTTGTTAACAACATGCGTGGCATCGTTAAGGTTGCAGCCGTCAAGGCACCCGGCTTCGGTGATCGTCGTAAGGCGATGCTGGAAGATATCGCGATCCTGACTGGCGCTACCGTGATCTCTGAAGAGGTGGGTCTGAGTCTGGAAACAGCGACACTGGAGCACTTGGGTCAAGCCAAGAAAATCCAGATCACCAAAGAAAATACCGTTATCGTTGATGGTATTGGTGAGCATGAAACTATCCAGGCGCGGGTGGCTCAGATCCGTGCCCAGATCGCTGATACGACGTCCGATTACGACAAAGAAAAGCTGCAGGAGCGTGTTGCCAAGCTGGCAGGCGGTGTTGCGGTTATCAAGGTCGGAGCGGGTTCCGAAGTTGAGATGAAAGAGAAGAAGCATCGCGTCGAAGACGCACTGCACTCTACCCGCGCTGCGGTTGAAGAGGGTGTGGTTGCAGGCGGCGGTGTGGCACTGGTTCGCGCACTGCAGAGCATCGAAGCGCTGGAAGGTGATAACCATGACCAGACCGTTGGCATCAAGCTGGCTTGTCGTGCGATGGAAGCTCCGCTGCGTCAGATCGTTAAAAACGCGGGTGAGGAAGACTCTGTTGTTCTGGCTAAGGTGAAGTCGGGAGAAGGCAGCTTCGGTTACAATGCGGCTTCCGGTGAGTACGGTGATATGCTGGAAATGGGTATCCTGGATCCTGCTAAGGTAACTCGTTCTGCACTGCAGGCGGCCGCGTCTATCGCCGGTCTGATGATCACGACCGAAGCGATGGTTGCGGATCACCCTGAAGAAGCGGGTGCTGCTGGTGGTATGCCTGATATGGGCGGCATGGGCGGCATGGGCGGTATGGGTGGTATGGGCGGCATGATGTAATAAGCATCTAAAACGCTTTCATAAACCCCGGCACTGTCGGGGTTTTTTTTGTTTGTCTGGTATGGCGCATAGCGCTGATTAGCGGTTGAGGATTTGCATGCAGATGTTTATGCTGAAGCCTCACATCTATTGGAGAGTAATCAAATGAACGGAGCATTCGCGGCGGATACGATTGCGGAGTTGGAGTTGTTGGCGCGTTTTGACCTGGCCTCCTTGCAGGCGGGCCTGAAAATCCATAACGAAGCCCCAGTGGATGTGGCTGCAGCCGCCCAGCGGCTGTTTGATAAAGGGCTGATCAGCCAAACTGATGGCGGTTACCTGACCGATCGGGGGCATGAAACGGCAGAGTCTTTGCAGCGGGTTCTGAACTCGATCAAGTAGTCAGACTTTCAGGTCCATAACCCCAGCCCGCAATTGCTTTCTCCTGGAGCCGTATACCCCGTGACCCGCGATGAAGAGTTCAACAATATTCCTGAGCTGGGTCCGGCTCGGGATGCGCTTGATCAGCCCAAAATTCCTAGCTTAAAAAAAGCTTCCGGGGCCGCAGCAACGGCGCGTGTTGCGGGCTCTTCCGCGCCCGGCACGAGAGCCGGGAGCGGCGGTTTTATGCCCTGGTTGCTACTGCTGATGATGCTGGTTATAGGGGCCGGTGGTTACTGGGGGATGACGCATATTAAGCAGCTGCAGCTGCAGTTGACTGAGTCCAATAGCCGCTTAAGTTCTCTCGAGGGGCTGATTAATGCTACCGATGATAATGCCAATAAGTCGGGTGCGGCACTCCAGGCACGGATGAGTAAATTCATGCTTAATGGCGATAAACGTCTTAAGCATGTTGATTCTGAATTGGCCAAATTGTGGGCTGTCGCCTACCAGCGTAATAAGCCCAAAATTGACAAAATGGATCAGGCCCTGGCTGCTCTGAATAAGCAGTCGGGAGAGCTCCTGGCACAATCCACCCAACTCAGGGCCCTGTTGAAAAAAACGCAGACGGATCTGGACAAGGCCGGTGTTGAGCTAGCACAATTCGGCAAGGGGCAGAATGCATTGCTAACTCAGTTGGCCGATTTGAAAGGGGGGGTGCAAGTTGACCTGGCCGATCTTGGTGGCCGCCTGCAGTTATGGGATCAAGCCAATCAGGAGCTGGATTCATTGCAGGATACGCAGCTGCTTCAATTCGAGCAGCAGCTGCAAGCGCTGAAGAAAAATCCGGCAGTGCCTATAGCCTTAAGCCGGTCGGTCAAAGAGCATGAGCAGGCCATAGCGGCTATTAACAGTTTTCGCAAGCAGGTGAATAGCGAGTTGCTGCGACTGGCAGCGCAGATCAAATTGCTACAGAGTAGCGCCCGGTCCGGAAGTTCCGTCCCCGTGGCCAGCAAAACGCAATGAGGGTCAGCGCAGCCAGCGGCCTTTGGGTTAAGTGTGAAGCGGCATGCTTGATTGTTTTCTAAACAGGTGAAATAATGATCTTTCGCATTTTTTGCTGCGCACAGGCACGCTTTCCAGCATGACAATCCGATCCTTTCTGGCGGTGCCGCTCAAGAGTTCCGTGGTGCGACGTCTGGCTAATTATGCCGATACCCTATGCAGTTTTGATAGCCAGGGACGGGTGCGCTGGTCGGATTCGAACAGTTACCATCTGACCCTGGGTTTTTTGGGGGAGATCAACCTGGATCAGGTTGCCCAGTTGGAGCACCAGGCCCGGTTAGGGCTGCAGCAGCAATGCTCATTTCAGCTGCATCTGGATCGGGTCGGCTATCTGCAGGTTAATCCTGAACTCGCTGTACTCGCTGCCCTGTCTGACACCGGGGCTGAGTTGGTGCAGTTGCAGCGCAGAGTCGTGGAGATCGCGGCGCAGGTTGGTCTGCCGTTAGATCACACCGGTTATCAGCCCCATGTTACCTTGGGACGTCTGCCTGTAGGCGCAGCCTTCGACCACTCGGAGCCGTGGCCGCGACTGGATCAGTCGTCGCTGGTCGATGCGGTCGTGCTGTATCAGAGTAAACCGGGTGCGACAGGGTCTATCTACACCCCGCTGTTTGATATCGCCTTGGCTTCGCAAGGAGTTCCCCAAGCGATCCTGTCCTGATGGGCGGCATCTGTGCCGTCGCACTAGCAGTGTTAAATTCCTGGTTGTTATATTCCTAGATATTATAAATTGAGATGTTTGATGTTTACTCCAGAATTACTGTCGCCGGCCGGCACCCTGAAGAATATGCGTTACGCCTTTGCCTACGGTGCCGATGCGGTGTATGCCGGTCAGCCGCGCTACAGTCTGCGGGTGCGCAACAACGAGTTTAAGCTTGAAAACCTGGCGGACGGTATTGATATCGCTCATGCACAGGGTAAAAAGTTTTACGTCGCCAGCAATATTTCGCCGCATAACTCCAAGCTCAAGAGCTATATGGCCGATATGGAGCCGGTGGTGGCGATGCGGCCTGATGCACTGATCATGTCCGACCCAGGCCTGATCATGATGGTGCGCGAACGCTGGCCGGAGGTGCCGATTCACCTGTCGGTGCAGGCCAACGCGATGAACTGGGCGTCGGTTAAATTCTGGCATAGCGTCGGGGTGGAGCGGGTGATCCTGTCGCGCGAACTGTCGCTGGATGAGGTCGAAGAGATCCGTCAGCGTTGCCCGGAGATGGAGCTGGAAGTCTTTGTTCACGGCGCGCTCTGTATGGCCTATTCCGGCCGTTGTCTGTTGTCGGGCTATATCAACCACCGCGACCCGAACCAGGGTGCCTGCACCAACGCCTGCCGCTGGAAGTACGACGTCCATGAAGGCAAAGAGGATGAATCCGGCGACATCGTGCCGGTGCAGGCCTTTGATCCCAGTGCGGACCTCGCGCAACCGGCTGAAGGTGAGCCGCAGTTGGGCGTCGGCAAACCCTCAGACAAAATTGTCCTGCTGCAGGAGGCTTCCCGGCCAGGGGAGTACATGCCCGCGTTTGAAGATGAGCACGGCACCTACATCATGAACTCCAAAGACCTGCGGGCGATCCAGCACGTACAGCGGCTGACCGAGATGGGGGTGCATTCACTGAAGATCGAAGGTCGTACCAAGTCGCACTACTATGTGGCCCGTACTGCCCAGACCTACCGCCAGGCGATCGACGATGCGGCTGCCGGTAAACCGTTCGACAGAAGCTTGATGGATACACTGGAGAACCTGGCTAACCGGGGTTACACCGAAGGTTTCTACCGTCGCCATGTGCACGATGAATATCAGAACTACGAGACCGGTAATTCGATCGGTGTGCACCAGCAGTTTGTGGGTGAGGTGATGCGACGCGATGGCGAGATGCTGGAGATCGACGTGAAGAACCGTTTCGAACTGGGCGACAGCGTCGAGTTGATGACCCCGCAGGGCAATGTCCGGTTTAAACTGGAGCAGCTGGAAAATCGCCGCGGTGAGCAGATCGATGCGGCGCCCGGAAACGGTCATGTGGTACGCATTCCTGCGCCCTTTGCGACCGATATGGAGTACGCGCTGCTGATGCGTGACCTGTCTAACGCACCCGCGCGGTAGCCTCGGTTAATGGATAGCCAATTTAGTACGGGTCAGTGCAGCTCGGGTCAGAGCAGCGCTAGTCAGAGCAACGCCGCTGCGATTAAGGTTCCCTCTTTTGCCAAGTCACTGCGCCCCTTTTCGTTGGTGGTGGCGCTGGTTTCCTGTGGCTTGGGCGTCACGCTGGCATTACTGGAGCAGCAGAATGGATAGCCGGGTTGGCGCTAGTCAGAGCAACGCCGTTGCGATTGAGGTTCCCTTATTTTCCAAGTCACTGCGGCCTTTTTCGTTGGTGGTGGCGCTGGTCTCCTGTGGCTTGGGCGTCGCGCTGGCATTACTGCAGCAGCAGGGCGGCGGTATCCGCGCAGGGGTGATCGTGCTCGCCGGGATGCTGCTGCAGGCCGGGGTTAACCTGATTAACGATCAGAGCGACCTGCCGTTGCTGCAGGATGAGGTCTACAGGCAAGTGCGCAGAGTGATTCGGCGCCACACCCGTTGGGGCTTGCTCTGTATCGGCCTGAGCATGTTGGTCGGTGGGATCTTGGTGATCGATGTCGGCTGGACCCTGGTTGGGTTGATTGTTCTGGGACTGTTGGGCGCGCTGGGGTACACCACCGAGCCGATCCATTATAAACGTCGCGGACTGGGAGTACTGCTGGTGTTCTGGTTGATGGGGGTGCTGATGATAGTGGGCGCTTACCATGCGATGGGCGCGCCGCTGTCCTGGAGCATCTTTTGGCTCTCTTTTCCGGTCAGTATGCTGGTGGCGCTGCTGCTGCTGAGCAACGAGCTGCGCGACTGGGAGAGCGATCGCCGCGACGCGGTGCTGACCCTGGTGGTGCGCTTAGGGTTCGAGCGAGGCCGCAAACTGTACCTGTTGATGCTGGCCGCGACCTACCTGTTGGCCCTGCTGCTGTGGCAGCAGGGGTTGTTGCTGCGGCTGTGGCCATTGCTGCCCAGTCTGCTGTTACTGCCCGAACTGATTCGGCTATTGAGCGTCAGCGCCGAACAGCGGTTGCCGCTGGCCCCCAAAAGCGGCCGCTTGCTGCTGGTGTTTGGGGTGCTGTTCGCGGGTTGTCTGATCCCGCTCTAAGTGCTGCTACCGGAAAACGCTAACGCCGCCCTGGTTCGTATTCTTAGATTTGTCTGTATGTTTTTTTATTGGCTATGTCGGAGTTAATTGTTGCTGCGAGGCATGGGTTGCAGAGTCACTGGCAATGGACAGTAAAGGGCCTCTTAGCGGTCGAGGGTGGGAGGTCTGCTTGATCTAAAGCGGTCAATAGTGCTCGTCCCGCCGAACAATTCAAACAGAAAGCAGGCCTGACTGACCTGCCACTCCGAAGCAGCAGCTTAACGCCGGTTTCTCTATAGCGGCCAAGCCTCCGGAAACCGGCAGCGGCAAGAGTCGGCCCAAGCCGTCACTTGGGGTCTGCTAACACGACAATGTTCCCATATCCTCAAGATCGATAAAGCAGACGCTGATTCAGCTATGCCAAGCGCTCGGTAATGGCGACTCCTGCTATAAAGCGTTTATTCGTGACTGCAGCTATCCTGCCGAACGACAAGGAGGGAGCTGGGTGTAGGGCGACAATAAGCGAAGCGCATTGCGCCGTATGTTAATCGCTGTAA
>JBALTG010000128.1:0-8576 GCA_036964625.1 Motiliproteus sp.
TGTTCACACATCCATCTTGGCTCACAGAAGCCGCTCCAGAAAGGGGTGGGTCCATTTCATTATCCTTGTGGGTCGGGCTTCAGCCTGACATAGGTAGCACTCAGGTCAGCATAACTGCCCATCCACACATGAATAGCGGGCATGCATATCAAATTTTGTGGGTGTAGCATCCCGGCAGGATGGCCGCCTGAGGGTTCTGTCAGGCTGAAGCCTGACCCACATAAACCACCAACCCCAGCGGCATCTTTTGTGGGTCGGTCTGAAATTGCTCCTGCATTTAAGTCATACACCTGTGGGTGTATGACTAAAGAGCATGGGCAATCAGCTAGAACCTAGAACCTAGAACCTAAAACCTAGAACAGAAGGGAGAAAATTAGAGCTCAATACCCTCAAGTACGTGATCGAACCAGTCCGCCTCGCTAACATCGCGCTCGCTGACGGCCCAGCGGATGATCGAAACATCGGCATCCACCACCGAGTCCAGACTGGCGCTGATCAGCGGATGCCAATCCGGCAGTGGCTGAGACTCAGCCAGCAGCCGGTAGGCGCAGGTAAGCGGCAACCAGTGATAGTTCTCTGATGCCAGATCGCGTACATTCAGACACTCCGGCACCGCCTTGAAGCGCCCCGCGTAATCCCGGCAACGAACCGTACCCAGGTCCAGCTGCCGACAAGCGATGCGGGTATACAAAAGCTCATCGGTGTCTTCATCTTCGATTTTGTGCAGACAACACTTACCACAGCCATCGCAGAGTGATTCCCACTCTGCTGCGCTCATCTCGGTTAGCGTCTTGGTCAGCCAGAACGGCTGGGCGGGAGACATGTTATCGCGCGCCTGTGCCGCGGCCTACTGTAGCCACCTGGATTCGGTCGGCTCGCGATATAGATCGAGCATATAATCCTCGCGGGGCGGCGGCATCTGCAGGTAAAAACCTTTGCTGCGGATCTCAGCCAGCACCTTCACCGCATCGGCACGCGCCAGTTTCTTGGTCGGTGTAATCAACAGCGTCATCGCTCCGGTGGGCTTACCAAACACCTCTATCAGCGCCTCAGGCACGCGCGCCAAGCCCTCACGCTTCTCCACATAGAGATACATGTCCGCTTTCTTGGTACTTCGGTATATCGAACAGATCACTTTCATACTGATTTCTCCACCTCATTTGCGCCAGTAAGATGAGCCACCAACGCCCGGCCGATAACCGCCTCACGCCAGCCCTTCAAGCCCGCGGGCAGTACCACCTCGGTCCGCTCCAGCTGGCAGCGGACCAGCGCCTCAAGATCTTTACGTCGCACCAGCAGCTCGGGCGCTATCTGCAGCCGCTCTGCACATTCGCGAACCTGCTGTTTAAGCGATTTCAACACCGCATTACAGCTACTGGGCAAGGGACGAGGCAACGCCGTTGGCGCGCCTGACTGGGCTTGCTCCTGCCCTTGCTGCAGCCCTTGTTGCACCAAAGCCAACAACTGCGCGCCATCGGTTGAGAGCGCGCGTCCGCGAATCTGCTCAACCCCCGACAACGCCCCCATGGTGCTCGGCAACTTAGTGGCAATAGACTGCAGGGTGTTGTTATGGATTACAAAGTTACGCGGTATGTCGCGCTCACGGGCCTGCCGTTCACGCCAGCCAGACAGCGCCTGCAACACGCTTAGCTGGTTCGGTTTAAGTTTCCAAGCCTGCTTAAAACGCAGGTAATAATCATCCATATCGGGCGCTTGCAGCGCGGCATCGGCAGCTTGCTGGCTCTCTTGCAACAGCCAATCCATCTTACCCTCGGCCTCCAGCCGTACGGCCAGGCGTTGGTAGATCAGATCCAGGTACACCACATCTTCGGCGGCGTAGCGCTGCTGCGCATCGGTCAAGGGTCGCTGCAACCAGTCGGAACGGGTCTCGTGCTTATCGACCTCCAGCTCAAACAGGGTACCCAGCAAGCGCTGGTAACCCACCGACAACCCCAAGCCTACAAACGCACAGGCGGTCTGGGTATCAAACAGCGGCCGGGGCGTCGCGCCGTAGCAGTGCGCAAACAGCTCCAGATCCTCACTACCGGCATGAATCAGTTTCAGCACCGAGGTATCGTTGAGTAACTCCACAAAGGGAGCAAAATCGGTGATCGCCTGCGGATCGATCAGATACGCGCGCTGGTCACAGCCCACCTGAATCAACCCCGGAATCGGATAAAAGGTGTCGGTGCGCTGGAATTCGGTATCCACCGCCACCCGCGCACACTGGCGCCAGGCGAGGCATAATTCAGCCAGACGCAGGTCCGTCGAAACCCACTCCGCCGCGGAAATTGCTTGCTGGCACTGCGCCAGCAGATCCTGTTCTAGAGGTCGATTTATCACAACGCTTTACGTCCGTTAAGTGCATGGGTCAGGGTACTGCTGTCAACATACTCCAGCTCACCCCCCAGGGGTACGCCGTGAGCTATACGGCTAGCCTTAATCCCCATCGGCCTGATCTGCTCAGCAATGTAATGCGCGGTAGCCTCACCCTCGACCGTAGGATTGGTCGCGATGATCAACTCTTCGACACCCGCGTGCTGCAACCGTGCCAACAGTTGCGGTATGCCGATATCCTCCGGTCCCAAACCATCCAGAGGCGACAGATGCCCCTGAAGTACAAAGTAGGTACCGCGAAAACTGCCGGTCTGCTCGATCGCAACCACATCGGCCGGACTCTCGACCACACAGATCGACGACCCATCACGACTCTGGCTACTGCAGATTCGACACAACGACTGCTCGGTCAAAATCCGGCACTGCTGGCAATGCCCCACTTCGGCCATCGCGGTGGCCAGCGCTTGCGACAGCTGCTGCCCCCCCGGGCGATCACGCTCGAGCAGCTGAAACGCCATCCGCTGTGCCGACTTGGCGCCAACACCCGGCAGACAGCGCAGCGAGTTGATCAGCTGATCGATTAAAGGGCTATAACTCATCGATAAAGACTCAGCTTAGAATGGCATCTTAAAACCGGGCGGCATCATCCCGCCCGTGAGTCCGGCCATTTTTTCCTGGCTAGCGCTCTCGACTTTACGCACCGCGTCATTGACTGCAGCGGCGATCAGATCTTCCAGGATCTCTTTGTCTTCGCTCATCAGGCTCGCATCGATACTGACCCGCTTGACATCGTGACGACCGCTCATCAGGATCTTAATCAACCCGGCGCCGGATTCGCCCGTCACCTCGGCATTAGCCACCTCTTGCTGCGCTTTTTTCAGCTGCTCTTGCATCTGCTGGGCCTGCTTCATCAGATCGCCCATTCCACCTTTCATCATTTACTGTTACCTCAAAGCTTTGCCGTTTTCGACCGGCCTGATTGAACCTGGGTCAATACGGGCATCATAGTTAGCGATAATCGCCTGTACATTAGTGTCGCGTTCGATCGACTGAACGGCCTCCGCCTGACGCTCCTCGCGCTTACGTTGCCGATACTGCGCAGGGGTCTCACTATCAGCCCGACCTTCAACCACCGTAACCGAAATAGTTTCGCCCAGATACTCGGAAAGCGCGTGCGCCAATCGCTGTTGATGGGTGGCGTTGAACATGTGGATCTGCTCACCGGTCAGGGTAAAGCACCATTGAGCGCCCTCCACCGAGCGTAGCCCCGCATTAGCAGCTATATTATACGTCATTCCGCTAAGCCCGATCTTATCGATCAAACGCACCCAGCGCACCGCCTCGGCACCACCGAAGGCGACCTCAATCACTTCCTCCACGGCCTCGGACACGACGGGGGCGGCGGCAAGCTCTGCTACCGGCTTAACAGCGGGCACAGCCCAAGGCTTAGCGACAGGCTCAGTGCTTGTAACAGCGTCTGTGTCAGCGCCTGCATCCGTTCTGGTAGCAGTCTTTTTAGCAACGACCGATTCAACGTCAGGCCCTGCTATCGACTCAGCTCTTGGCTCTACGAGTGACACACGCGGCGGCGCAGGCTCCGGCACTGGCTCCGGCGCTGATTCCGGCTTAGCGGCTACCGGTGCCTCAGACTTTTTTGAATCAGGCCCTCCAGCAGAGGCCACGCCACCCCAGGGGGGAGGATCATCATAATCTGGTGCGGGTGTAGCCGCAGGCGATGACGCAGACTGTGGTGCAGGTGTCGGTTGGGAAAGCGGCGCCGAAACCGGTTCTGGCAAAGACTGCGCTATAGGGGTGACAGGGGGGGCAGCCACGCCAGCCGCATCAGCCGCGGCTTCCGGCAGGGCGATCTCTCCGGCAGCGACGGGGCGGAACGCCAACATCCGCAACAGCGTCATCTCCAGCCCTTCACGCGCCACGGGCACATGCGGCAGATCACGACGCCCATGCACCGCAATCTGGTAGAACAGCTGCACATCTTCGGCGCGTAACTGCCCTGCAAGCGCGATAATTTCATCCCGATCGCCCTGGCTGTTATCCACGGCATCCGGCAACATCTGCGCAATGCTCAGCCGATGCAGCAGCCCCAGCAAATCTGCCAAAACCGTATCACTGTCCGCACCATACCGCGCCATCTCAGCGATCGTGTCAAGCATACCCTTAGCCGACCCCTGCGCCAGCTGCTGCAACAAGCCCAGCACCTGACGCTGATCGACACTTCCCAGCATCGCGCGTACATCGGCATCCAGCAACTGACCGCTGCCAAACGCGATCCCCTGGTCGGCCAGACTCATCGCATCGCGCATACTGCCGCTAGCAGCACGGGCCAGCAACCAGAGCGCATTGTCTTCGAACGGGATCTGTTCGGCCTGAAGTACCTTCTGCAGATGCTCAACGATCTTTTCAGGCACCATATTCTTAAGGTTAAACTGCAGACAACGCGACAAAATCGTCATCGGCAGCTTCTGCGGATCGGTCGTCGCCAGCAGGAATTTGACATGCGGAGGCGGCTCCTCCAGCGTCTTCAGCAGTGCGTTAAAACTGTGGGTCGAGAGCATGTGCACCTCATCGATCAGGTACACTTTGTAGCGCCCCTGAGTCGGTGCGTATTGCACGTTATCCATCAGCTCGCGGGTGTCTTCAACCTTGGTCCGGGATGCCGCATCCACCTCGATCAGATCAATAAACCGACCCTCACTGATCTCACGACACGGCGAGCACTGACCACAGGGGGTGGAGCTGACACCTTGCTCACAGTTTAACGCTTTGGCAAACAGGCGGGCGATCGAGGTTTTGCCTACCCCCCGGGTGCCGGTAAACAGGTAGGCATGGTGCAGCCTATTAGTGTCCAGCGCATTAACCAACGCCTGCAGCACCAGATCCTGCCCAACCATCGCCTCGAAGGTTGAGGGTCTCCATTTACGTGCAAGAACCTGATAACTCATAGTGAAACGGACCCGCCAGATAGAACAAAAACAGGCCACAAAGGAACCCGATAACGGCCCGCTGCGGCAAGAGCTCTATGCTATCGGTATGAGACTCAGATGACCAGCCAAAGTCCACAGACAAGGCTGCCGATAAAGCTATTTAACGGCGTTCTGGAGCAGCATTTTGATCGAAGCCAGTAGATCCTTACTGTCGACACCGGCCACATTCATCGTAATCGCAGCGTGGGGGGACAGGGATTTATCTTCAACAATTGTAACCGTCACCTGCGCCAGTCCTTTTTTCAAGACAAACTGTGCCGCATCCGCGACCACATTTTCATCACCGTTAGCATGACAAAGCCGCTGCAACTGCTTGCCCAGCTCTTGATTATTAAGCACCTTCAGGGTTTGTCGCTCACGCGTCAGATACCCTTTACCCAGCTCGGTGATCATATCAAACAGCACCCGCAGGTTAGCGCTGGATTTATTCAACTCCTCCGGACTGGACTCCCACGCATGGTTGGGCGGATGGCTAACCCGTACTGCGGTCGCCACACCGGTAGTGGGCGCCATCTCCACCTCGACAAACAGAGTCAAAACGTACTGTAACGCCGAGCCCGATTTAAACGGCACCTGCACAATCCGGCTGCAGATACCCGAGGGTAAAAATGTCATATCCGGATATTTTTCTCTCAACGCAATATCTAGCTGCTGAATGGCATCTTCAGGTGACATGGCAAACTCTCCTATTGCAGCGGGGCCGCATCCTCAGCCCCACCCTGCGTCTTACGAATCAGACTCTGGACCAGTAGGCTGACCGTCCATGCGTCGACTATTCGTCAACTATATAGCCCGCCGCGTTAATAGCCTAGCACAGAGGCGAGCTATCGCCCCTGGCTTTGAAGGCTATCGATGCTATGATCCGACTTCCTTAACACGCGTAGGTGTTTATAACACTTGCTCATCGACACAAGACCTTGTTGCACCGCACCAAACAGACACTTATGACTGCGGCGATCAACGCACCTACCGTCACCCTAACCTCGATTAACGCTGCCTGATTATGCCGCTACAGATTCCTCATGACATCCGCCAAGACCCCTACATCAGAGGGCTGTTCGAGCGCATCCCGGAAAAACACCACGCCAGCTTCAGTGACGTACAGTTGGTCTGCCTTAAAGAGGCCATGGGGGCGCGAACCTGGGGCATACACCAGGTCGATATGCGGGGGGTGTTCGGATTCTGGCACTGGCGCTACTACTATGTCGTTCTCGCGGGCAGAAACAAACGTCAGCTCAGTGACCGCGAACGCGCCCTGGCGCTGCGCGTCAAAGTGCTGGCATTGGCGCTGTTTATTTTATTCTCAACCCTACTGGGACTGGTCGTTCTGTACCTGATCAAATCAGCGTTGGGGATCGACATCTTCCCCAACTACAGCCTCGGACTCTGGGGCTGGTTCAGCACAGAGATACTGCATAGATAGCGGCGCCGCGAACACTGAGATAAACCGAGCCAGAGAAAAACAAAAGGGACACCCGCTACAGGCGGCTGCCTAAGTCGGGCTGAACACCGATCTACAAAATCCGGAGTTCATGTGTGGATTGGGATTGGCTCCGGCATCGGTGCTGCCTGCGTCAGGCTGAAGCCCGACCCACAAAATCAGCTGCTCATACTTGGATTGGGATTGGCTCCGGCCTGAGTGCTGCCTGCGTCAGGCTGAAGCCCGACCCACAAAATCAGCTGCTCATGTGTGGATTGGGATTGGCTCCGACCTGAGTGCGGCCTGCGTCAGGCTGAAGCCCGACCCACAAAATCATACCCACAAAACCAGCTATTCATGTTTGGATGGGGCTTTATACTGGCCGGGGTGCTGCCTAGGTCAGGCTTTACAAAAGCGCTGCTGGTGTGCATTTTTTGGCAGGTATAGACAGAGTGTATCCAACTGCTGGTAACTCGTCGCCAGGCGCTGGAATGTGTTCAGATCACGACTGATACCCCGGCTAACCGTAGCGACGACGATCCCTTTTGCCACCGCGTTCAACGCAGACCAGTGCGCCAATCCAGCTTCTGTCAGGGCCATCTGTACCTCAGGCTCCCAAGGCCCAAGAGTCGCCGCACGCTCCAACGCATGATAGAACTCAGCATCCAATTGGCCCTGGCCCGCCTTGAGCAACACTAAATTGCCCCAGGCGTAGGGCCAGGCAGGACGACTCGACAGCGATTGTCGATAAAAATCAGCAGACAGGGCCAGCAACGCATCTACGCGCTCGGTAGCAACCGTGCCCTTATTGGCATACAGGCCATAGGCGATGCCCGCCGCTTGTAAATAATCGGGATGCTCCGGCACCAGCCACAGCAGCCGATCGATAGCACCAGAAACCTCAAGCCACTCCTTGTTCGTGATCGCGGCATCGCTCGGGTCATCCGCAGCAGCCCATTTTTGGGTATAACTACTCACCTGAAACGCATACAGATCAGAGAGCCCCGCCCTGGCTGCGGCCTGTAGCGCCCAGCCGATAATCAGCAGCAACAGCAACGCGATCACGACGCGCCCTTGAGGCTTGAACCTGCGAACCAGGCTGCTATACACCCGTTAACCCCAGCAGTTGCCGCGGCATACCCCAAACCAGCGCCTCAGCCGCCTGGGGCCCGACAATGTCGATCGCCGCATGATGGCCAGCCGTCATCCTCGGAGGCCGGTGCCGACTGTTATGCGCATCAGTGGCCAACACAGAGACCCAGCCCCGGCGCAACAGCTCTTCGGCGACCTGCTGACAGGCCGGACCGAAACCTCCGACCAGCGAACCCGCTGTAACCTGCAGCAGACACCCAAGCTTAACAAAAGGCTCAATCACGCTGAGGTCACGTAGCACCGACTTATTCCGCTCTGGATGCGCGATCAACGGCAACACCTGCTGGTTGCGCAGCCAAGTCACCAGCTTATCGCTGCCGACCGGTATCTGGGCATGAGGAAACTCGAGCAGCAGCACCGACTCCCCCCGGTATTCACCGATAAAGGGGATCTGTTGCTGCGGGATCATCTGCAGCAACTCAGGAGTACAATGGACCTCGGCGGCCAGCGAGATTGTTAGAGGAATATCGGCGTCGACTAACGCCTCGGAGAAGCGCTGAAAAGGGGCCTGCAAGCTATCCAGATCATTATCATAGCGCCCCGGATGGATATGCGGTGTCAGCACCGCATGCTCAATACCGTCTGCGACCGACAACCGAGCCAAATCCAGAGCCTGCTCCAACGTCTGAGCCCCGTCGTCGACCCCCGGCAGAAAATAACAA
>JBALTG010000128.1:8586-13203 GCA_036964625.1 Motiliproteus sp.
ATAGCGGGTAGCTACCCGGCACGTGGCCTAAGGCGCTGTTAACCCAGTCGCGCCTAACCCTGTCGCTATTAATCCTGGTGCCCTTAACCCTGCTGCGCAACCCATTCATCTTTGTCTTTAGCCCCTCCCTTAAATCGTAGCCTTTAAGCTTTAGTCTTAAATCGTAGCCCTTAAGCTATAGCCCTTAACTCTCCTGATAGCCATAAACATCGTAATAACCGGCATAGCCCTCACCGTGATACTTATGCGCCTTTCTAACATCCACCGCATTGAGCACCACACCGGTGATGGGCGCATTGGCCTGCTGCAAACGTTTAAGACCACTTTGCACGGTTTGGTAAGGAGTGGTGTCTGCCCGCACCACGTAGATCAGGGAATTGGCATGACGGGCCAGCACCATCGCATCACTGACCGCGAGCGAGGGCGCCGCATCGATAACGATACGATCATAATGAGACTCCAGCACATGCATCACGCTGGCAAAACGTTTTGACCCCAACAGCTCCAGTGGATTGGGCGGAATCACACCGGCGGGCAGCACATCCACCTGGTCTTCGATCAGCGTATGTACAGACTCCTTAATACAGGAGCTGCCCGCAACAAGCTCCGACAGCCCCGCCGTATTTTTGGCCAGCCCACACACCTTGGCCAACGAAGGCCGGCGCATATCGGCGTCGATCAGCAACACCCGCTCCATCTGTCCCAATGCACAGGCCAGATTCATCGCCACCGTCGACTTACCCTCACCGGGCTGCGAGGAGGTAATCAGCAACACTTTGTGCGGACTATCCAGGCCGGAGAGCACCACACCGGTGCGAATCGTGCGAATCGATTCACTAAAGCCCCTATCGCGTTCCTCTTTAAAGGCCTTCAACGCCATCTGGTTTTTATCACCCCGCTTGAGCAGCGGCAACAGCCCCAGCATGGGCACGCCCAGCTTCTGCTCAACGTCACCGGCATGCTTAAGCGTGGTATTCAGGGCTTCGAGCAGGAACGCCAACATAATCCCAAGCATCAAACTGGCGGCAAAGGCGGCGGCAACCACCAGTTTCTTATTGGGTTTGCTAGGCTTTAAAGGTTTTACCGCAGGATCGGAAATACGCGCATTCGCCGTTGCCAGGTCATTGGTAGCGCTGGTTTCGCTGTGGCGGGTAAAAAAAGTGTCGTAGAGCTGACGATTAACTTCTACCTCCTGGCGCAACTCCCGCAGCCGGTAGCCTTTACTGTTCAGGCTCTGAACATTGCTCTTGGCCCGTACCAACTCACGCTTCAGCGAACGCTCGTTAGCCACCAGCATACTAAAATCATTACGCACCCCGCCGACAACGGCACCCACCTGTCGAACCAGGGTACTGCCAGCCCGCTTAACTTCGGAGACAGCCGCGATCATCTTAGGGTGCTTAGGCCCATAACGCTGCGCTAATTCATTTTTTTTGCGTTCTGCCTCAGCAAGATTTTCCTTAAAAGTGCCAACCAGAGGGTGTGCCAGCACCGCCGGGATCACATCGTAATTTTGGCTGGCGCCGCTACGACTGATCTGTTTGAAGATTCCCTCTGCCTCCAGGCGCTGGCGGCGCGCATCGACCAATTTTGTAGAGATCAGATCCAGCTCCGAGCTGGCTAACGACAGACGTCCCTCTTCATCAACCAACTGCTCGGTCTCGCGGAACTGCTGCAAGCGCTGCTCCGCCTCTTTCAGCTTGGCCCGCAGCCCCTCCAGCTGCTCCATCAGCCAGGAGGACGCCTTATAGGTCAGCTGCATTCGCGCTTCAAGATTACTCTCAATGTAGGTCTCGCCCACCGCGTTGGCTACCGCGGCAGCCAGTGTGGCATCACTGGCCTCGAAGCTGATATTAACCAGCTGGGTCTTACGAATCGGACTGATCGACAACCGCGCTAAAAAGTTATTGACCAGCAGCTGATGCGCAATCTGCGGATCGACCACCGCGTCATCGGCGGGCAGCTCGATAGGCAGCCACTGACGCCAATCCGGCAGCTCCTTATTGGGCAGGTACTGCTGCCAGTCGAAGCCCTTCGACTTCGCCTCAGGGTCAAACTCCGGGTGGCTGTCAAGAGCAAGCTTCGCGATCACCTTTTCGGCCAGTTGGCGGGATTTTAAGATTTCAAACTGGGTCAGAAAGTATTCGCTTTTACTGGTGTCCAGGCCGTACAGCTCCTCGATGGAGACCACCTTGTTCTGCTGCCCCTCGATCAGCAGAGTCGCCGTCGCCCGATAGATAGGTGTCAGCGAAAACACCACCATCGCGGCCATCAGGGTCACCACCAGCGCCAACCCCAGAATGCCCCATTTATGACGCATCACCGTACGCCAGTACTCACGCAGATCGATCACCTCGGAATCAGCCAGGCGATTGGCCAAGGGTTGCTGAGTTTGTGTGTCCATACTACAGTTCCTAACGACTACGGGCCCGATCTGCCAGAGAGCAAATCAGGCCAAATCAGGGGGAAAAGGAAATAAAAAAGCCGAAAACGCGCTGGATTAAAGCCGCCCTTCTAGAAAAAGCTCTCTTCGACATTAATAATATCGCCGGGCATGACCAGGGTGTTGAGCCCCATCGGCTGGGGTTTCCCGCTAGAGGAGCTATCACGCAGCACAAACACCTGCCCGCGTGCCGCACGCTCGGCAAAACCGCCCGCCACCGCCACCGCTTTGCGCATCGTCAGCCCCGGCCGGAAGGCGTAACCACCCGCTTTCTTGACCTCACCATTGATATAAAACTGCCGGTATTCAAGAATCGTCACGTTAACACTGGGATTGACCAGATAAGGCCCCTTGAGCCCCCGGGTAATCAACGCCTCCAGCTCGCCCAGACGCAGCCCCAGCACCTGCAGCTCGCCAAGAAAAGGGTAAGAGATCGTCCCGGCGTCACTCAGGCGCTCTTTAAAGCTCAAATCATCTTCGCCAAACACCCGGATCTGCAGCTGATCGCCCGCCCCCAATCGGTAATCCGACAAACCGCTGGGCACCCCCTCGGCAGCCACGACCGTGCTCAATAATAAGCAGATCAGTAACCCAATGGCCGATAAAAACCGGCCATAACGTGAAATTCCGTACACGAATCCAACACCTCAACAATCAACTCAACAATCAACTCAACAATCAACTCAAAAAAATCAGCTGAAAAAATGTAAGCAATGCCGCTGTCACTACTGTTAACAGCACGCGCTTAAGTCCAGCCCAAAGCCTTAAACGTTAAAGCTTCGTCTCAACCCCAACAAACAGCACCGCCTGCTCATAGCTCTGGTCAGTCGCGCTGGAATCCATCTCGTTCCAGTTTAGACCGCCGCTGAAGCTGACGTTACGATGAAACAGATAATCAAGTTTGACCGCATAGCTGGTCAGGTCATCTTGCTGCGGATCGCCATTGAAGTCATCGATCGACAAGCTGGCACTGACCCGACTCGATAGACGCTGATTCCACGCATGGGTCCAGCCGAGGCTGAGGGTCTCGTTATCGATAAAGTCGCCGGTGCCGTTGCCTTCCTCAGCGCTACGCGAGGTCGTCAAGTCAAACACGGAATAGGTCTGCGGAGCCCACTGCACCGAGGCCTCCCAGCTAAAGCCATCGAAATCTTTGCGCACAGGATCATCAAAATCCTTCTGCGCCAGACCTACTTTAACCGTACCGGTGGTCTTGGCGGTGGTCTCCCAGGTCAGACCCACGCGGTAACTGCTATTGGTGCTATCGAGCGTATCCGCTTCGTCGTAATCGATATCCTTGTACTTGAGTTCAAACAGCGCCCGGGTCTTGGGCATCAGCCGATAGAAGAAGGTGCCAGAAACACCCATATTGTCGCGGTCACGGCCCGCGCTGGTGTCGCGGTGGTTGGTGTAGTTCTTGTTGAGATACTCCGCGCCCAGCACAAAGCGCCCCTGCGCATTTTCGGCGCCGTAGCCATAATCCGCCGCCAGCGTTATAGTGCGATACCGGTCCGGCTCGGCGATCGCGGTGGGATCGGTTTTGCTAAATTCGCTACCTCGATCATCATGCCCCAGCAGCACTTCGCCCTTTAGATCCAGCTGGCTGCGCCGCGAGAACTCCATATGCGAGGTCGCATCGAACAACGAATCAAAATAATTATCGTCGGAACTAGACGCATAGAAACCGGCATTAAGCGCATAGCCAAGCGAGGTGCTGTTGACGCCATCCTCCTTCAGCAGCCGAAATCCCGGCGTCACCTCGGTGATCAATGAGCTCTCCCCGTCACGCTCATCGGTAAAAATGTTGTCATCGTAGCGCACCTGAGCATCGAGCTGCAGCAGCAACTGAAAAGGCCCCGCCGTCAGTCTCGCGCCCTCATCAATCGCATTCGCCACCGGAGCCAGCAATAACCCCAACGTGGCCACCGAAACTGCCGATCCCAAACACTTAGAACGATTCCCTAGCAACATCCTGTAGACCCCTTCTCTGGAATAGAAACAACAAGTTGCAATACTTAAAAGCCTGCTAAAAAGGAGGAGATAGACCCCATTATCAGTTCTTATTTAGTTTCAGCGTCAAATACGCCCCCTAATTCACTACCGTGATAAACCGCTGACAAAACATTGCCTCGATTGATCTTCAAGTAAGGGGCGTAAATAAGCATTAAATCAAC
>JBALTG010000129.1:0-13014 GCA_036964625.1 Motiliproteus sp.
CCCGGACCAATATCTCCCCTGAGGATCGAACCCTGCAGCGTAGCGGCGATCTGTTGTGCCAGCGGCTCAGTGCGGCTACGGCTATGCGTCGAGCTCGACGCGGCTGCAAGCGTACTGTCGTGAATAGGATCCATGTTCGCCTCATAGCTTGTGCCAGACCCGCTTGGTCAGACCAGTTTAGGCTTATATTTTAGCCCCAATCACTACTTGCTATACAGTAGCGCTACAACAACAAATCAACCGCTACCGAGGATCTCACCATGGCCACCGCCTCAACCCCGCCACAGCCTGCTTCACCGACGGCTTCACCGACGGCTTCACCGACGGCTTCGCCCTCGGTTTCGCCCTCGGTTTCGCCCCCCGTTTCGCCAAAGGTCGGACTTTTCGTTACCTGCCTGGTCGACATGTTCCGCCCCAGTGTCGGTTTTGCCACGGTGAAATTGCTGCAGCTGGCAGGCTGCACGGTCGACGTCCCCGATACCCAGACCTGCTGCGGCCAACCCAGCTACAACTCGGGCGATCGTCACTCCACCGCCGAGATCGCCCGCAATGTGATCGATAGCTTTGAGGGTTTTGAATATGTGGTAGGCCCCTCTGGCTCCTGCATCGGCATGCTCCACCAATACCCCGAGCTGTTTGCAGCCGATGATCCCTACCGCGCACGCGCCGAACAGCTAGCCCAACGCGCGTATGAGATCACCTCCTTTCTGACCGACATACTGCACCTTAACGCGCTCATCGCCGCGCACGAGACCAGCACCACAACCCGGCCCAACAAGAAAGCGACCTACCACGACTCCTGCGCCGGACTCCGCGAACTGGGAATCAAACAGCAACCCCGGCAACTGCTGGGCAACGTCAGCGGGGTTGAACTGGTCGAGATGGAAGAGTCCGAAACCTGCTGTGGCTTCGGGGGTACGTTTTGCATCAAATACCCCGACATCTCCAACCGCATGGTCAGCGACAAAACCGCTAACGCCACCGCCTGCGGTGCCGAGCTGTTGCTGGGCGGCGATCTGGGCTGTTTGCTCAATATGGCCGGCAAGCTGCAACGCGAAGGCGCCAAACTGGAAGTTCGCCACATCGTTGAGGTCCTGGCTAACATGACCAACAC
Organism: Motiliproteus sp.; assembly: GCA_036964625.1. Classification (GTDB taxonomy): domain Bacteria; phylum Pseudomonadota; class Gammaproteobacteria; order Pseudomonadales; family Balneatricaceae; genus Motiliproteus. The sequence continues at coordinate 1,115 of JBALTG010000129.1, forward strand.
CCCCGCCATCGGCGCCAGTCAGGCCGATCAAAACTATCACCTGGCGCAGGAGGTCTGAGCATGCAGATCCATAGCCCCGAATTCAAACAGAGCGCCAAGATCGCCCTGCAGGATGTTTCACTGCAAAAAGCGCTGGGCAACCTACGCGAAGGGTTCCCGAAAAAACGCGCTCTGGCGGTCGCCCGAATGCCTGAGTTTGAGCAGATGCGCGACCAAGCGCGCGACCTCAAAGACCATGTGATTCAAAACCTGGATTTCTATCTCGAACAGTTCGAGACCAAAGTACTCGAACAGGGTGGCCAGGTACATTGGGCCCGCGATGCCGAGGAAGCCCGCCAGGCGATTCTGGATATCTGTAAAAAAGCCGATGCCAAGACCGTCACCAAGGGTAAGTCGATGGTCTCCGAGGAGATCAACCTCAACGACTACCTCGAAGCCAATGGCGTACAACCGGTAGAAACCGATCTGGGCGAATATATCCTGCAGCTGCGCGGCGATCACCCCAGCCACATCATCGCCCCGGCGATCCACCTTAACCTGGAAGATGTGAGTGACATCTTCGCCGAGAAGCACGGCACTGAACGCACCGAAGACCCGGCCGAACTAATGCAAGAAGCCCGTAATGAGTTGCGCAAGAAGTTTGTCGCGGCCGATGTCGGCATCACCGGCGCCAACTTCTGTGTGGCCGAAACCGGCAGCACGCTCATCGTCACCAACGAGGGCAACGGCGATCTGACCCAGACCCTACCCCGGGTGCACGTGGTGATCACCACCATCGACAAGGTGGTCCCCACACTCGAAGATATGACTCTGTTCCTGCGCCTGTTGGCGCGCTCGGCCACCGGCCAGGAGTTCACCGTCTACAACACCCTGTCCACCGGTCCGCGTCGGCAAGGCGATCAGGACGGTCCCGAGGAGTTTCATGTGGTGCTGCTCGACAACGGTCGCAGCGAGATGATCGGCAGCGACTTCCAGGAGATGTTGCGCTGCATCCGCTGCTCGGCGTGCATGAATCACTGCCCGGTATACGGTGCCATCGGTGGCCATGCCTACGGCTGGGTCTACCCCGGGCCGATGGGCTCGGTACTCACACCCCAGCTGATTGGCATCGACCAGGCGGGCCACCTGCCCAACGCCTCGACCTTCTGCGGCAAGTGCGAATCGGTGTGCCCGGTGAAGATCCCGCTACCCAAACTGATGCGCCACTGGCGCGAGCGCGAGTTCGAACGCCACCTGTCACCCAAGGGGTTCCGCTTCGGGCTGGGGATCTGGGCTAAATTTGCCCGAAGGCCTAAATTGTATCGCTGGCTGGCGCGCAGCAGCAGCTTCGGGCTTAAATTGATCGCGGGCAAAAAAGGCAAGATTCGCGCCCTGCCCCTTGCTAACGGCTGGACCGCCTGGCGTGATCTGCCAGCCCCTGAAGGCGGCACCTTTATGGACCAGTGGAAAAAACAGCAGCGCTCTGGAGCGTCCGCATCATCCAATACGCCACAGCAGCCGGAGGGGAAATAACATGAGCAGCTCCCGCGATCAGATTTTCAGCAATATCCGCAACGGCCTGGGCCGCGGCGAACTCCAGGGTGACGCTCTGACCAACGCCCGCGAGCGCATCCGTGCGCATCGCGCCAACTGCATCCCCGCCCGCAGCCAGCTGCCCTTTGAGGCCCAGGTCCAGCTATTCAAAACGATGGCCACCGAAGCCGCAGCCGAGCTGCATGAACTAGAGACCCTTGAGCAACTGCCCGAGCGGGTCGCGGCCCTTATGGCCAAGGAACAACTGCAGCAGCTGGTGCAGGCCTCCTCACCCGAACTGACCGCACTGGCATGGCCGGTCAGCATCGACATCCAGCAGCGGGTGGCCCGAGCCGGCGATATTATCAGCCTCACCAGCTCCTTTGCCGGGATCGCCGAGACCGGTACGCTGATGCTGCTATCGGGCAGCGACAGCCCCACCACCCTCAACTTTTTGCCCGACATCCACCTGGTACTCCTGCGCCGCTCAACCATCGTCGGCCACTACGAGGCCGCGTGGCAGAAAGTGCGCGAGCGCGGCGATAACTGGCCCCGCACGGTCAATATGATCACCGGCCCCTCACGCAGCGCCGATATCGAGCAGAAACTGCAGATGGGTGCCCACGGTCCCAAGCGACTGGTGATCTTTATCCTCAACGATTGAGCCCGACGCTGGATATTGTAGGTCGGGCAAGGGCCGGATGCCTGCATGCGCCCGGTTGAAACCCGACCTGATTACCCATGAAACTCAGCCATCACAGCGACAAGCGATGCGCATACGCCTGCTTCTTTTGTGGGTCGGGTTTCAACCCGACGCATGCTGCACCTTGGTAGGCATAAATACCAATCAACGCATGTATATCGGATTTTGAGGGGCGGCGCATCCCGACATAGGTAGCCGATTGGGTGTTCTGTCGGAATGAATTCCGACCCACAGGGATAATGGGAAGTGTCTTAAATGCAGGAGCAATTTCAGACCGACCCACATAAACCAACAATCCCATCTCGCGAGAATAGATTGGCGGGCATCGTGGCTGAGGTTTGTGGGTAATCAGGTGATCTTTAGCCACAGCAGCGACAAGCGACATAGGCAGCTGCCTGACATGCAGGAGCAATTTCAGGCCGAGCTACAGGGGTGTTGGGTGATCAGGTAAAGAGATGACCACTAATGACTTGGATTAAGCGGGTGTAAGACGTGTTGAAGCCGTGCTGATCAGGTTGCGCTGCAGGTATTTGTGCAGTTCCGGCACAGGTAAGGGGCGGCTGTATAGGTAACCTTGTAACTGATCGCACTGGAGCTCGCGAAGCAGACGCTGGTGTTCTTTTGTTTCGACCCCCTCGGCAACGATGGTCATACCAAGCTGGTGCCCCATGCGGATGATCGTCTCCACGATTGCACGGTCTCTTGAGGCATCCGGATTATCCAAATGCATGATAAAGCTACGGTCAATCTTCAGGGTGTCGATCGGCAGTTGTTTAAGGTAACTCAATGAGGAGTATCCGGTGCCAAAATCATCCAGAGCGATCGTTACCCCAAGGGCCTTCAGCGCGTTGATGGTGGCAATAGCATCGTCGATATCACCCATAACCACGCTTTCGGTAATCTCAAGCTCCAGGCAATGAGGTGGCAAACTGGCATGGGATAGGGCCCGGCTTACCTTCTCGATGAGTCCCTTATCGAGAAACTGCCGTGGTGAGATATTCACCGCCACATGCAGCTGCACCGACAGCTCATCATTGACTGCTGCGCAGTGCTGGCAGGCCTGCGCTAATACCCAGTTTCCCAAGGGCGTAATAAGCCCGGTCTCTTCGGCAATACCGATAAAGTCCAGCGGTGAGACCAGACCCAGCCGCGGGTGGTTCCAGCGCACTAGTGCTTCCATACCCCAGGTGGTTGAATTGTGAATATTTTCCTTTGGCTGGTAGTAGAGCTCAAAGTCCCCGTTGGTCAGTGAACTTCGGAGCTCCATCTCTATCTCGAGGCGGTTGTGGGCCCGCTCATTCATCTCTTCTGTAAACAGGGTGAACTGGCCGCGACCGGTCTGCTTGGCGCGGTACATGGCGGTGTCGGCATTCTTGCTCAGGACATCGTAGCTGCTGCCATCCTGCGGGTAGATGGCGATGCCGATGCTTGACCCGATTAACACCTCCATGCCGTCGAGGTGGAAGGGTTCATTGATCACGTGCTGGATCCGCTCAATAATCTCTGAAAGCTGGCTTAACGTGCCAAAATCTCCTAACGCCACGATAAACTCGTCGCCCCCTAAACACGCGATGGTATTAGTTTGCTTCTGTTGCGGTGATGGGCCAGGGTGGCTGAGCGAATCTTCGCTGCGCAGAACCGCTGTCAGGCGTTTTGCTGTCTCAACCAGTAGCTGGTCACCTAGCGTATGCCCGAGTGAATCATTGACGTTTTTAAAATTGTCCAGATCAATGAGCAGTAGTGCTAATTGGGTTTTACTGCGCTCAGCACTGATGAGCTTTTGCGTCACCCGTTCCTTGCCCAGGGTTCGGTTGGGTAGCTGGGTCAACGGGTCGAAGTGAGCGAGGTGCAGTAGCTCCGCGTCCTTGTTCTTGAGTACACTGATATCTGAAAATACGCCTACATAATTAGTGATTCGACCTGCATCGTCTTTGACCACGTTGATGGTTAGCCACTGTGGATAGAGCTCATTGTTTTTGCGCCGGTCCCAGATCTCACCTTTCCATCTCCCATGGGTATTGATCTGATCCCACATCGTTTGATAATACCCCTGATCATGATGGCCTGAATTCAAGATGGCGGGTGTTTTGCCAAGGATTTCGTCACGGCTGTAGCCGGTGATCTGGGTATAAGCGTTGTTGATCTCGATAATAATGTTATTAACGTCCGTGACGATTATCGCTTCGCTGGTTGTTTGGATGATTTTGTCAGACAGCATCAATTTGGATCGGGCGCGCTCATGATGATCGATTTCACGGTTTAAATGCTGATTGGCGATCTTTAGTTGCTTGGTGCGCTGGGCTACCCGGGTTGCAAGTGTTTCTTTAATCGTAGCAAGCTCGAAATTAGCCGACCGTAGCTGTTTCTGGGTGTTTCTAAAAGCGGTTAAGGCGTCGATCAGGGTTTGCAGTTCTTTGATCGGGTTGGCGGTAGGAATATCAATGTTGATGTTCCCCGAAGAGAGCTGGTATAGATTATGACTCATGTGCTTGATCGTTTCGGATAGCCGGTTTACACGCATGAAACTGATCCAAAATATCAGCGCGGCGATAGTGCAGACTAGCGCAATCAATAGCAGTTCGGCCTGGTCCGTTGCTTTGATCTCCGTCGTAAACTCGCGCTCAATTTCCAGCGTATTACGGGTGATCAGAACCATGGCCTGGGTTTGGAATTCAAAGAACAAGGCATCTAGCATCTCGGACCGTTCGGAGACGACGCTGTTATCTAAACGGATTTCGTCGATTGCCGATTTTGCCAGGGTAAGATAATTGTTTAGATTTTCAGTCAGTGCTTTGGTATTGAGTCCGATTGACGCATCGGCGCTGCCAGCTGCATGGGTTTGAGTGGAAAAATCAATTAAATCTATGAGCTTACGAATGTCGTCCAGATGACGTACTGTGTTGTCAGAGAATGCGTCTGGCGCTGTTTCGTGATTGAACACTTGCTCAAACTGATGGTGTAAATTCTCATGAATAAGGACCAACTGCTGTGACGCTGTGGCGACTTTGTTGAGAAAGACGAGGTCATCATCAATCATATGCAGTGACAGCGATCGATACTGGCCGCTGCTATACAATGAGAAAGCCAGGGACATTAAAAAGACGACGAGCAGTGTGAGCGGAAACGAAAAAAGTAATCCGCGGATAGTTTTGGCTCTAAATAATATCATCCTGATATCCCTTTATCCCTATGTAATAACAGAGTCAAAAGCTGTGGTTTAATTGTTTTTTGATCTAAATTCGACTTGGCTTGTATAGCAAGCAGTTTAGCAAGTGACTGATGAGTTTGGCGGAATAGATGCGGGATATGTGATCTGGATCAGGGAATGGGGTAGTGAGGCGGTCGGTCTTCATTGGCCTATCAGAAAAAAACGCCAGCCTGATGTGTGGTCAGGATGGCGTTTAGATTCAGCGCGGAATGACGAAAGGGGTTAGCGGAAGCTGTTGTTGATCACCTGCAGAACCTCATTTCCCGGGCAGAGCACGCTTTCGGTCAGACCGTTAAGCGGCTTGTCGGTGGTGTTAAGTACGGCATGCAGGTCCTCAGCGCTCGGGTCGATATACAGCAGTCCGGTCAGGGTTTTGTCTTCAGCTTTGCACGCCTCGATTGCGGCCATGGCGGCAGCACGGTCTTGCGGATCGTAGCTCTCGTCAACGCTCTGCAAGCGGATGGTCGAACCGTCGTGGAGGCAGATGTCGCGGCAGTTGCTGCCGATTTCGCAAGTGGAGATGATCTCCTCTTTAACCGGGATAAAGTCGGTCACCGAGGCGGTTTCAATGTGATCGCGAATGTAATCGTAGCTCTTGGTAGAGCCGACGTGGTTGTTGAACGTCACGCAGGGTGAGATCACATCGATGAAGGCAAAACCGCGATGGCTCAGCGCGGCTTTAATCAGCGGCACCAGCTCCTGCTTGTCACCGGAGAAGCTACGCGCCACAAAGGTTGCGCCCAGCTGAATGGCCAGCGACGCCAGATCGATCCCTTCGAGCAGATTCACATCACCGGACTTGCTTTTGGAACCGAGATCGGCGGTAGCCGAGGTCTGCCCCTTGGTCAAGCCGTAGACGCCGTTGTTGGCGACGATATAGAGCATGTTGAGTCGACGCCGCACGACATGGGAAAACTGGCCCAGGCCGATGGCGGAGGTATCACCGTCGCCGGACATGCCGATATAGACCAGATCGCGGTTGGCCATGTTGGCACCGGTGACGATCGACGGCATCCGTCCGTGTACCGAGTTAAACCCGTGTGCCTTGTCGAGGAAATAGGTGGGCGCCTTGGATGAGCAGCCGATGCCGGACAGTTTGGCGATCCGGTGGGGCGGTAGCGACAGCTCGTGGCACGATTGGATAATCGCTGCACCGATGGAGTCGTGGCCGCAGCCTGCGCACAGGGTCGACAGCGGCCCTTCGTAGGCCTGATGGGTAAATCCCAGATCATTAACGGGCAGCTTTGGATGGCGAAATGTAGATTTTTGATAACTCATGATTTACCTGCTTGCCACTTTGAGGGTGGATCTTTTACCGGCGCTGTTGTGCTGCTGGTGTGCTTCGATACTGCCGCTGATAAAACGTGCTGAGATCGGCAGACCGTCGTAGTGAACCACTTTGGTGAGCTTCTTTGGATTGGTCTCCAGCTCGTTGATCAACAGGGTGCGCATCTGTCCGTCGCGGTTTTGCTCGACCACGTAGAGCCGCTCATGGCTATCGATGAACTGCGTCACCTCCTCGCTGAAGGGGAAGGACTTGATGCAGCAGCTGTCCAGGCTGATCCCTTTGGCGGCCAGCAGATCGACGGTTTCAGTGGCGGCGGCCGAGGTGGTGCCGTAGTAGATCAGACCCACTTTGCTGCCTTTGTCCCGTGTGCGGATGACCGGCTTAGGCAGTAGCGTCGCGGCAGTGTCGAACTTGCGGTTGAGACGGTCGACGTTATCGACGTAGATATCCCCCAGCTCGGTGTAGACGGCGTAGTGGTCGCGCGAGGTGCCGCGAGTGAAAAATGCGCCTTTGGTCGGATGGGTGCCCGGGTAGGTACGGTAGCAGATACCGTCGCCGTCGCTATCCAGATAGCGGCCAAACTTACCCATCTCCTCGAGCTGTTCGGCGTTAAGCACCTTGCCACGGTTGTAGCGGGTGTCGTCGTCCCAGTCCAGCGCTTCACAGAGGTGATCGTTCATGCCCAGATCCAGATCGCTCATGACGATAACCGGGGTTTGCAGTCGCTCGGCCAGATCGAAAGCCTCTGCGGTCTGGTCGAAGCACTCCTTGGGGGTCGATGGGAACAGCATCACCTGCTTGGTGTCACCGTGGGAGGCATAGGCACAGGCGAGCACATCGGGCTGCTGCGTCCGTGTCGGCATGCCGGTGGAGGGGCCAGCGCGCTGGACGTTGATCAATACGATCGGTACTTCGGCAAAATAGGCCAGACCCAGGAACTCGGTCATCAGTGAGATGCCGGGGCCGCTGGTGGCGGTAAAGGCGCGGGCACCGTTCCAGGCCGCACCGATAGTGATGCCGATCGCAGCGAGTTCATCTTCAGCCTGCACCGCGGCAAAATTTTTCATGCCGCTGGCAGGATCGATCCGCAGGCGGTTGGCGTATTGGATGAAATTTTCAACCACCGAGGTGGACGGGGTGATCGGATACCAACCACAGACACTGGCGCCACCGTAGACTGCGCCCAGGCCGGCAGCGGTGTTGCCATCGATCATAATGTGGTTGTTGATCTTGTCGCTGCGGGTGACGCGGATACCCAGGGGGCATTCGAAATGGGCCGACGCGTATTTATGTCCCAGTTGCAAAGCCTGGATATTGGGGATGATCAGCTTCTCTTTGCCTTTGAACTGGTCTTTGACCAGCCCCTGAAGGACCTCGAACTCGATATCCAGCAGGGCGGCCAGGGCGCCGATGTAGATCACGTTCTTGAACAATTGGCGCTGGCGTGGATCCTGGTATTCGCGCAGGCAGATCTCTGAGATCGGGACGCCGATCAGATTAACATCTTCGCGAATCAGCCCGGGTGGCAGCGGCTTGGTGCAATCGTAAAGGAAATACCCGCCGGGCAGCAGGCTTTGCATGTCACGCGCCAGGCTTTGGCTGTTCATCGCCACCACGATATCGGCACCACCACCACGGCGTCCCAGGTAGCCTTTTTCGCTAATCCGTACTTCGTAAAAAGTTGGCATCCCCTGGATATTGGAGGGGAATTCGTTACGCGGGCTCACCGGGATACCCATGCGGAAGATCGATTTGGCGAACATCAGGTTGGCGCTGGCCGAGCCGGTGCCGTTGACGTTTGCAAAGCGGATCACAAATTCGTTGATTGATTTGAGCTGTTGCATCTTGTCTAACCTAGGCCTGAGTAAGGGTGAATTTTTGCATATCCCAAGCCCCGGTGGGGCAGCGTTCGGCACAGAGACCGCAATGAAGACAGACATCTTCATCCTTGGCCATGATCTGTCCGGTTTTCAGGGGTGCTGAGATATAAAGAGCTTCTGTGCTCTGGATCGCGGGTACTTTGAGGCGCGCACGCAGTTCGGGCTCATCGCCGTTACCGGTGAAGTTGATGCAATCCATCGGACAGACATCTTCGCAAGCACCGCATTCAATACAGCGCGGTGCCGAGAACACCGTATGTACATCACAGCTAAGACAGCGTGCGGCTTCGGCTAAGGCGAGTTGATCATCAAAGCCCAGTTCGACCTCGGCTTTACGGTCTTTCAGTGCTTTGGCCATGTCCAGGTGAGGGACCGCCTGGCGATCGGCGTTGGAGACCGCGTTTTGATAGCTCCATTCATGCACGCCCATCTTCTGGCTGACCAGGTTATAGCTCTCAACCGGACGCTCCTTGCTCAGGTCTTGGTCCTGGCAGAACAGATCCATAGAGATCGCCGCGCGATGGCCGTGCGCCACGGCGGTGATCACGTTCTCAGGGCCAAAGGCGGCGTCGCCGCCAAAGAAGACATCGGCGCGGGTTGATTGCAGCGACTCTTTATTCAGAACCGGCAGGCCCCATTTGTCGAATTCAATGCCCAGCTCAGTTTCGATCCAGGGGAAGCGGGCGTCCTGACCGATAGCGACCAGCACTTCGTCGCATTCGATCAGTATCGGCGGTTGGCCGGTCGGGACCAGGCGACGCTTACCGGCGTCGTCGTAGACGGATTCAACCACATCGAAGCGCATGCCGGTCAGTTTGCCATCAGTGATGACGTACTCTTTGGGGACATGGTGATTGATGAAGTTGATCCCTTCGGCCTGGGCATCCTCTTTCTCCCAGGGCGAGGCTTTCATATCCTCAAAACTGGAGCGGACCACGACATGTACCTGCTTGGCGCCCATGCGCAGGGCGGTACGGCAGCAGTCCATGGCGGTATTACCCCCCCCGAGGACGATCACTTTGTTGCCTGCCTGTTTGATATGTTCGAAAGCGACGCCTGCCAGCCAGTTAATGCCGACCTCAACCGCTTTGCCAGCCTCTTTTCTGCCAGGAATATCGAGATCGCGCCCGACCGGAGCACCGGTGCCGATGAATACCGCGTCAAAAGACTCATCCAAGAGTGTCTTGAGGCTGCTGATCTCGGTGCCGAAGCGGGTGTTGACGCCCATGTTGAGAATCAGATTGACCTCTTCGTCGAGCACGGTTTCGGGCAGACGGAAGCTGGGGATCTGGCTGCGTACCATGCCACCGGCTTTGGTATCACGATCGATGAGGGTGACATCGTAGCCCAGAGGCATCAGGTCACGCGCGACCGTCAGCGATGCGGGGCCCGCACCGATCAATGCGATCCGCTTGCCGTTCTTGTCGGTGGGAATGCTCGGCAGGAAGGGGCTGATGTCGCCCTTGTGGTCAGCGGCGACGCGCTTCAAGCGACAGATTGCGACCGGTGTCTCATCGACACGAGCGCGGCGGCAGGCGGGCTCACAGGGGCGGTCGCAGACACGTCCAAGAATTCCGGGAAACACGTTGGATTTCCAGTTCACCATATAAGCGTCGGTATAGCGTTTTTCTGCGATCAGACGAATATATTCAGGAACCGGGGTATGTGCCGGGCACGCGTACTGGCAATTAACTACTTTATGAAAGTAGTCGGGGGACTCTAGGTCGGTTTCTTTCAAGGCGGTCTACCTGTAGGTCGTGTCTAACATAACTGTTGAACTAGATGTGCGGACTGATGTGCCGTGCATGTGGGCGATGCATCGGGGTCCGCGATCCGTCCTTAACGAGAATCGATAGCGCTAAATAGGGATGAGCGGGCAGATCTTACGTCCCTGTTAGAACCCTGCCGCAATATCCGTATAGAAACGGAGGGATTCTATCGATACCTGTCGGTAGGGACCACTGTTTTGTGGTCGACTTAGGTCGTAAAAAGAGATTTTTTAGGCGTTTCCAGGGATGCTCGGCGTAATATCAGGGTTCTGAGGGCGCTCCTGATCACGTTTTTGGATTGCTGGGAAAAACCTAACGGACCGAATCAGAGGCTTGTTTAGGTTGGCTGGCTGGCGTGGCGGTCGATTGGCAAACGTTTTAGCGGTCGTTATCAGTGGTAGCGCTAAGAAAGGACCAAACCATCGGTAGCAACGATGACATTGCTGGGTATCTTCTGCGGGTTGTCGATCAGCCAGCGATCCAGGCGATGACTGATATGGGTCAGAATCAGCTTTTTGGGCTGCAGCTGTTGCTGAGTTTTAAGAGCCTGATTCAGGTCATTATGGTTACGCGGCGGGGTGGAGCCCGGGGGTTCCGAGCAGTCGATAATCAGGTAGTCCAGAGGCGTGCGCCTGAGAAAGACTTCAGTAGTTTCTGGCAGTCCGAAGGTGTCGGTTAGATAGGCGACGCTGACCTCTGGCGTTTGCAGCAGATAACCCAGGGTGATCTTGGAATGCTGTAACGGCAGCGCAGTGATGGAAAAATCGTCCCACTGAGTGGCTTGAAACGGTTCAAAAGGCGGTTGAAAGTCGAGCACCCCCGGATGTTTATACAGATCGTCGGCCCCCAACGGATCGTCAGGGCGATACACGGGAATTTTTGGCGTCCTTTCCGACCAGCGTAAATGAAACAAACCCTGCACATGATCCATATGGAAGTGGGTCAGTACGATCCGCCGAATCGCATCAAACGCATAGCGCTCGGCTAAATCGGTGTTGCCCGCATCGATGAGGGTGGTACCCAGATGGGTTCGAATCGCTAGACTAGGAGGTTGACCGAGAATAGCGATCGTAGCGAGAGAGACGCATTTTGAGTCAGATTAATCGGTCATTTGCGAAGAATAGTGGTTCTATTTGACAAAAATGAGCGGGGAATCTGGCCGAAATGTGGCTTTCGCAGTAGGTCAGTCTGTTCCCGGTCAGCCTCCTGAGGGACCGCGCCTAAAGCGCGGATCTGCAATGGCGCGCAGACAGGCAGGACACTGGCAGCCCCAGACGGGGACCTGTGCTGCATTGCCGGTACCGATGAACGCTACTTCAAACATGCCTTAGCGTCGTTGACAGGTGGTTGACAGGAGGTTGACTAAGACCGCCAGTTTTTCCACGGCACTGTCAATATGACCATTGTTTTCAATGCGATGACACCGCCTGGTGAGGCATTCGGCATAGCCTCGAGAGCGTACGATGCGGGCTTCGATCTCAGCGGCTGATTCTCGGTTTCTTTGGCTTAGGCGCTGCCGCAGAGCGGTTTCTTCGACCGC
>JBALTG010000130.1:0-13011 GCA_036964625.1 Motiliproteus sp.
CTGCTGTGGGTCGGAATTCATTCTGACAAGGCCCCCAGGCGGCTGCCTAAGTCGGGCTGAATACCCATCCACAAAACCCGATATGCATGGGTGAATGGGTCTTTGTTCAGACCCAGGTGCGGCATGCGTCAGGCTGAAGCCTGACCCACAAAACCCGATATGCATGCGCTCCTGTGGGTCGGAATTCATTCCGACAAGGCCCCCAGGCGGCTGCCTAAGTCGGGTTGAATACCCATCCACAAAATCCGATATGCATGGGTGAATGGGTCTTTGTTCAGACTAGGGTGCGGCATGCGTCAGGCTGAAGCCCGACCCACAGGTACGCTCCTGTGGGTCGGAATTCATTCTGACAAGGCCCCCAGGCGGCTGCCTAAGTCGGGCTGAAGCCTGCGCCGCGGATATTATCGATACAGGCGCAGCTGGGCCAGTTGGTTGTCGATCCAGCCCAGCAGCTGTTGGTAGGCGTCGCCTTGCAGGCTTTGGTAGCGATCCTGAAATTGCGTTTGCGTCAGCCCTTCGGGCAGCTTGTCGATCGCAATCATCAGGTCGGCTTCACGCAGCGGCGGGTCGAAGCGCTGCAGAAACGCTAGGGTCTGTTGTGGATCGCGGCTGGCATGCAGGGCAAACAGGGTGCCGGCACGATCGGCGGCCAGGTCGGCAAAGCTGAAACCGCTGCCTCCTTTGCCGGTGTCTAACAGCTCTTTAAATTCACCGATAGCGTGGCTAAATCCGGCATCCGCCAGCACCTGCAGGGCGGCAGACACCACAAAGTGCTGGCGCAGGTCGATCCGGCCCTTCAGCAGGGTGCGCTGGTGCGGAGGCTGTCGCCGTTGCTGCTCGGTTACCACCGGCCCTGTTAACTCTTCGACATGGCTGCTGCCCAGATAGATCGCCAACGCCAGCAGCGCCGCGCTGGTATCCCGTTGGGCTTGCTCGGGATCGGTCTGCTGCGCCAGCTGGCGAAACAGCGGGGCGATGAACTGGGTCACAGAGACCCACTGCTGTGGTTTAAATTGTGCGGCTTGCTGTTGTAGCTGGCTGTAGTAGTAACTGATCCGGGCGTTATCCAGGCCGGGGTTGTCGCTGCTGAAACTCTGAACTCGCGCTAACAGCTTTCTAAACTGCTGGCGGGCGTCGGCCGGGGGGGTGATAGCGACGGTTAACTGATCGTTGGTGACTGCGGTCAAACGCACCGTCTGCAGCAGGGTTTGGCGCTGTTGCGGATCAAACAGCCTATCCAGCAACCAGGGCAGTGTCACCTGCAGCAACCGATCGGGGAGGGCTAGGGTGCCTAGTTGTAGCTGCTCGAGCGTCACCTGTTGCGGCGACACCGGGAGTACTAGCTGCGACGACAGGTAGCGGCCGAAGGGGTTGCGGGGTAACTCGAGCGACAGGGTTAGCTGAACGCCGCCAGGGATGATGTTGAGCTGAGTCCGTAGCCGTGAGTTAGCGCGCCCGAGCAGCGCGGTGAGGCCGTCGAGCTCCGACTGGCTGACCGACAGGGTGTCGTTGCGCTCCAAACTAAAGATTCGCAGGGTGCGTTTGGCTAACGACTTAGTCGCAATCACCTGCTCGGTGGTGGGCGCTGGCGCAGGCGTGGCGACCCAGGCCTCGTCGCTGATGGTTGCCTGGAGCAGATAGAGAACACCGGCCAGTAGCAATAGCAGCATGACCACAGCCAGGATAAATAGGCGGCGAAGCGATTTCAGAGCTATATCCTCCAAGGTTGCTGATCCTGTTGCTGAATCTTGGAGGGTATAGGGCAGAGGCTGGGCTTGGCAATAGCCCAGCGTAATTGTTGCTACGGATCAGCGGAATTTATCCCTGTTCAGCCGTCTCCACCTGCACCTGCCGGACTTGTAACAGCGCGTTGATCTCCGGCACGCAGGCGCCGCAATTGGTGCCCGCCTTCAGTGCGCAACCCACGGCGGCGGCCGAATCCAACCCCTGGGCCGCGATCGCTTCGGTAATGGTGTTGCGGCCCACCCCGAAACAGGCGCAGACGAGGGGGCCGCTACTGGCCGAGCCCGATGCGGGACGCGCGCTCAGCAGGCTGCGGCGGTCGCTATCATTGAGTGCATCCGCGTTAAACAGGCTGCCCAACCATTCGCGCTCGGGCAGCTGCGGGGTCGCGCCAACCACCAGTACCGCCTGGAGCAGGCCATTGCGAATTAGCGCGCTACGGTAGACGCCTTGGGCGGGATCGCTGTATTCCAGCCATTCATCCGGGGTGCTCATGTCAACGTTAAGCCACTGCCGGGCCTGGCGATGCCAGTCAGCGACCTTGCTTGCACCTGCAAGCTCGTAGCGCTGAAAACCGGCGCCGGTGGCGCGCACCTGGTAGGCGCAATCGGCCACGGCTATTGGCCGGGGCAGGGGCTCGCGGCAGAGCAGGAAGGCGTGCCAGCGGGCGTTGAACGGTTTGATCCGTACCGGGGTTTGCTTACTCTCTGGCTGCCCCGAAAGCGGATCGACGGCGGGATTGACCAGCGCCCCCATCCGCCCGCGGCTGGCAAACTGGCTGGTCCAGTGCATCGGCACAAACAGCTGTCCCTGGCCGATGTTGTCGGTGATCGTGATGCGCGCCAGCATCGTGCCCCAGTGGCTTTCGATCCGGGCGATCGCGCCCTGTTGCAACTGCTGGCGCTTGGCCTCGGCCGGATGGATCTCGACAAAGGGTTCGGGCCGATGCGCGGAGAGTCTGGGGCTGAGCCCGGTGCGGGTCATGGTATGCCACTGGTCACGGATACGGCCGGTGTTGAGTACCAGCGGGTAGCTGGCATCTGGCGAATTGATCGGCGGACGCGGGGTGATGGCGACGAAGCGGGCCTTGCCGTCCGCAGTGAAGAATTTACCGTCGCCAAACAGGCGTGCGGTGCCTTGCGGGATGCCATCGGTAGACAGTGTCCTGATCGGCCAGCGGGTCGGTTGCAGTGCCTGGTAAGCGTCGGCATCGATCTCGGCGAGAGCGGATAAGTTAAAGTCGCGCAGGATGCCGCGGGGGTGGTTTTCAAAGGCCGATAACCGCGCGTGCTCGCGGAAGATCTGCCAGGGTGCCTGATAATCGAAGGCCTCCTCGAAGCCCAAGCGCTGGCCGATGCGGCTGAGCGCCCACCAGTCGGGTTTGGCCTCACCGCTGGCGGGTAGAATCGCACGTTGGCGGGAGATACAGCGCTCGGCGTTGGTGACGGTGCCATCGCGTTCTCCCCAGCCGGTCGCGGGCAGGCGAATATGCGCCAGCGCGGCGGTGTCGGTGGCGGCCATGCAGTCGGACAGCATTACCAGCTCGCACTGCTCCAGCGCGGCGCGGACCCGGTCGGCGTCGGGCAGGCTGTCGACCGGGTTGGTTGCCATGATCCAGACTGCTTTAACCTTGCCCTCCTCGATGGCGCGAAACAGATCGACCGCCTTGTAGCCGGGTTTGGCGGCAATCTGGTTGCTGTTCCAGAAGCGGCCGAGCAGATCGCGGTGCATGGGATCGTCGAGCTCCAGATGGGCGGCGAGTTGGTTGGCCAAGCCGCCCACCTCGCGCCCACCCATGGCGTTGGGCTGACCGGTGATCGAGAAGGGGCCCATGCCGGGTTTGCCGATCCGGCCGCTGGCCAGATGCAGGTTGATGATGGCGTTGACCTTGTCGGTGCCGCTGGAGGATTGGTTGATCCCCTGGCTGAAGGCGGTAACGCTCTTGGCGGTGTTGGCAAACCAGCGGTAGAAGGTCTCGACATCCTGCGGCTGCAGTGCGCAGATGCGGGCGACGCTGGCGATATCGGGGGCGCTGCTGCGGGCCTGGCTCAGTGCGCTCGCGAAGCCCTGGGTATGGGTCTCGACAAAGCGCCTATCCAGGCGGTTGTGGTCGGCCAGATACACCAACAGGCCGTTGAATAGGGTTGCATCGCTGCCGGGCTTAAGTGCCAGGTGCAGATCCGCAGCATCGCAGGTGGCGGTACGGCGCGGATCGATCACCACCAGCCGGTGGTTCGGATTGGCGGCTTTGGCGGCCTGCTCTTTAGCTGCAAGAATGCGGTTGAATAAGATAGGGTGGCACCAGGCCATGTTGGAGCCGGCTAATACCATCAGCTCGGCCTGATCCAGATCCTCGTAGCAGCCGGGCACCGTGTCGCTGCCAAAGGCGCGCTTGTGCCCGGCTACCGCCGAGGACATGCACAGACGCGAGTTGGTATCGATATTGGCCGAGCCGATAAAGCCCTTCATCAGCTTGTTGGCGACGTAGTAATCTTCGGTCAGCAGCTGCCCAGAGCCGTAGATGGCGAAGGCATCGGGGCCGTGTTGGTCGATGATGGCGCGGATCCGGCTGGCGGCACTGTCCAGCGCCTGATCCCAGCTCACCCGCTGGCCATCGAGTTCGGGGTGGAGCAGGCGGGCTGCAGGATCTAGGGTCTCGAGCAGGTTTATTCCTTTGGAGCAGAGCGTGCCACGGTTGCTGGGATGATTGCTGTCACCGCTCAGACTTAGCCCCGCGCTGGCGTTGCTAGCCGCGACCTCTGGGCTAATCTGGACCGCCACACCGCAGCCGGTGCCGCAGTAGGGGCAGGTGGTTTTGACACAGCGGCTGGCGGGTTGGCTGGGTGCCGGTTTAAAAACACCGGCCCCGGTCTGAGTTGCAGGAATGGCGCTGGCTTGGCGGTTCATGGCGTCTGTCCGGTCGAGTGGGTGGCGGTAGTAATGTCAGAACTAAGGTCAGAACTAAGGTCTGAGCTAAGGTCCGTCGTAGCAGAGAGCGTGGTGACAGGGGGGCGACCGAAGATCAGGCCGTCGCGATATGGGCTGAGATCAACCGCGTCGCGCATCAATTCGTGGAACCAGGGGCCGTCGCCGGTATCGCCGTAGAGCACCGCGCCGATCAGCTGGTTGTTGCGGATCAGCAGTTTTTTGTAGATCCCCTGTGCTGGATCGCGGTAGTGGATCAATTCCACTTCCGGGTCATGGGTGTCGAAAACGCCCATCGAGAACAGATTGATCCCCGAGACCTTGAGTCGGGTGGCGGGTTTGAGATAGCTGTAGCTGGCCACGCCATGGGCGGCGAGATGGTTGGCGCAGACGCTGGCCTGCTCAAACAACGGTTCGACCAGGCCGAAGGTGGTGCCGCGGTGCTCTACGCATTCACCGACCGCGTAAATTTTGGGGTCGAAGGTCTGCAGGCAGTCGTTGACGCGGATGCCGCGATTGCACGCCAGGCCGCTGTTTTTGGCCAGTTCGATATTGGGGGTGATGCCGGTGGCCATGACGATCAGCCGGGCGGGGAGGTACTCACCGTCATCCAGCTCTAGCGCACTGACGTGGCCGTCCAGGCTATGAATCTGCTGGCTGTTGACCCCCAGCCGGAAGCGAATCCCACGCCTTTCCAATGCCTGCAGCAATAGGCTGGCGGCTTCAGAATCCAGTTGCCGATTGAGCGGGTAACGGGCGCGATGGACCACCGTGACCTCCATCCCCAGCTTATTCAGTCCATGGGCCGCTTCGAGTCCGAGCAGTCCCGCACCGATCACCACCGCATGGCCACCGGAAATAGCCAGCTGCTGCATCCGCTCAACATCACGGATGCCGCGAAACCCCAGCACGCCCTGGCTGTCGGCCCCCGGTATCGGCAGCAGTAGCGGCTCGGAGCCGGTGGCGATCAACAGGCGGTCGTAGCCGATCCGCTTGCCGTTGCGGCAAACAACCTGATGCCGGACCCGGTCGATAAACATGGCCTCGAATTCATCACCGGCCAGCAATTCGATCCCCTGCGCCTCGTACCAGGCGCGGTCGTGGATCAGGATCTCATCGAAGCTGCTCTCACCAGCCAGCACCGGAGAGAGCAGGATGCGGTTGTAGCTGCCGAACGGCTCCTTACCGATCACGGTGATCTGGTAGCGGTCGGGGGCGGCCGATAACAGCACCTCAAGGGTGCGGATGCCGGCCATACCATTGCCGATGATAACGAGGTTGGGTTTCATAAGCGGTTAACCATTATCTGCAGACTCGGTTGCATGGCGACGCTCGGCGACCTTAGGCCGCCACCTCGACTTGACCCGCGTTCAGGCGCACCGGGTAGACCGGTACGCTGATCGATGCGTCCTCCTGGCAAACGCCTGTTTCCAGGCAGAAGTGCTGCTTGTAGAGGGGTGATGCGACGCTGATCACGGTACCCAGCTGCGCCAGCAGCCCCCGCGAGAGCACGTTGGCCTTGCCAGCCGGATCGTAGTTGCCGATGGCGTAGAGTGCATCGCTGCGGGCCTGGCGAAAAATAGCGACCTGTTGGTCGTTGACCAGCGCGCAGACCCCAGTATTGGGGGCGATATCGTTGAGTTGACAGATAGCGGTCCAGTTCATAGCAGTGTTCCTTAAATCCAGTATGGGCTTAGCTGGCCTTGGCAATGAGGCGCTCAGGGTTAAAGGCCGGTTTTTCGTGCTCGAAAGCGGGGCGGATCTGCTCGCGCTCCTCAACAAAAACGATGTTGCTATCGGCTTCAGCGCTGTTGATAAAGTGGCCAAAGCGCTTGAGCTTCTGCTCATCTTTGAGGGTGGCGGCCCACTCGCACTCGTAGTTGTCGATGTTGAGCGCCATCTCGGCTTCCAGATCGGTGCTCAATCCCAGGCTGTCGTCGAGGATCACCTGGCGCAGGTAGTCGAGGCCGCCGTCGAGGTTGTCCATCCACACCGAGGTGCGTTGCAACCGGTCGGCGGTGCGGATGTAGAACATCAGCAGCCGGTCGATGGTCTGGATCAGGCTGGCCTTGTCGAGATCGGTGGCGAACAGGTCACCATGACGGGGTTTCATGCCGCCGTTACCGCAGACGTAGAGGTTCCAGCCGTTTTCGGTGGCGATCACGCCAATATCTTTGGACTGAGCCTCGGCGCACTCGCGGGTGCAGCCGGAGACCCCGAATTTGATCTTGTGCGGCGCGCGCAGCCCTTTGTAGCGGTTCTCCAGTTCGATCGCCAAACCGACCGAGTCCGCGACGCCGTAACGACACCAGGTGCTGCCGACACAGGATTTCACCGTGCGCAGCGACTTGCCGTAGGCGTGACCGGTCTCAAACCCTGCATCGACCAGGCGCTGCCAGATCGGCGGTAGCTGGTGCAGCTGGGCGCCGAACAGGTCGACCCGCTGACCACCGGTGATCTTGGTGTAGAGGCCGTACTCCTTGGCGACCTGGCCGAGCACGATCAGTTTGTCCGGGGTGATCTCGCCGCCAGCGATGCGCGGTACCACCGAGTAGGTGCCATCTTTCTGCATGTTGCCCAGATAGATGTCGTTGGTGTCCTGCAGGCCGATATGCTTGTCGTCCAGCACGTAATCGTTCCAGCAGCTGGCGAGGATGTTGGCCGCCGCCGGTTTGCAGATTTCGCAGCCGTGGCCGTTACCGTGTTGGTCCAGCAACGCGTCGAAGCTTTGAATCTTCTCGACCCGTACCAGGTGGTAGAGCTCCTGACGGCTGTAGGGGAAATGCTCGCACAGGTCTGTGCTGACCTCGACCCCCAGTGCTTCCAGTTCGTGGTTGATCAGATTGCTGAGCAGCGGCACACAGCCACCACAGCCGGTACCGGCCTGGGTGTGGCCTTTGACATCGCCCACCGAACAGCAACCGGCGCCGACGGCGGCGCGGATATCGCCTTTGGAGACGTCATGGCAGGAGCAAATTTGTGCGGTTTCCGGCAGTGCCGCCACGCCGAGGCCGGTCTGGCCGTCGTCGTTACGACTCGGCAGGATCAGCGCTTCGGGGAATTCCGGCAGGGTGATCTGGTTGAGCATATATTGCAGCAGGGTGCCGTAATCCTCGGCATCTCCCACCAGTACTGCGCCGAGCAGCAGCTTGTTGTCGGCGCTGACGACGATCTTCTTGTACACCTCTGCGGGTTGGTTGTAATAGGTGTAGCTCTGCGCGCCGGGAGTCACACCCTGGGCATCGCCGATCGAGGCGACATCGACGCCCATTAGCTTGAGCTTGGTGCTCATGTCAGCACCGTCAAAGGTTAGGCACTGTTCACCCCCGGCAACATGGCTGGCGGCCACCTTGGCCATGGCGTAGCCGGGTGCGACCAGGCCGAAGATCCGGCCGCACCAGAGGGCACATTCGCCGATGGCGTAGATATCCGGGTCGTTGGTCTGACACTCGTTATTGATGACAATGCCGCCGCGCTCACCGATCGTCAAACCGCTGCTGCGGGCCAGTTCGTCCTGCGGACGGATGCCGGCGGAGAAGATCACCAGATCGGTTTCCAGGGATTCGCCGTCGGCGAACTCCATCCGGTGGGTGCAGCTTTCACCGGCGACGATGCGGCTGGTGGCCTTGTTCAGATGCACACCCACGCCCAGATCGGCGATCTTATCCTTGAGCAGCTTGCCGCCGCCCTCGTCCACCTGTACCGCCATCAGTCGCGGCGCGAACTCCACCACGTGCGCTTCCAGCCCCAGATCCTTGATCGCCTTGGCCGCTTCCAGCCCCAGCAGACCGCCGCCGACCACGGTGCCGATCTTGGCGCCGCCCTCGGCCGCCGCGGTGATCATCTGCAGATCTTCGATGGTGCGATAGACGAAGCAATTTTTACGCTCGTTGCCCTCAATCGGCGGCACGAACGGGAAGGAGCCAGTGGCCAGCACCAGCTTGTCGTAACTCAGAATCTCGCCCCGGGCCGAGGTCACCGTCTTGGCCGCGGTGTCGATGGCGACCACCTTGTCGTCCAGATGCACAGTGACGCCCTGGCTTTGGTAGGTTTCCAAGGTGGTCATGGCCAGGGGTTCGGCGCTGCGGGTCTTGAAGAAATCGGTCAGGTGCATCCGGTCGTAGGCGACTCGGGGCTCTTCACTGAAGGTGATGATCTGGTACTTCGCGCTGCAGTTGCTCGCGAGCAGGCTTTCAATAAACTGATGCCCCACCATGCCGTTACCGACAACGATCACGGTTAGCGGGGTTGTGCCTGTCTGGCTGCTCATGGCTGCTGGTTTATTCATGCATCACTCCGCACTGTTTATTTCTTTATATAGGTCTGTCGATCAGTCCTCGTTATGTTGATTTAGCAGGATGTGTGCCATGTTGATTTTTGTCATTCAAGGCTATGATGGTAAATAGGTTATGTTGTTTTGTCGGGCAGGAAATGTGCTTGGATGCTGCTGCGCAGTATAGAAAAGCACTTGGATGGTGCGTACTCGGTTTGAATGTTTAGTGATGGTGCGTGTGCTTGTTGGGTTCGAGTTTGAAGCAGTCAAAAAACGCCTAACCGGCAGCTAGGCCCGCCCACTGACGTACGAACTAGACCCGCTTTCGTACTGATTTCAGTTGCTGCATATGTCGGGTTGAAACCCGACAAGGTACGCTGTTGTGGGTCGGAATTCATTCCGACAATGTCACCAGGCGGCTGCCTATGTCGGGATGCAGCGACCTACAAAATTCGATATTCATGCGTGGGTTGGGATTTATTCTGACATCGGTGCTGCATATGTCGGGCCCTAACAGCCCCTGCTGCGGGCGCTTGAGTCGGTGCCGCCCTCTGCGGTAATTATTATTCAGGGCGCCGGGTTTAGTGCACAGAAGTCAGGCCGGAGTCAGAAAAGCACAGGACACTGAAGCGCCACCAGCGAAAATCCTGACCCCAACTATCCGGGCTAAGACACGCTTTGTGCTTCAGCTGCGCCACAAACTGCTGCGGCTCGGGCAGCTGCTGCCATACCTGGGGCAAGAATGTCGCCCGGTGGACACCGGCCTGTAACCAGAGCCCATCGACGCCGAGGCTCAGCCGCTGCAGCAGTTCAGCTTCAGATTCAACGCGCAGTGCATTTAATGGCGATAATACCGAGATCTCGATCTCGGTGGCGGCCAATTCAGCAAGCGCTAAAGGCGTAAAGCGAGGATCGTGAAATGCGGCCTGCTGTGCAAAATAAGCGACCGCCTGCGGCAGCGGCAGATCCGCCTCCAAGGTACCGATACAGCCCCGCAAGCGATGCGTATCAGCCTCATGCAGGGTCACAAAACAGGCCGCAGGCTGATTCCAATCCGCCACCAAGGGCTGGACGTCCGGGCCAGGAAGATACGGCTCGAGCTGCCGAGTGATCGCTGCGCGGGCAATCTGCAACAGCTGACGCTGGACCTCAGCAGGCACCGCTGTCGCACCCTTAGTAAACGGTGCTGAAACCCCATCAGCAGACACCGCTGTTGCACCCTTGGTAAACGGCGCTGAAACCCCATCAGCAGGGACAGCTGTTACCACCTCAGTAGCCAGCGCTGAACCTCCATCAGTAGGGACAGCTGTTACCACCTCAGTAGCCGGCGCTGAAACCCCATCAGTAGACGGTGCTGAAACCCCATCAGTAGATGGCGCTGAAACCCCATCAGTAGACGGTGCTGAAGCTCCATCAGTAGACGGTGCTGAAACCCCATCAGCAGGCACCGCTGTTGCACCTTTAGTAGACGGCGAAGGCACCATAACCGACCACCCTGTACTTGTCGCCAGCGGTATCCCCAGAGCTGCGCAGGTCCAGTAACTCGATATGTAAACCGCGTTTGCGCGCCAACGCGATCAAACCATTAAGCGCGTAACTGCCGCACGCCTGGTCTCCCTGGAGTGGCCCCTGGAGCCCGCATAGCTGCTCGCAGGTCTGGTTATCGGTTTGTCTGGCCTGGGCATAACTCAGGTAATGGCTTAGATCTGAACTGAATACCACCAGGGTGTCATCCTCACCCCAGACCCGCTCCAGCACCTCAACGACATCCTGAGCTGAACAGCGTCCCACCACCAGAGGCAGGAGCGTAAACTGGGGGATTAAGCGCTGCAGAAAAGGCAGCTGTACTTCCAGGCAATGCTCCTGAGCATGCGCCTGCTCTGAATACTGCACCTGTGGCAAGTCGCTGATCCTCGATGCCAGCTCGGCATCAATACTGATCTCCCCCAGAGGGGTCGCAAAGCGCTCGGATTCAGGCAGCGCCAGACCATCCAAAACCACACGATGCGCAGGTCCTAGCAAAACCACGCGTTTAATGCGCTGCGCATACGGCTTAAGCAACTGATAAGCATTGGCTGCGATAGCCGCAGAATACTTGTAGCCTGCGTGCGGTACCACCAGAGCCTGCGGGGTATAACCGCGGGTAGTATTACCTGCTAAGTAGCTATCAACCTGCTGCTGCAGCTCTTGACGAATCCGTGAATAAAAAATACCGGCGACAGCCGCTGATCGAATAGCCATCTCCCTAACCCTCCTGTTTTAGTTCAATACGTTGATGCATACCGCTTGCCTGATCGGACGTAACCCGACAGGCTCCTGATCGATAAAGCCCGACAGACGCCAGCGCGTGTATAGCCAATCGATCCGCGTAGGATGAGGCCCAAACAAATGCGATATATTTATCCAGAATAGTATTTTTTTGGCTTAACACCCGGATAGCAGCCTGTCGGACTTGACCGGTCGTTGCGAGGGGAAGACCGATTTGAGACAGTTTTTGAACTATTTTGAGGCTAATAGTGGTTCTATTTAACGAAAAATAGAGTAAAAAATGGCCAAAGTCGGCTTTCTCGAACGACTGCATGGATGCAGGAGGTAGAGCAACGCAGGAGCGGTTGCCGAGTAGATCAGCGTTAAGTCCGACAGACTGCTAGCATCAAACAAGGCAAGTCGATCAGGCCGCCTCCAACATGCACCGGATCACCAGGCATGACATCTACACCTATAGCCGTACGGGCAATGTCGGTGTCACTCGCATCATGCTGGCCAGCCCTGTAGGTCACATCGATGCCATCTATACTCTAAGTAACCCTAAGCGGAGCATTGCGATGGTTACTGACAACCGATCCACCCCGGCATCCACCCCGACACCCGGCACGCCGCTGCCCACCCGTTACTGGCACCGCCTCGATGATGGCCGGATTCAATGCGACGTCTGCCCGCGCGCCTGCAAACTCCATGACGGGCAGCGCGGCCTGTGTTTTGTCCGCGGCTGCGAACAGCAACAGGTGATGCTCTATAGCTGGGGCCGTTCGAGCGGTTTCTGCATCGACCCGATCGAGAAAAAACCCCTCAACCATTTCCTGCCCGGCACCCCTGTGCTCTCATTTGGAACGGCTGGCTGCAACCTGGCCTGCAAGTTCTGCCAGAACTGGGATATGAGCAAGTCACGCCAGATGGATACCCTGGCCGACCAGGCGACCCCCGAGGCTCTGGTCGAGGCGGCTCTGGCCCACGGCTGTCGCTCGGTCGCCTTTACCTATAACGATCCGGTGATCTTTCTGGAGTATGCACTGGATGTCGCCCAGGCCTGTCGCGAGCGCGGCATCCACTCGGTGGCCGTCAGCGCGGGTTATATCTGCCCAGAACCGCGCCGCCAGCTATTTTCTGCCCTGGATGCCGTAAATATCGATCTCAAGGCTTTCAGCGAAGGATTTTACCGCAAGATCTGCGGCGGCGACCTGCATACGGTACTCGACACCCTGGAATACATTCACCATGACACCGCAGCCTGGCTGGAGATCACCACGCTGCTGATCCCTGGCGAGAATGACTCTGACCCTGAACTCGAAGCGCTCAGCCTCTGGATCGCCCAGCATCTTGGCCCCGATGTGCCGCTGCATTTCAGCGCATTTCACCCTGACTGGAAGATGCGCAGCCATCCCCCGACTCCGCCAGCCACCCTGACCCGCGCCCGCAACATCGGTCTGGCTGCGGGCCTGCATTACGTCTATACCGGCAATGTCCATGACCCCGAAGGCGACAGCACCTTCTGCCCCCGGTGTGGGGAGCTACTGATCGAACGCGATTGGTACCAGCTCGGGCGCTGGCACCTGACAGCCGAGGGATGCTGCCAATACTGCCTGCACCCCATTCCCGGTCGGTTTGAAGCACGCCCGGGAAACTGGGGACCTAAACGGCAGCCGATTATTCTCAGCAGCCCCGGTGGTTGATGGTCGGTTTGAAGCACGCCCGGGAAACTGGGGGGCCTAAATGACGGCAGCCGATTATTCTCAGCAGCCCCGGTGGTTGATGGTCGGTTTGAAGCACGCCCGGGAAACTGGGGGGCCTAA
>JBALTG010000131.1:0-12762 GCA_036964625.1 Motiliproteus sp.
TTGGTCTTTTTTCAGACCAAGATGCTGCATGCGTCGGGTTGAAACCCGACCCACAAAAGAAGCAGGCGCATCGCTTGGCGCTGTGATGGCTGAAGATCATGGGTAATCAGGAAGGCCCTTAAACGCGTTATCCCAAATAACTACTGCGCAACAACCCCGACGCTGATAAAATCCTAATCTCTAGTTAGCGTTAACGTCAAGTTTATTCAACAGAGTCATTAATACTCGCTGCT
Source organism: Motiliproteus sp. (assembly GCA_036964625.1). Classification (GTDB taxonomy): domain Bacteria; phylum Pseudomonadota; class Gammaproteobacteria; order Pseudomonadales; family Balneatricaceae; genus Motiliproteus. The sequence goes on from JBALTG010000131.1 coordinate 234, forward strand.
AGATTCCATTAGCCAACCCCATGCCCTGGCCACAGCGCCAGTGGGAAAAATAGTGGCTGAGATAATAGAGTCTGAAATACAGGTACCCTAATGAACTCCATCACCGCGCCGATCCACACCTCCGCAGTAGCGTCCCCGCGTCAGTTTGTCTCCGGCAACGAAGCGGTCGCACTCGGTGCCCGTGATGCAGGAGTCCGGGTAGCGACCGCCTATCCGGGCACGCCTGCAACTGAAATTCTCGAATATGTGGGCCGCTACCCGGAGCTGTACTCCGAGTGGTCGGTCAATGAAAAGGTGTCCCTGGAGGTCGCCATCGGCGCATCTCTGGCGGGTAGCCGCGCCCTCTGTGCGATGAAGCACGTCGGCCTCAATGTTGCCTCCGATGCCCTGATGACCCAGGCGCTGATTGGTGCCGTAGGCGGTTTGGTGATTGCCGTTGCCGATGACGTCGGCATGTCCTCGTCTCAGAATGAGCAGGATTCGCGCTACTGGGGCCGCTTTGCCCACCTGCCGGTACTCGAGCCCAGCGATGCCCAGGAGGCCTACACGTTTACGCGTCTGGCGTTCGAGCTGTCGGAACAGTTCGAAGTACCGGTCATCCTGCGCCTGACCACCCGCATCTGCCACGTTAAATGCGCCATCGAAACCCAGCCAGCCACCGTAGCGCCCGCCGTGGCAGGTTTTAAGAAAGATCCGCAACGCTATGTCATGGTCCCCGGACACGCCAAGAATCGAATTCCGCTGATGCACCAGCGCGACAAGGATCTGCGCCAGTACAGCGAGCAGAGCCCTCTCAACCAGCTCCATCTCGGTAGCGACAAGAGCCTGGGCTTCGTCACCAGCGGACCGGCCTACATGCATGTCAAAGAGGCATTCCCCGACGCCTGCGTGGTCAAGCTGGGGCTGAGCCATCCCGCGCCGGTAGAACTGGTGCGCCAGCTCGCCGAACAGGTTGAGACCCTGATCATGGTCGAGGAGACCGAGCCGCTACTGGAAACCGAACTCAAGGCCACCAGGATCGAACTACTGGGTAAAGAGATACTTCCCAGTATCGGCGAACTGTCACCCGAAGTCCTGCGCAAGGCGATCGGCCGCTGGCAGCGCGGCGAAAACCCCTTTGACGAGCCCAAGCCGATACCGACCGCCAGCCTCTTTCCGCGCCCGCCGACCATGTGCATCGCCTGTCCGCATCTGGCCGTTTATTACTGCCTGTCGAAGATCAAAAACACCTACATCGCTGGCGATATCGGTTGCTATACGCTGGGGGCCGGACACCCCTGGAACGCACTGGATACCTGCATCAGCATGGGCGCGTCGATGGGCGTTGCACTGGGACTGGATAAAGGCCGCGCCCCCGGTGAAGAGAACAAACGCATCATCGGCGTGATCGGCGACTCCACCTTCCTCCATATGGGGATGCAGGGGCTGCTGGATATCACCTATAACGGCGGCAATGTCACCATCCTGCTGCTGGACAACCGCGCCGTCGGCATGACCGGTGGCCAGGAGGGCCCCTCCACCGGCAAGAATCTGCACGGTGAGGAGACCATTCGCGTTGACTTCCCCAAGCTGGTCGAAGCTCTGGGGGTCAAGCCGGAACGGATCCATGTCCAGGATCCCTACGAGCTGCCCACCCTGTTCAAGACCCTGCGCGAAGAGACCAAGATCAATGAGCCATCGGTCATTATCACCAACCAGCCCTGCGTCCTCACCGACCGTTACATCAAGCGCCAGCCCCTACAGGTCGAAGACGACGACTGCACCGGCTGCGGCAACTGCCTGGATATCGGCTGTCCGGCGATTCTGATTTCACGCCGCGAAACCACACTCAAGCATGGCAAGGAGCGCGAACTGGCTTTCGTCAACATCGATAGCGGCGCCTGTACCGGCTGCAACCTCTGCACCGAAGTCTGCTCGCCGAATGCGATCGTACCCTTTGTCAGCGCGGGTGACTGTTCTGGCAGCTGTAGTTCAAACCCTAGCTCCAACCCTAGTTCAAACCCTAACTCCAACCCTAGCTCCAACCCTGCAACCCTTAAAACCCAACCCGTCTTCGAGGAGTCCGTATGAATGCGTCACAGGTCACCAACATTCTGGTTGCAGGCATCGGCGGACAGGGGGTGATGACGGCCGCCGAGGTACTCGCCGAAACCGCTATGGCGCTGGGATTTGACGTCAAAAAAACCGAGGTGGCGGGCATGGCCCAGCGGGGCGGTGTAGTCACCTCGCACGTGCGTTTCGGTGCTAAGGTGCTATCCCCGGCTATTGCACCGGGAGACGCCGATATCCTGCTGGCGTTCGAACCGGCCGAAGCATTGCGTTGGCATGCGCATCTCAAACCTGGCGGGGTGGCGATGGTCAACACCTACCGTCAGACGCCACCGGTAGTTAACTGCGGCCTGTTCGACTATCCCGATGATCCGATCGCTGATATCCGAGCCCAAGGCACCCAGCTCTCCGCCTACGATGCCGGCACCGCTGCCATCGAACTGGGTGACCGGCGCCTGATCAACAGCATCATGCTCGGCGCCATCGCCGATCAGCTACCGTTTCCGGCCGAAGCGCTGCTGGAGCAGTTGCTAAAGCGCTTTCAGCGCAAAGGTGAAGCCCTGGTGGCGCTGAACAAGAAAGCCTTCGACTCGGGCAGAGCCGCCTTCGCATCCTGACCTTGGTTGAGTAGCCCGGCCCCTGATCTCAGAGGGTTGTCGGGCTTAACACTAATCTACCCCGCAAACCCCGTCAGCGTCCTGAATAGTACCAGGACCGCCCGGCGCCATATTTGTGTTGATTGATGCGTCCAGGCGCTACCTATCAGACTCACTTCTGCTTTAAAATGCCCGCTCTAAATCGGTGTCCTGATCTCTTTTCCGACATAACCTCATGAATCAGGCTAGCGGCTATTTTCGAGCCCATCGCGCCCGATCAACCGCCTAACCGCCTAACCGCCTAACCGCCTAACCCAAGTAACGCACAGACTGTGCTGGAAACGATTTATGACAACTCCGGTAAAACTCCTTAGCCTGTTCGTAGCCTTTGCCTGCGTACTGCTGGCGATAAACTTCGGGATCCGCTCGTCGATGGGATTCTTTATGGCCCCCATATCGACTCAGTTCGGTTATGGCCGCGAAGTGTTCGCCTTCTCGCTGGCGCTGCAGAACCTGTGCTGGGGCCTGTTCCAACCGGTTGCTGGCGCCATCGCCGATCGCTTCGGCACCGCCAGGGTATTGGTTGGCGGTACACTGTTATACGCCCTCGGCCTGTATGTGACCGCAACTGCCGAGTCCTTTTTGGGCTTACACCTGGGCAGCGGTATCTTAATCGGAATGGCGATTGCCGGGACCGGCTTTGGCGTGGTGCTACCCGCGCTGGCGCGGATGGTAGCCCCTGAGAAGCGCGCCTTTGCGCTGGGCCTGGGCACGGCGGCGGGCTCTGCCGGGCAGTTGCTGGTGATCCCGATTGCGCAGGAGTTTATCGCCAGTTACGGCTGGCAAACGGCGCTCATCATTCTGGCCGGTGGCGCCCTGGGCATGCTGTTGCTGGCAGCACCGTTTCGCAATGATGGCGCTCATGCGGCAGCAGCCAACGCTACCCACGCATCCCAGAGCCTGGCCGAAGCCCTCAAAGAGGCCAGTGGCCATATGCACTACTGGCTGCTGATCGCGGGCTTTTTTGTCTGTGGCTTCCAGCTGGCGTTCATCACCGTACACATGCCGGCTTTTTTAGCCGATCAGGGCTTTGACGCCAACGTGGCGGTCACCAGCCTGTCGCTGATCGGGCTGTTCAATATTTTCGGCTGCCTGCTGTTTGGCTCATGGTCGGGCAAGCACTCGAAGAAAAACCTGCTGGGAATCATTTATACCCTGCGCGCAGCTGCGATAACGCTGTTTATGCTCGCCCCCATGAGCACCACCTCGGTCTATCTGTTTTCGATTGTGACCGGTTTCTTATGGCTAGCCACGGTACCGCCCACATCCGGACTGGTCGCGCAGATGTTCGGCCTCAGACACATGGGCACCCTCTATGGCATCGTGTTTCTTAACCATCAGCTGGGCTCTTTTCTGGGGGTCTGGCTGGGCGGTTACCTGTATGACCAAACCGGTGCCTACACCCTGGTCTGGTGGTCTGCGGCAGGACTCGCGCTACTCACCGCACTGGTTCATATCGTCATCGATGAGCGCCCGGTGCTGCGGTTACGGACTCAAACTGCCTAGCAGAGGGGCGGATTGAGCGTTCAGAAAAAGCCCGCCTGCTAGGGATCCAGCAGCTCGATCCAGTGTTGGACCGGCACCTCGGACCGGGTCTCCAGATGCAGCTGGCAACCGATATTGGCCGTGACGATTCGGTCGGGCTGGTCGATGGTCAGAGCCTGAAGCTTATTAGCCAGCAGCGTCTGACTCAACTCGGGCTGCAGAATCGAGTAGGTACCCGCCGAGCCGCAGCACAGGTGCGGGTCCCGAGTGGCGGCCAGTTCGATCCCCGCGTTCTGCAGAATCTGCTCGACAACGCCGCTCTGTTTGAGCGCATGTTGCAGCGTACAGGGGCAGTGAAAGGCGACTTTTCCAGACGTTTGTTTCAGATTTAACCTCGATAGGTCTTCCTGCAGCAACACCTGCCCCAGATCCTGGGCCAGCGCGCTGACCCGCTGCGCTTTGCTGGCATACCGGGGGTCGTCTTTGAGCAGATGTCCATACTCCTGAACCATCGCACCGCATCCCGACGCCGTGATAACGATCGCTTCGGCACCGGCCTCGATCGCTGGCCACCAGGCATCAATATTCCTGCGCATAAAGCCCAGCCCCTCGTCATGGGCCGACAGGTGATGGCTGATCGCCCCGCAACAACCCGCTTTTGGCGCTTCGACCAGGGTGACACCGAGCCGATCTAATACCCGCGCCGCGGCAGCGTTGGTATTAGGGGTCGCGGATGGCTGGGCACACCCCGCCAAGACCAGCATCAGCCGTTGCTGGCGGGATGCGGGCCAGGGGGATGCGACCCGTTTGGGCGGCATTTTTTTCTTTAGTGTAACCGGCAACAACGGCCGACATAGCTGACCCAGCCGCAGCAGCGGTCCGAATCGATGGCGGTAAGGCAGCACTTGACGTAGCCCCCAACGCAGCGCTCGCTGTTGAATCGCGCGCGGCAGCTGCTCCTCGACCAGGCCCCGGCCGATATCGATCAACCGGCCATATTTAACCCCAGAGGGACAGGTAGTCTCACAACTACGACAGGTAAGACAGCGATCCAGATGCTTACGTGTTTTCTCGGTGACCTCACCGCCTTCCAGCAGCTGCTTGATCAGATAGATCCGCCCCCGCGGGCCATCACGCTCATCGCCGAGTTCCAGATAGGTGGGACAGGTCGCGGTACAAAACCCGCAATGCACGCAACTCCTCAGAATCGCTTCGGCTTCACGCCCCTGCGGCCGCTGTTGATACTGTTGGACTAGATTTGTTTGCATCGAACAGCTCCCTGTTACATCCAGCTATAGAGACGGCCGGGATTGAAAACAACGTCCGGATCGAAGGCTGTTTTGATGCGTTGCTGGAGACCCACCAGCGCCTGCGGCGGGCGATGAAACACCTCTGCGCATCGATCGCCACCCCGAAACAGGCTGACCTGGCCACCGGCCTCAGCTGCCAGGAGCTCCATCGCTTCCAGCTCACCCTTGGCGCGCAGCCAACGCTGTGCGCCACCCCAGTCCAGCAGCCAATCGCCGCCAATGTCCGGTTGCGTCGCGGTGGGGTTGACGGAGAAGCGCCACAAGGGTTCATCACCGGCAAAGAAATCAAGCTGCTGATCACGCAGCTCACGCCAAAACGCGGCGGCCTCATCCAGCGGCTCTCCGGACCATTGCTGCGCGGTCGCTTCAACCGCGGAACGTGCCCCGGACAACCGCAGATAGAGACGGCCCGCCAGCCAGCAGGCGGCAGACAGCGGTTTCGGCTCACCGGCCCGTTCATTCATGACCCGAATCGCTTTATCAGGCCCCATCTCTTCCACCAACGTCAGGCTGTAAGCGGGCTTGGGCAACACCTTGAGACTGACCTCGGTAATCAGACCCAGGGTTCCCATGGCGCCGGCTTGCAGTCGGGATACGTCGTAGCCCGCGACATTCTTCATCACCTGGCCACCAAAGCGTAGGTGCTCGCCCTTGCCATTGATCAGACGGATCCCCAAAACATGGTCGCGTACCGAGCCACACCAGGGACGCGCGGGCCCGGATAAATGACAGGCCAACGTGCCGCCAAGGGTAGAACGATTGTTATAGTTCGGGGGTTCGAATGCCAACATTTGATCCTGTTCGTCCAGCACCGCTTCGATATCACTCAGGGGCGTTCCCGCTCGGGCGGTCAGTACCAGCTCCACCGGCTGATAACTGACAATTCCGCTATGATCGCCAACATTAATGGATGATCCGCTGACATCCCGCCCCATAAACGCTTTGCTGCCACCGCCGACGATATTCAACTGGGAACCCTCATGGCGGGCACTGTTAACCTGATCCAGCAGCAACCTGCTTATATCAGCCATCTCAGTTGACTCCCATCGGTTGAGGTTGAACCCCAGGTTCTGGCGCGGTGTCGATAGAGCGATACTCCTGGCAGTTTTTTAGCGTTGGGATTCCCTTACCGGGGTTGAGGGTCCCTACCGGGTCGAAGGCCGCCTTAAGCGCATGAAACTGCTGTAACTCCTGCGGGTTAAACTGCACCGGCATCTGGCGGATTTTCTCTATGCCGACCCCATGTTCGCCGGTGATACAGCCACCGACCTTGACGCAAAGCTGCAAAATCTGGGCACCGAACGCTTCGGTCTTTTCAAACTCGCCGGGGACGTTGGCATCGAACAAAATCAGTGGATGCAGGTTGCCATCACCGGCATGAAACACGTTCGCCACCCGTAACCCGTAGTGATCTGACATCTTCTCCATCTCGGTCAATACGTAGGCCAATTGACCGCGCGGTATAGTGCCGTCCATGCAGTAATAATCGGGAGAGATTCGCCCCACGGCAGGAAAGGCGGACTTGCGCCCCTTCCACAGCAACGCCCGCTCCGCTTCGCTCTGAGAGGTGCGGACCGAGGTGGCGCCGTATTCAGCAAATACACGTTCAACCCGCTCAATATGTTCCTGTACCTCCTCCTCGGTGCCATCCACCTCGCACAGCAGCAACGCCTTGGCATCCTTAGGGTAGCCCGCTTGTGCAAAATCTTCTGCAGCACTGATCGCCGTGCTGTCCATCATCTCCAACCCTGCCGGGATGATGCCACGTGCAATGATCCCACCCACCGAGTCGCCTGCCTGTTTCACATTATCAAAAGCGGCCATCACCACCCGCGCGCGCTCCGGCGACGGCAGCAATTTGACTGTTATCTCGGTTACCACCCCCAACAGCCCCTCAGATCCAGTCAGCAGCGCTAGCAGGTCCATGCCACAGCTATCCAGCCCTTCGCTGCCGATCACCACCTTTTCACCGGTGACGCTGATCATCTCCAGTTTGAGGATGTTGTGCACGGTCAGGCCATACTTCAGGCAATGAACGCCACCGGAGTTCTCCGCCACATTGCCGCCGATGGTGCAGGCGATCTGGGATGAGGGGTCCGGCCCGTAATAGAGGCCATGCTCTGCAACCGCCTCGCTGATTGCCAGGTTGCGCACGCCCGGCTGCAGCCGCGCCGTGCGTGCCTGCGGATCGATCGCCAATATCTGCGTGAACTTGGCCAATGACAGCACCACCCCGTCAGGGTTAGGCATCGCACCGGCGCACAGCCCGGTGCCTGCTCCCCGGGCGACCACCGGAACTTGGTAGTGATGGCAGATTTTCATCAGCTCCTGCACCTGCTCGACAGTTTCGGGCAGCACCACCAGCATCGGCATCTCGCAATACATCGACAGAGCGTCGCACTCGTAAGGCTTCTGCGTTTCTTGATCGGAAATCACAGCATCCGGATCGATAAAGCGGCAGAACAACTGCGCTAATTCCGCCTTGCTAGGGGGCCTGCTATCAGTCATGGCGATGCTCCTGTTTGAGAGTGTGGTTACCCGGCACCCTGCTGTTGCGTCTGTAGAAAATAGTCGATAGCCGCCTGGACACAGGTAAAATCCTGCGGCGGTGTCCATGAGCTTAGACCGATAACGCCAACCCCGTCACCCTCAACTACTTCACCCTCGACGAAAGTGGGCAAGTTGCCCCCGACCACACACAAGCACCCGCTCTATCAACGATGCGATGACAATGGCAACTAGGAGTTACGGTGAGAGTTCAAGCTGAGAGTTCCAGCTGAGAGTTGCTTCGCGTGTTTCAACTCGCCAAACTGGAACCGACAACCCGTAAAAATTTTTCAACCACGATCAGGAGTACCGACATGAGCTACAGAGTCTATCTTTCCGGAGAGATCCACAGCGCGTGGAGAAACGAGATAAAACAGGGTGCCGAAGCCTTGGGGCTGGATATTGAGATTTTGTCTGCCGTGACCGACCACGATGCCAGCGATGCCGCTGGCGACCATCTGGGCCACCAGCCTGCTAATTTCTGGAGAGACCACCAGTCGGCGAAGGTCAACCTGATTCGCACTAAAGGCCAGATTGAAAAGGCCGACCTGGTCGTGATCCGATTTGGTGAAAAGTACAAACAGTGGAATGCGGCGTTTGATGCCGGATACTGCGCGGCTGTTGGCAAACCTTATATTACGCTGCACTCGGAAGAGCTTATCCACCCCCTCAAAGAGGTTGACGCAGCTGCGTTGGCTTGGGCGCAAACGACCGAACAGGTGGTTGAGACCCTCAAATACGTACTCCAACCTTAACCATAGCGACCCACCGGGTTCGCGAAGCGCAGGCAAACCCTGCACCAGCGGTCCGCTGAATAACGGTAAGGTATTTACCGTCAGCTATTAACCCGCTGGGTTAAAAACAAAAAAAAAGCTGGCACGAATGCCAGCTTTTGATTCTGCTAACGGGGCCCCTGAAGGGGTGGGCACCCGCTCGCAAAAACCCTTGGAAGATCAGTTAAGATCGGCGAAGATCGGCCAAGATCAGAACCGGAGGCGCATACCTACCAGGTAACCCAGGTCAACGTCGTTTTCGTCGGTATCGGCAATCTCGGCGAACACGCTGATCTTTTTCTGGGACGCAACCTTGTACGTGACGTTGGCGTACCACTCGTTCACGTCATCCGCCGCAAGATCGCCATCAAGCATAGCCATTCCCAGTGCAACTTTAGTCGTTGCGGTAACCGGGACGATGGCAACCAGGTTAAGCTGATCCTTGTCGTTACCGTTCAGGTCGGAGGTGCTGTAATCCGCGCCGATCTTGGCAACACCGGCGTCAAATGCAGCCGACAGACCCCAGGTTTTCTCAGACTTAGCACCAACTGTTTCAGCAGTACGGGTCTGATAGGCAGCGCCCAACTCAACACCGGCGATCTCGGTGCCGACATACAGATCTAAGGACTTGCCGTTGGCACTGTCTTCACCTTTGGCTTCGAGCTCGTAAGACGCAACCAGGTCAAGGTTGCCAACCTGCGCATCGACGCGGATCACGTCATCGCCTGAGGTACCCTGGGCATCAAAACGGTCTTCATTATTCTTGTTCTCGTAAGCCGCATCAACACCAAACTCGTCGGATGCGAAATCCATCTTACCCACAGCGACCCGCACCATACCGAAATCCAGACCCAGGTAGGCCTCTTCCAGATTGCTGCCGACTTGCTCGCCTCCAGCCTGCTTATCTTCAGCCGCATTCTTGAAGCCAAAGTCCAGCTGACCAAAGGCGGTCAGATTCTCGCCAAAGGCATATTCGATGCTGTTCTTGATTTCCAGGTCATCGAACTCGACGTCAAGATGCTGATTATCGCCAAGATCCTTACGCAGCTGCACCTGAAAGTCGCCCTTGACCTTATAGGTCAGGCCTTTGCCTTCGTAAACGGTTGCAGCTTGAGCGGAACCTGCGGTGATTGCAGCAATAGCGGAGGCCAGAATCAGTTTTTTCATGTTTACTTCTCCAAGGGTCGTAATGGTTTTAAAAACCGTTAAGTTAAATACCGTTAAATTAAATACAAAGTAATCCCTGCACCTCGGCATGAGAGGCGCATCAATGTCGTACAAAGCGTTATTTCGCTATTGTTTTAATTATTATTAGGGGGGCGTAGGCCGGATCGATCCAGCCAACCTTGGAACTTACGCCGGGTATCCGGATCCGCCTTCTGATACCAGTAGGTCAACATCTCCAGCGCTCGTTCCGACTCACTCCGGTCGGCGTTTATAGCCTGCGGAGCTGCATCAAGCGCCTCCGCAGCACGCGCCTGAGCCTGAGGCGTATAGGCTGCGACAGAGGCGCCGCGATTAAACTCGGCCAGTTCGGCCAGGTAATCCCGGTTGAGCTGGAATCCCTCTTTCTTCAACGGTGCTATCTGCACCGGCACGACCGCTCCAGCGCGCGTTGTCAGCCGCCATTCAGGGGCCCGATTAAACCGCTTGAGATCGCGTTGGCTTCTGAGCGACGGGGCCTGCAGGACAATGCGGCTGTCGCTGGCCTCGAACCGAACCACAAAGATTTCGCTGCGTGCATACTCGCGTTCGTTGCCTGCCACCTGAATCTCGGTGCCGTACCGCAGCAACAACTGGTTGACGCCATTGTCAAGCGTCAGGCGTGGCTTATTGGCCGACTTAACGGCCTCCGAGGGCGCATGTCCATTGATCGCCAGCAGCTCGATACCCTCGGCCAAACGCAGGTTAATCGCCGCGTGGGTCTGACCGATCAGAGCGACCGAAAAGATGCTGATTAAAAGTCCCGTCCTGATTACCCTGATCACAAAACAACTCCAATGGGTGACCTGTCAATGCCCCTGCAGCAAAACCTACAACCACTGCTAGGGCGCCTTAACTCGCGCTGCAATGCATCCTAGTATCAGAATGTTGCAATAATGTTGCATCGCCACAATAATTTCAAGTGATCGCCAAAAAAGCTTAAACAATAAGGTATTACTGCCAACCGACGCGGATATTAGCGAAGAACAACCTGAATGTAAACGATAATTATTCTCATTCAATTGCATTTGCATCTGCACTCCCAACCGACAGTTAGCCCGCAGAAAATCCAATGCCCCAATAGCTCAATAGCCCAACTGCCCATGGCTGAGAGCTCGATCCATAAAAAAACCCTCATCTGACTCTGTAAAGATACAGGGCCAGATGAGGGTCTTGATCAGATCACGGCAGTCACCGATCTCTGGAGCACAGCGCGTGACTGCTTAACGCCGTTATCGGGCGACGCTAATCAGCTGAAATTGGGCTTACGGCCCTCCAGGAACGCGGCCATCCCTTCTGCACGGTCCGGCGTAGAGAAACTCAGACCGAACAGATCACTCTCCATGATACAAGCGTTGTCCAGGTCCAGATCCTGACCCCGCTGTACCAGCTCTTTAGTCAGCTGAATCGCAGTACGACTCTTGGCTGCGATCATCTCTGCCAACTCCAGGCCTTTATCCCACAACTGTTCTTGTGGATGCACATGATTGACCAGACCGCGCTGCAGCGCCTCAGGGGCAGAGATGGTGCGACCGGTTACCAGCAACTCCATCGCCATCGAGGTACCGACCAGACGCGTCAGGCGCTGGGTGCCCCCAAAGCCCGGGGTGACCCCCAGATTGACCTCTGGCTGGCCAAACTTGGCATTATCGGAAGCCAGGATAAAGTCGCAGCTCATCGCCAGTTCACAGCCGCCACCCAGGGCGTAACCGTTGACCAGCGCGATCACCGGAATATTCAGCGTCTCCAGGCGGCGGAACACCTGCATCCCCTGCTCGGCAAAGGCCTTACCTTCGAGCGGGGTCAGCTTGCTCATGTGCTCGATATCGGCACCGGCCACAAAGGCTTTGGCACCGGCGCCAGTGATCAGCAGCACCCGGGCGGTGTTATTGATCGACAGGGCATACAGGGCTGCGCTCATCTCATTAAGCGTATCGGCATTGAGCGCGTTCAACACCTTGGGGCGGTTGATGGTCAGCCGGAAAATACCCCCTTTAACCTCTTCGAGGAGAATATTTTCAAACGCATTGGCATCAACGGAAATCGGATTATTCATCGAACAGTACCCCTGTAAAAATTCTTAATAGCGCGTATTAATAGCTAAAGAAACCACGTCCGGACTTACGCCCCAGATAGCCGGCATCGACCATCTGCTTGAGCAGCGGGCAGGGACGGTATTTGGAATCGCTGAAGCCATCGTGCAGCACCTCCATGATGCTCAGGCAGGTATCCAACCCGATCAGATCCGCCAGTGCCAGAGGCCCCATGGGATGCCCCATCCCCAGCTTCATCACGGTATCGATCTCTTCGGCACTGGCCAGGCCTTCGTACAGGGCAAACACCGCCTCGTTAATCATCGGCAACAGGATGCGGTTGGCGACAAAACCAGGGGCATCGTTGACGTCTACCGGCACTTTACCCAGCGCCTTGGCCAACTCAGTGACCTGAGTAAACACCGTATCATCGGTCTGCAGCGCCCGAATAACCTCGACCAGCTTCATCATCG
>JBALTG010000132.1:0-12594 GCA_036964625.1 Motiliproteus sp.
AGACGGCAAGCAGCATGGTGATACCGATGATCGGATCGACATAAAAGGTCATCGGCAGGATGATGGCGATCGCCATGATGCATGAAATGCCCGGGATGGCGCCAAAAGTAATGCCGATGACTACGCCGGCAATAATGCCCAGAATCGGGCCCACCGCCAGGATCGAGGAGAAACCGTTAATAATATTATCAAACATCTGATGATCTCCCCTTACAGAGTCCAGGTTGGCAGATAGACCCGCAGAAACTCTTTAGATCCGTAAAAGAGCAGTACGGGGGTGATAACCGAGGTCGCAATGATGGGAATCCAGTTTCGACCCCCGAGCAGTATCGCGACCGCGATCATGATAAAGGGGGTTGCCACCAGAAAACCGATATAAGGCACGCTGAGCCAATAGGCGATAAAGATCCCTATATAGATGAAAATGCCACCGAAGCCGTCCGTGATGATGATCTCCTGATCCTCAGGCTTGGTGCCTCGGGCTAGTTTTCTGAGCGACTGGATAGCGATGATTGCAGCAAAGAGGATGATCAGGCTCGCGACGGTACGAGGCAAAAACATTGACCCCAGGTCGCTTTCAGCGCCGCCTTCTACGAGGTTGTCGTTGGTTAGGATGATCACGGAAACGGTGGTCAAAAATGCCGATAAGCCGACGTCAATTTTTCTTCTGTCCATTGTGAACTACCTGACTGTTTCTTATTTTTATCGGTTTTAGCTTAGCGCTGAGACCTTGCTGCGGCGGGAATTGAAGCTGAGGTGACAATTGAACTGTCGATACCACAGACCGCTGATAGATTCAGCGTAACAAAATCCATAATAGAAAAATATTCTAAAAAATATTTGATTATATAAGTTTTGCTTATGTTTTTGTGTGGCCCTCAACCCTCTGTTTTCTGCAATCCTGGCCGCAGGTTGAACCGCCTCCGTTGAGATCGAAGCAGAGCCTGGGTACTGGAAAAGGTCTTCATTGGCGAATGTATGCCTAAACAGTGCTGAGGGCGGCCAGATGAGCCCGCCAGTTTTAGGAGGCTGTCGGACTTAACGCTGATCTACTACGGGAAAGCCGACTTTGGCCATTTATCACCCTCTTTTTCGTTTAATAGAACCACTATTAGCCTCAAAAGAGTTCGAAAACTGTCTCAAATCGGTCTTCCCCTCGCTACGACCGGTCAAGTCCGACAGCCTCCTGATATGTATTGACCTGTCTATGCTGGGATTCAAATGCGCATCATTTTTTTATAGCGTGTGAACATTAGGGTTAGAGCAGGCGCAGCATTAAACGACGGTTGATCAATCTGATATGCGCGGGTCGGAACCGCCTGACTTATCTTCGTCGTGGAGCTGCCTCTCTCTAGGGGCGAGGGTCGGAATTCCAAAGAATCCGCCTCATAGGAGGCTCGAGGATTCTCCTGACCGGCTACTCCTGCCTTAACGCTAATACTCACTGCTATCCTCCGTCATCGTTGCTAATAATCGTTACGGTTCAACGCGACTGAAACGCTTTCAAGCAGCTACGTATGTGCGGCCTGACACATTCATGGCAATGGCCCAGATAAACCCCACCAGCTCGCGCGCAATCGCCGTGCAAGCTTGGACTTTAATCTTGCCTTTCTCCAGCAAATGCCGATACCGACCACACAATCGCTTCTGAGCTTTCCAAGCTATCGCCTGTACCGACTCGGAGGCCTTTTTAGCGCGTCGCTGTATATGTGCCGTCTTGCGTGCGTTAAAGCGATAACACCAGCCCGCTTCAATCAGTACGCGTCGAACATGCCCGTTGCCGGCTTTGGTAATGCCACCCCGCCGGGTTTTGGCACCACTGGAGTGCTCACTGGGCACGAGCCCCAAAAATTTCATCAGCTGTCTCGGTGAATCAAACCGGGTAAGGTCGCCGATCTCAGCCATCACCGTAATTAACTTCACGCCCCTCAGGCTCATCAGCGCCGTCACTACCGATTCCCATTTCCAGCCGACCAGCGACTTATTCATCTCGTCCTCTAAACCTTTCACGCGTCGCTGAGCTTGTATAACGGCATCGATATACTCCTGAAACACGATTTGCTGAACCGGAATATCGAATTTTATGGTTTCCAACCAATGAAAAAAGGTCTTAGTCCATCGACTTTTTCCCGTATCGTAACGCTGACCATGACGTAACAGGAAAGCCAGCAAGCGTTGACGAGTCTGCCGCTCTATTGCCTTCATGTCTTCTCGGGCTCGAGTCAGATCACGCATCGCCTCCTGTTCTTTATCCGGTACCCAGACGGGTGTTAGCTCGCCCGAGCGATTTAAACGAGCCAGTGATGTAGCGTCACGCGGATCTGTTTTGACGCGATCACCTGGGCGCGTCGGAATCAATGACGGCGCGACCACATCACACAGATGCCCTGTTTGAGTGATCTGCCGATGAATGCCATACCCGCAAGGCCCCGCTTCGTAACAAAATGCCAGCACTTCACCGTTTGGACTCAGCTTCTTGATGAGTGTAGCGATGGCGTCAGGAGAGTTATTAATCTCACCGTAATACAGTGGCTTGCCCCGTCCTAGCTCGGCAATCCCGACTGCGATGGTGGCCATGTGTGTATCCAGCCCGATGTATTTGCTAATATTATCCATGCCTGCCCACCTCGATTATGGCTCTGCGTTTGATGGCTTAACCTCTTAAGCGTAATCCACGCTGCGAGGTCGGGCAGGTCAATTCATTATGTCTAGGAGGCTGACCGAGAACAGACTGACCTACTGCGAAACCTGTATTCCGGCCAGATTTAACGCTCATTTTTGGCAAATAGAACCACTATTCACAAGCGGCGTCCCTGCAGCTTGCCCTACGGGCAGCTATTGCTGTGTAAATCGACTATCCTGCCGATTTATCTTCACAAATGAACGATAAATCTGACTCAAAATACAGCTCTCTCGCTACGATCGCTATTCTCGGTCAGCCTCCTAGTGTCCATCGTCTCTGGAATTTGCCTAGTGGCGCGTAACTGATTGATTTTATCAGCTCGCATGGGTGTTCAACCAATGCTGGACCTATAAATGTCTAGCTGTTGGCCTTTGTGGATCCAGAGCCCCAACCTCTAGGATTAGACCCTGTGTTAACCCTATATAAAAACAACAGGAGCGTTTCTGGCTGTGCCAGAACAGGTTT
Organism: Motiliproteus sp.; assembly: GCA_036964625.1. GTDB lineage: Bacteria > Pseudomonadota > Gammaproteobacteria > Pseudomonadales > Balneatricaceae > Motiliproteus. Next base: position 3,149 of record JBALTG010000132.1, read on the forward strand.
CCGGACAAGTTGGTAACATTCATGAATACATTCAAGACCGCCTTGCCCCTCAATGACGCCTTAGCGACAAAGGCCGATCAATCGATACAAAATCTGGCCAAAGAGCTGCCGCAGTTCGAAGACCGCGATAACCAGCAGACCAAGTTCACCACCTGTTACATGTGTGCCTGCCGTTGCGGCATTAAGGTGACGGTAGAGGGGAATGAGATCCGCTTTATCCAGGGTAATCCCAACCACCCCATCAACAAAGGAGTGCTCTGCGCCAAGGGTAACGCCGGCATCATGAAGCAAAATTCGCCCGCCAAACTGAGCAAGCCGTTGATGCGCAAGCCCGGTACCGAGCGCGGCGCTGGCGAGTTTATCGAGGTCTCTTGGGACGATGCACTGGAAGTGCTGGAAAAACGCCTATCCCATATTCGCGCCACCGACCCCAAGAAGCTGGCCTACTTTACTGGCCGTGATCAGATGCAGGCGCTGACCGGGATGTGGGCGAGTCAGTTCGGCACCATCAACTGGGCCGCCCACGGCGGTTTCTGCTCGGTCAATATGGCCGCCGGTGGTCTCTACACCATGGGTCACGCGTTCTGGGAGTTCGGCGATCCCGACTGGGACAACACCAAGTATTTTATGATGTGGGGGGTGGCCGAAGACCACAGCTCCAATCCGCTAAAACTCGGTATCAAGAAGATCAAAGAGCGCGGCGCCAAGTTCGTCTCGGTCAACCCGGTGCGTACCGGTTACCAGGCGGTGGCCGATGAGTGGATTGCGATTCGCCCCGGCACCGATGCCATGTTGGCGCTGTCGATGGTGCATGTGCTGGTGAAAAATCAGCTGGTGGACGATGAGTTCCTGATCCGCTATACCAACTCACCGCAACTGGTCATCAACACCCCTGGCAAGCAGGGCGACGGTCTCTTTTACCGCTGTGAGGAGGGTAAGACCCAGGTTTGGGATCTGCAGCAGGAAGCCTTTGTTGACGCCAAGCGTCCCGATATTTCCCCAGCCCTGTTTGGTGAATTTACCTCCCCGGAAGGCACGCCGTTACGTACCGTGATGTCGATCCTGGTAGAGAAGTACCTGGACGAGCAATACGCCCCTGAGAATGCCGCCAAGATCTGCGGCGTCAGTGCCGAAACCATCGAGCGGTTGGCGCTGGAGATGGCTCACGTCGCGTTCAAGGAAACTATTACCCTGGATGTGGAGTGGACCGATTGGGCCGGGCGCAAGCAGACCCAGTTCATCGGTCGTCCGGTATCGATGCATGCCATGCGTGGTGTCTCCGCCCACTCCAACGGTTTCCAGACCTGTCGCGCACTCCACGTGCTGCAGATTCTGCTCGGCACCATCGACTGCCCCGGTGGTCACCTGGCCAAGCCGCCGTTCCCCAAGCACATTCCACCGGGGATCAAGCCGGCTAAAGAGATGGCACCCAACACCCCGCTTAAATCACCGCCGCTGGGCTTCCCAACCTCGCCTGAGGATCTGGTGATCGATGCCAACGGCAACCCGCTACGGATCGACAAGGCTTACTCCTGGGATGCGCCGGTCGCCAACCACGGCTTGATGCATATGGTGATCAGCAACGCGGTCAAGGGTGATCCCTACAAGATCGACACGCTGATGCTGTTTATGGCCAACATGGCCTGGAACTCGAGCATGAACACCGCCGAGACCATGGATATGCTGCGTGCCAAAGAGGCTGACGGCGAATACAAGATTCCGTTTATCGTCTGCTGCGATGCGTTCCACTCCGAGACTGTCAATTTCTCCGATCTGGTGCTGCCCGATACCACCTATCTGGAACGCTACGACACCATCTCGATGCTCGATCGGCCGATCTCCGAGCCCGATGCCGCCTGCGATTCGGTGCGACTGCCGGTGATCGACGCCGCCAGCACCCCGGGTCGTGATGTGCGCTCCTGGCAGGAGGTGATGGTGGATATGGCCGGGCGACTCAAGTTCCCGGCGTTCACCAACGCAGACGGCTCGCGCAAATATGAAGGCTACAAAGACTTTATCGTTAACTTCGAGAAGGAGCCGGGCATCGGCTTCCTGGCCGGCTATCGCGGAGAAGATGGTTCCAAGTCGCTGCGTGGCGAGCCCAACCCTAAGCAGTGGGAAGCCTACGAGGAAAACGAAGGCTTCTTCGAGTTCAAGCTGGCACCTAATCAGCGTTATCTGCGCCACGCCAACCTCGATTACATGACCCTGGCCAAAGAGGCGGGTTGGGTTGGCTCGACCGACCAGATCGTGATCGAACTCTACAGCGAGACGCTGCAGAAGTTTCGTCTGGCGGGGCAGGGACTGTATGACGGTCCGCAACCGACCGAGCCGCAGCATAAAGAGCGCCTGACCAAGTACTTCGATCCGTTACCGATCCATTATGTGCCGATCGAGGAGCAACGCATCGACCCTGAGGAGTACCCGTTCCACGCGGTCAACCAGCGGCCGATGCATATGTATCACTCCTGGGACAGTCAGAACGCCTGGTTACGCCAGATCACCAACAAGAACTTCCTGTTCATCAACCGTCTGGCGGCTGAAAAACAGGGCATCGAAGACGAGTCCTGGGTCTGGGTCGAATCCCACCACGGCAAAATCCGGGTGCAGGTGAAGTTGATGGAAGGCTGTAACGAGCAAACCGTCTGGACCTGGAACGCGATCGGCAAAATGCCCGGAGCCTGGGGCTTGGACAAGGATGCCAACGAGGCCACCGAAGCGTTCTTGATGAACCATCTAATCTCGGAGCTACTGCCGCAGAAGGGCGATGCTCACGATGGTCTCACCAACTCCGATCCGATCACCGGCCAGGCGGCCTGGTACGACCTGCGGGTCAAACTGACCCCGGTCACTAACGGCGAGACGGGTAGCTGGCCGCAGTTTGATGCGATCAAGCCGCTGCCGGGGGCCAAGCCGTCACCGACGATGCTCAGCTATGCCACCCATAAAAACGTCAACATCAAGCGTTCGCTCAAAGATATCCTGACCCGGGGCGAACAGGGTAGCGGGAGTAAAAAATCATGAAGCTCGGATTAGTGATTGATCTGGATACCTGTGTCGGCTGTCACGGTTGTGCCACCGCCTGTAAACAGTGGAACACCTCGGGTACTGTGGGCCCGTTGTCGGATGAAAACCCGTACGGAAAAGACCCGAGCGGCGCTTGGCTGAACCGGATCCGCACCTACGAGGTGGACGATAGCCCCAACTCCAAGACCGTCAATATGCCGCTGTCGTGCATGCACTGCGAAGATGCCGCCTGCGTTACGGTCTGCCCCACCGGTGCGTCTTACAAGCGTGAGGAGGACGGCATCGTGCTGGTCGATCAGGACAAGTGCATGGGTTGTAATCTGTGCTCCTGGGCTTGCCCTTACGGCGCGAGGGAGCTGGACCCGCAGCAGGGCACGATGAAGAAGTGCACCCTGTGCGTGGATCGGATCTACGATGAGAAACTGCCCGAAGACGAGCGTAAGCCCGCCTGTGTGCTGACCTGTCCGACCAAGTCGCGGCTGTTCGGTGATTTTGACGATCCGAACTCCGAGGTCAGCATCGCCGTGCGCGAGCGCGGTGGTAAAGCGCTGATGCCCGAGCTGGGTTACAACCCTACCAATTCCTACCTTCCGCCGCGCAACAAGCCAGTGGTGGAGACCTACGAGGTACCGAAGAGTTCGGTGCTGGGATCGCTCAAGGGTTGGGCTAATAAAGTTATCGCCCGCTAGGAGCCTGTCGGGCTTGGCCGATCGTAGCGAGGGAAAGACGATTTGAGGCAGATTTTTCGATCTTTTGAGGCGAATAGCGAGCTATTTAACGAGAAAGATCGGGAAATATGACCAAATTCGGGTTTTACGCAGTAGATCAGTGTTAAGTCCGACAGGCTCCTGGCGCCACAGGTCTTGGACCCATCCCACGCGGCTTAGTTGGCTGGCGGGGGATCGGCCCGTTAATAGGGGGCGTTTTAAGCCCCCTCGAACATAAAATATCAGGAGTGATGAATCATGCATCCCGCATTCTCCGTACTAATCTTTACCGTGGCATCGGGCGCCGGTTATGGCCTGTTCGCGCTGCTGGTGTTGGCGCACCTGAGCGGCGTCGGCCAGATCGAACAGACGTCGATGATCTTCAGCGCCGGGGTGTTAGCGCTGGTGCTGATTACCGGCGGGCTGATGTCTTCCACCTTGCACCTGGCCAATCCCAAGAACGCCTGGCGTGCGTTCAGCCGCTTTAAGACCTCCTGGCTGTCACGCGAGGCGGTGTTTGCGGTGCTGTTCTATCCGTTTGCACTGATCTACCTGGGCTCGGTATTGTTTGCCGAGGAACTTGGCGGCGTGGCTGCGCTGGTGACCCTGGTGAGTGGTTTGGTTGCAGTAACACTGGCAATGGTGACGCTGTTTTGTACCAGCATGATCTACGCCAGTCTCAAGACCATCCGCCAGTGGTGCACCTCGTTGACCCCGTTGAACTATCTGGCGCTGGGGTTGATGTCCGGAGCGCTGTGCCTGGCTGCTGTTCAGGTCGTGGTGCAGGGCAGTGTCTCGGCGTTGTTACAAGGAGTGGCGCTGGGTCTGCTGCTGCTGGGGGCCAGCGTCAAGCTGATCTACCTGTTCTGGATCGGCAAGCCAGCCGGTTCGACCATCAACACCGCCACCGGTTTTAGCCAGGCCAAGGTACGGTTACTGGACTCGGGGCATAGCTCGGATACGTTCCTGACCAACGAGTTTGGCTACGAAGCCGGGGCCGATAAACTGTTGCGGCTACGCGGACTGATGCTGTTGTTGGCCTTCGCCGTGCCCTTTATCGTGATCAGCGTCGATGGCGGCAGCCTGGCGTTGCTGGCGATGCTGAGCGTTATTGTCGGTCTGCTGGTGGAGCGCTGGCTGTTCTTTGCCGAGGCGCGTCATGTGGTGCGGCTGTATCACGGTGCGCAACGGACCTGATGCAAACGTAACGGATCGCCGTTGACGTCAATCGGACTGATCCGTTAACAGTCTATTCAATTTTCAGAGAGCCATTGTTACGCAGTGGCTTTCTCGCATTTAAGGAGTGATAACGATGAGTATGGAATCACGCAATCCGGCTACCGGGATTGTCTCTGAGGTTTTTGATCATTTAACCGCCGATCAGTTGGAGGCCAAGCTGGCTGAGGCGGCCCAGGCTGCATCTATCTGGCGGGGTTACAGTGTTGAGCAACGCGCAGGGTATCTGCAACGGATCGCCCAGGGGTTGCGCAGCAACCGGGTCCATCTGGCCGGGTTGATGACCGAGGAGATGGGCAAACTACAGCGTGAAGGGTTGGGTGAGGTAGAAAAATGCGCCCAGGCCTGCGATTACTATGCCGAGCAGGCTGCGATGATGTTGGCGGATCAGCGGGTCGAGACCGCGGCAAGTAAAAGTCTGATCAGCTTTGAACCGCTGGGCACGCTGCTGTCGGTCATGCCGTGGAATTTCCCGCTATGGCAGGTGTTCCGGTTCCTGGCGCCGACGCTGATGGCGGGTAATACCGCGCTACTGAAACATGCGCCTAATGTGCCTCAATGCGCCCTGGCGATCGAGGCCGTACTGCGAGAGGCCGGTCTGCCTGCTGGTGTTTTCGCCACGCTGTTGATCTCGGTCGAGCAGACCGAAGCATTGATCGCCGACGACCGGATACAGGGCGTTGCCTTTACCGGCAGCGAGAAGACCGGGCGCCGGATCGCCACGCTGGCGGGGCAGAACCTGAAAAAAGCGGTACTGGAACTCGGTGGCTCTGATCCCTTCGTGGTGCTCGAAGATGCCGATCTGGATCAGGCTGTAGAGGTGGCGCTACGCTCGCGGTTTAGTAATGCCGGTCAGATCTGTATCGCAGCAAAGCGGTTCATCCTGGTGGAGGCGATCGCGGATGCGTTCGTCGACCGGCTGCAGTCGCGGGCGGCGAGTCTGCTGCCGGGTGACCCGATGGCGCAGAGTACCGGCATGGCACCGATGGCGCGGGACGATCTGCGTGCAGGGTTGCATGCTCAGGTGCAGGCCAGCATTTACCAGGGCGCACGTCCTATTCTGGGCTGCGAGTTACCGTCCGGTCCTGGCTACTTCTACCCGGCATCGATTCTTGACCATGTGCAGCCGGGGATGACCGCCTTCGACGAAGAGCTGTTCGGGCCCGTAGCGGCTATCGTTCGGGCTAAAGATGCGACGGATGCGCTGCGGTTGGCCAATGCCACGCGGTTTGGCTTGGGTGCCAGTGTCTGGACCGTCGATACCGAGCGTGGCGAGGCGTTTGCGCGCCGGGTGGAGGCGGGCTGTTGTTTCGTCAATGCCCAGGTCGGCAGCGATGTGCGCTTACCCTTTGGTGGCATCAAGGCATCGGGGTTGGGCCGTGAGCTGTCCAGCTACGGCATGCTGGAGTTTTGTAATATCAAGACGCTCTGGATCGACAGCGGCTCTTAACCTGTAACACCGCCGCTACCCGCACTGCGTGGGCGGTGGTGATCGTGGCAAGGTTTGTGGTGGTGTTTCGCGTGGGCGATGCGCAGCTGCTGCCTCTTCCGCGCCCACGGCTTGAGCGATGGGGCTGACAGGGGGGGATAGAGAGGCGGTGCAGAATCTATGTTACTCAGAATCAGACAGCCGGGCAGGAGTGGCTGGCGCGACGGTGCACCAGCCGGGTAGCGCCAATAAGGCTCAGCGCCAATCCGCCAGCCGACGGCGCAGTTCGCCCGTCTTCGCCAGCATCACCTGCTCCAGCTGTTCCAGCTCGTCGACTAGTTGCTGCCGGTTGCGTTCGGGGTTGCCGTTGCTGCTAGTCAGACCGTTCAGCTCGGTGACCGCTTGCAGCAGGCGCGCAGAGCTGGTGCTACCGGAACCGTTATCAGTGCGGGGAAACTTGAAGTTTTTGGTTCGCGGCAGCGGGCTGGTATCAGGGCGCTGGTAATAGATCTTCAGGGATTCCTCCGCATCGGCGCTGTGCAGCGTGTAGCGGCTGATCTGATCAAAGCTGGTTACCCCCATAGAGGTCAGGGTCGGAAACAGGGACATGGTTAGCCTCTTATGATTATAGGTTGGCACCGTTTGAGACTAATCTGCTTGGGTGTGCGGTCATAGGGCCAGTTGTCGGTGAGCGATAACACCAGTGTTCGATCGTCTGGCTCCAAATCTGCTGCGGGTTTGGATCTAGGGCAATATCGTCTGGAGTTTTTATAGTGGACGCTTGCCGGTGCTAGTCCGCGACTAGTACGTCCGCGATTAGTACGCGGCAACGAACCATCACCCGATAGCAATCACCAAGAGGAGAGTTCGCGATGAGTGATCAGTCAACCGTTGAGATCCGCCTGAGCGAAGATGCACAGGCATTGTTTAGCGCCTACCAGGGGTATACCGGCGCCACTGCGGCAGAGTATATCGAGGCGCTGGTGAGCAAGACCTTACCGACGTTGCAGGCGTTGGTTGAGGCGCTGGAAGAAGCCGGTCAGGACGGCGATGCGGTGATGGAGTTGTTCGGCCGTAAAATGGCGGAAAACGTGCTGCAGCAGAAAGATGCAATTCAGGCGACAGCGGCCAGTAACGGCTGAGCCGTGTTGGAGTAAAACATCGAGCCTGTCACCGCAACAGTCATCGCTGGTTCATGAGTCGGCGCAGAGCGGGCTTAGCCCAGCTCTTCGACCTGGCGACGCATCTCAGCGATCTTGGCCAGCATCACCTTCTCCAGGTGGTTGAGGTCGTTGAGGAACAGGGTCTTCTGGTCCTTGGGGGTGGCTGGCACAGGTTGCGTTAGTTGGGTTAGTTCATCGACCGCCTTCTGCAGTCTGGGGCTGCTCTGTTTAAACTGCTCCCAGGCCAGGTTGTCGCGATACTGCAAAGGCACTGCGGTGCGCGGCCGGACGAAGGTGAACTTCTTGCTGCGTGGCAGCAGTGAGCCTTTGCCGCGCCGGTAATAGATCTTGAGCACGTCGGCGTGCTGCTCTTTGCGCAGTTTGAAATGACTTACTTCGTCGAAGGAGTGGATTCCCATCTCTGCAAGGGTTGGATAGTCAGGCATCGGCTTTCTCGTCTCAATAAACGTCAATAATCTGGTTGTACCGTTACAGTCTAGTCAACCTGGGGTTGTCAGGTTTCCAAGCTCAACACCAACGGTTCTGGACGCGCCAAAACGTTCCGTGCCAACACCGTCGAAAAGGTGGCGATGGGCAAGGAACCTGCGCGCGGGTAGGGCGTGTAAGATTATTGTTATTAGAAAGAGAGGGTTGGTTCGAAATCACCGAGCGATAACCAATAGCTTGGCGCAGGTTGCTCGTCTGGGCTCTTGCAGGGCACCGGTAACGGTAATTCTACCGCATATCAAGAGTGATTTTGGCGCATTATAGAGTGCTTGATGCTTTTGGTTAGGGCCAGATATTTCCAGCCTCTGGGGCCAGTTTCCAGGAGTCTGTTAGGGGCGCAGAAAATGAGTAGGGTGTCAGGGCAGAGGAATTTGATAGTTGGCGCGTAACTGCTCCAGTTGACCGCTTTGCGACATTGACTCGATCGCTTGGTTCAGTCGTTGCTGCAGGGCTTCAGGCTCGGCGATATTGCGTGAAATCAGCAGATAAAAGGGCTCGGCTGGCGCATCCGGGATCGGTGCGTAAGCCAGGTCTGGATCGGCGAGCAGGTCCGGACCGATTAGCGCCATGCCTTTCACAATCTCGTAGCGACCGATAAACACCGCGCAGCGGCCGCGACGCGTCATTGCGGTCAGGGCGTTGAAATCCATGGCGCCGTCGTAGATGGGGGTCTGGCCGAGGGCGAAGTTGCTGTAGTTATACCCGGCCAAACCACACAGGGTGCCGAACTTTCCCAGTTGATGCCCCTGGGTGATGTGGATGCCCTCGGTGAACTGGCGCCGCGAGTAAAAAAAGTAAGGCGACAGTTGGTAGTAAGCGCGGCTGAGTAAATAGGTTGTTGCGCGTTCGGGGCTGGTGGAGGCGTCGATAGCGACCTGATACTGCTGGCCGTTATCGGTCGCGACCAGGCAGCGTTTCCAGGGCAGTTGGTCGATCTGGATGTCGATCGACAGTTGCGCCGCCACACGCTTTAGCAGATCGATGGTAAAGCCCTGCATGACGCCGTTGTTGTCACTGTAGCTGAAGGGGGGCCACTGGGCATTATCCGCGCAAAAACGCAGCTGGCTGGGAGCCTCTGCAGCCAATGCCTGGGTCGTTGCTAGCAACAGAAATAATAAACCGAGCCGAAAGCGATGCATGCGCATGTACTGGGTGGGTTTTTAAGGTCTACTCAGTATAGCGAGGAGCGCGGTAGGGTTTCAACGCAGGATCTATCCCAGCAAGGTCCAGTCCCAACAATAGCGAGGAGCGCGGTAGGGTTTCAACGCAGGATCTATCCCAGCAAGGTCCAGTCCCAACAATAGTGAGGAGCGCGGTAGGGTTTCAACGCAGGATCTATCCCAGCAAGGTCCAGTCCCAACAATAGCGAGGAGCGCG
>JBALTG010000133.1:0-12544 GCA_036964625.1 Motiliproteus sp.
GCCAGCCATGACTTCCCTGAACCAGAGTTACCCATTATGAGTATCCGCTGCATGCTTCACCTCAGCTTTGGATGCCTTAATCCTATGAACATGGGTATGTTGCAGAAACATATGAAGGTCCGCAATGGGCCAACTGCGGACTTTAACGATACTCCAGTCATGGCTCTCCCCCATCAACCCCCAATTCCTGATAGCGGACGTCATCCCGGAGCTGTCTGGACTTCAGGCTTCGGTAACAGGCCAACTTAAGACGCTCAGTCAGTTTGATCGAGGCGCCTGAGGGAGGGATGAGCCTGTGCTCAATTAACTATTACACCCAATTTGAGCTTCAGCTACGGATATCGCTGTCATATTGAAGATGCTGCGTACGCTGGTGCTGGGAGTCATTATATGGACAGGTTTCTTGGCACCCAGCAGGATCGGTCCCACCGAGATGCCGCCGCCCAGGGTCTTGAGCAAGCCGTAGGCGATATGGGCCGATTCGACATTGGGCATCACCAGCAGGTTGGCTTGACCGCGTAGCACCGATTCGGGGAACACTTTGTTGCGCAGCTCCTCGGAGATGGCGGCGTCGGCGTGCATCTCGCCATCGACGATAAGTTCCGGTGCGCGTTCGTTGAGCATTAGCCTTGCTTCTCGCATTTTGCGCGCAGAGGGCAGGTCGTTGGTGCCGAAGTTGGAATTGGACAGCAGAGCAGCCTTGGGCAAAATGCCGAAACGGCGCATCTCCTCGGCTGCCAGCAGGGTGCTCTGGACAACCTCCTCGGCGCTGGGGTCCGGGTTGATATGGGAATCGCATACGAAGAAGGTGCCGGTAGGCAGGCTCAACACGGTGACGGTGGAGTAGTTGCCGATCTCTTCGGACTTGCCGATCAGGCTGTCGATCCGTTGTAGGTGCTGTTGAAAGCGACCATGGGCACCGCAGAGCATGGCTTCGGCATCGCCCCGCAGGCACATCATGGCGGCGACCACGGTCTTGTCCGAGTGCATGATGCTCTTGGCCTCATCCGGGGAGATCCCCTTGCGGCCCATGCGGGCGATATATTCGGCGAGATAAGGCTCGAACCAGTCGCCGCCCACCGGGTCGACGATAGTGAAATCTTTATCCTCGGTGATTCGCAGCTGTAGATCTTGGATGCGTTGGGTGATGCGCTCAGTGTTACCCACCAGGATCGGCTGGGCTAGGCCCTCGTTGATCACCTGTTGTACCGCCTGCAGCACCCGGTTGCTTTCACCCTCGGCAAAGACAACACGCTTAGGGTTCTGCTTGGCGCGCTCCAGGATCGGACTCATCACTTGGCTGGAACGGTAGGCGTAACGGGCTAGGCTACGACGGTAGCTGTCCAGATCCTCAATGGGGCGGGTGGCGACACCGGTCTCCATGGCCGCCTTGGCCACCGCTGGGGCGACCTCGAAGATCAGCCGTGGGTCGAAGGGTTTGGGAATCAGGTATTCGGGGCCGAAGCGCAGGGGTTCGCCAGCATAGGCCTTCTGAACCCTGTCGATGGGCTCGGCCATGGCCAAATCGGCCAAGGCGCGCACGCAGGCCACCTTCATCTCCTCGTTGATGGTGGTGGCGCCACAGTCCAGGGCGCCGCGGAAGATAAAGGGGAAGCAGAGGACGTTGTTGACCTGGTTGGGGTAGTCGGACCGGCCGGTGGCCATGATGGCGTCGGGACGGGCTGCCTTGGCTTCCTCGGGGGTGATTTCCGGATTCGGGTTGGCCAGGGCCAGGATCATGGGACTATCAGCCATCTTCTTGACCATCTCGGGCTTGAGCACCCCGGCGGCGGATAGCCCCAGGAAGACATCGGCGCCCTCAATCACATCGTCAAGGGTACGGGCGTCGGTGTTTTGAGCATAGGCCGCCTTGTACTCGTCCATCGTCTCGGTGCGGCCTTCGTAAACGACGCCTGCGATATCGGTGACCCAGATGTTCTTCTTGGCTACACCCATGTTCACCAGCAGGTTGAGGCAGGAGAGGGCCGCGGCACCGGCACCCGAAACCACCAGTTTGATCTTGCCGATGTCTTTATTAACCACCCGCAGACCGTTGTAGACGGCTGCGCCGGCAACGATGGCGGTACCGTGCTGGTCATCGTGGAATACCGGGATGTTCATCCGCTCTTTCAGCGCTTTTTCGATGATAAAGCACTCGGGCGCCTTGATATCCTCCAGATTGATGCCGCCGAAGGTGGGCTCCAGGCGGGCCACGGTCTCGACAAACATCTCGGGGTCGGTCTCGTCCACCTCGATATCGAACACATCGATATTGGAGAACTTCTTGAACAGAACCGCTTTGCCCTCCATCACCGGCTTGGCGGCCAGTGGACCGATGGCGCCCAGGCCCAGCACGGCGGTGCCGTTGGTGATCACGCCCACCAGGTTGGCGCGAGCGGTAACAGTGGAAACCTCGGAGGGGTCGCGGACGATTTCGTTACAGGCGGCGGCGACGCCCGGCGAATAGGCCAGGGCCAGGTCGCGTTGGGTCGCCATCGGTTTGGTGGCGACGATCGCCAGTTTGCCCGCCGGACCCGCACGGTGGTACGCCAAAGCATCTTTATCAAAATTACTGGACATTTATTACTCCTATTATCATCGCGATCAGCGAACCTGTGCTGCTGGGTGATGGCAGGGAGAGGGCTGTTGGCGCGGCCCTCCTGGGATCTCGCGCGTACGGCACGAAGAAAAAAGCCCCGCAATGCGAGGCTTTTGTCGGTCTTGCTTAGGGTTTAAATCGTAGCTGAGCTGGTTTGGGATGCAGAGCTGTTATAGATCGATTCGTCCAACTCATTCTCGCTCTTGCCCACTAGGATAGTGACCATCAGATCACCGCAGACATTGACGCTGGTGCGTGCCATATCGAGGATACGGTCGATACCGGCGACGATGGCTAGGCCTTCGATAGGTAAGCCCACGGTGGTGAGCACCAGCGACAGCATGATCAGACCCGCGCCCGGGACACCGGCAGTGCCGATAGAGGCTAGGGTCGAGGTCATGACGATCAACACGTAGTCAGACAAGGCCAGATCTACGTTAAACGCCTGGGCGATAAACAGCGCACAGACACCTTGGTACAGGGCGGTGCCGTCCATGTTAATGGTTGCACCCAATGGCAATACAAAGCTGGAGATACCTTTCGAAACGCCCATCTCTTCGCGGGATGCCTTGATGGTGGCTGGCAGGGTGCCGGAGCTGCTGGTGGTGGTAAAGGCAACGGCCGCCGGGTTGACTAGCCCTTTGATGTAACGGACCGGGTTGAGGCGTCCCAATATGCTGACCATTCCGGTGTAGAACACCAGTACATGGATCAGGCAGCCGATATAGACCACGGTGATTACCTTGATCAGCGGTAGCAGAATATCAAGACCGTATTTACCGGCGACCCAGGCCATCAGGCCGAAAACGCCGTAAGGAGCGAGCTTCATCACCAGCTCGGTGAGTTTGTACATCGCTTCGGCTAGGCTTTCAAACAGTTTGACCGCCGGCTCGGCTTTTTTACCGCACATCGTCAGGGCGATACCCAGGCCCAGAGCAAACACGATGATCTGCAGGATATTACCCGCCGCCAGCGCGCCGATCGGATTCTTGGGGATCATATTGAGCAACGTCTGCACCAGGGTCGGGGCCTCTTTGCCCGTTGCTGCAACATCATTGGCAATCATATTGAGCCCCTCACCCGGGGTGAAAAGAGTGGCCAATGCCAGGCCGATGCTGATCGCAACGGCGGTTGTGCCTAGATAAAGCACCACTGATTTCAGACCGACGCGGCCCATCTTGCGGGTGTCCTGCATCGAGGTCACACCGACGACCAACGAGCAGAAAACCAACGGCACGATCAGCATCTTGATGGCGTTGATAAAGAGGGTACCGATCGGCTTGAGCATCTCGGCATCGGGACCCATGATCGCGCCAGCGGCTACGCCCAGCACCATTCCTACCAGAATTTTTTTCCAGAGCGCGAGTCCGCTCCAAAAACCGCTACGGCCTTGATCTACCATTGTTTGTTGCATGGTGTTTTCCTTTTTATCGTTGTTTTAAGTTGCCCGTTGCCGGGCATTAGGATTGGGGTGGTTTTTTAGATGGTTACTTAACCGTGACGCCGCTGCGGGCGAATCATATTGCTGGGCTTGAGGACCTCGTTGAGCGCCTCCTCGGTCATCAACTGCTCTTCCAGAATCAACTCCAGCACGCCACGTCCCGTCTCCAAAGCGGTCTTGGCGATGCGGGTGGAGTTCTCGTAGCCGATATAGGGGACCACGGCGGTGATGATGCCGATGCTTTGATTGACCAGTTCCTGGCAGCGATCGACATTGGCGGTGATGCCGCGGATGCAGCGGTTCTTCAACATGTCCATCGCCTGAGTCAACATGCGGATCGACTCCAGCACGTTGTAGGCTATCAGCGGCTCCATGGCGTTGAGCTGAAGTTGTCCCGCTTCGGCACCCATGGTCAGTGCCAGGTCGTTGCCGATGACTTGATAGGCCACCTGGTTCATCGCTTCAGGGATCACCGGATTGATCTTGCCCGGCATGATTGAGCTGCCCGGCTGTTGTGCCGGCAGGTTGATTTCAGCCAGACCGCAACGTGGGCCCATACTGAGCAGTCGCAGGTCGTTGGAGATTTTGGACAGTTTCACCGCCAGTCGCTTGAGCATGCCGGAGAACAGTACGAAGGCGCCCATGTCGGAGCTGGCTTCTACCAGGTCAGACGCGCGCTTGAATTCGAAGCCGCTGAGCTCGGACAGGTGGCCGACCGCAAGCCGGGCGTACTCGGGATCGGTGTTAATGCCGGTGCCGATGGCGGTACCGCCGAGGTTGATCTCTTTGAGCAGCTCGGAAAGCCCGGCGATGCGATCGATATCTTCGGTCAGCGTGGTGGCGAAGGATTGAAACTCTTGGCCGAGGGTCATCGGCACAGCATCCTGCAGTTGGGTGCGGCCCATCTTGATGATGTCGGAAAACTCTTCGCCTTTGGCTGCGAAGGCATCGCGCAACGACGCCAGCGCTTTAACCAGATCACCGTGCTTGAGTAGGATCGACAGGCGCACCGCAGTGGGGTAAGCATCGTTGGTCGACTGTGACATGTTGACGTCGTTGTTGGGGTGCAACTGGCTGTATTCGCCCTTGGCGTAGCCGAGTTGCTCCAAGCCGATGTTGGCGATCACCTCGTTGGCATTCATATTGGTGGAGGTGCCGGCGCCGCCCTGGATCATGTCGACGACGAACTGGTCATGGTACTTACCATCGAGGATCTGTTGGACGGCCCCTTCGATGGCGCCGGTCTTGGTGTCGTTCAGCAATCCGAGGGTATGGTTGGCTTTGGCGCAGGCCAGCTTGACCAGAGCCAAGGCATCTACTAATTGCGGGAAGTGGCTCAGAGGAATACCGCTGAGGTCGAAGTTGTCGCGGGCGCGCTGGGTTTGAATGCCGTAATAGGCTTCGGTCGGTACCCAGGCTTCGCCTAGCAGATCCTTCTCCCGTCGCCCGTTGTGTTCCTGGCACATCTGAATGGCTTCACCCATCTCGTTATCCTCGTCGTGTTGTTGTTTTATTCCGCGTCAGGCCGGTGGCCCACGGTGGTTATGGTGAAGAGTAATGCAATGGGGGTGCCAAGTTTGGATGCTGTGTTTAAGTTGCTGTTATTGCGAGGGTATCTGGTAAGTGTGTGAGTCAGATCGGCAGAAGAAGGGGTATAACCAAAGCTATGGTCAGATCCAGGATAATGAAGATTAATGCTGGATTATCAATGTGTTGGTTGATTTAACAAGGGTTATAGCGGATGCCTTGGTTATAGGGGTTGGTTTTGCTCGGAATCCTGGTGGGTAGAAAACCTGAGGGTAGGCTCTGTTGAAAGCTGAGGTTATTTAGGGCTGCAGCTTTTTAGGTTGAGGTTATTTAGGGCTAAAGCTATCTAGGGCTGAAGCTCTTCAGGACTGCAGCTTTTTCAGCCGTTTGCTCAGTGCCGGTTGGGAGATGCCGAGCAGCCGGGAAGCCAGTGACTGATTTCCCTGGGCACGTTGCATCGCTTCGTTGACCAAAAGATCGCCCACCTCCTGCAATGTCGGAAGGGGGTGATCAGGACTGAACAAGCTGTTGCCTGAACTGTTATCAGATTCTTGTATGGGGGCGTCCTGATCGAGCACCCGCCGGAACACCTCCATCGACAGCATTCGGGCCCGGTGCTGACTCATCGCATCAAAGGCCAGTGCCCGTAACTCCCGGACGTTGCCGGGGAAGCTGTAGTTGGCCAGCAGTACCGGCAGCTCCTTGGGGATGGTGGGTTTGTTCTTGCCCAGCTCATCCGCCGCTTCGGCCAGGAAGTATTCCAGCAGCAGGGCGATATCGTCTTTACGTCGGCGCAGCGGCGGGATCTCCACCTGATGGATCCGCAACCGGTAATAGAGATCTTTACGAAACTCACCGGTTTGTTGTTTATGCTCCAGATTTTGATGGGTCGCGACCACCACTCGCGCCCGGATCCGTTTGGGTCGGTCGCTGCCCAGCGGGTAGTACTCGCCCTCTTGCAACAGGCGCAACAGTTTGACCTGGGATGCCTGGCTCAGGTCGCCGATTTCGTCCAGAAACAGGGTGCCGTCGGCTGCCTGCTCGATCATGCCGGCGCGGGCTTTGTCGGCGCCGGTAAAGGCACCGCGGTGGTGGCCGAACAGGGTGTCGGCAAAGACGTTGTCGTCCAGCCCGGCGACGTTGACGCTGACCAGCGCTCCGGAGCGGTTACTCAGGGTATGGATGGCGTGGGCGACCTGCTCTTTGCCGACACCGCTTTCACCGCTGATCAGTACCGGTTGGTTGCTGACCGACACCGATTCGAGGTACTGAAACACCGACCGCATCCCTTTGTTCTGGGTGATTATGCTGGAGAATACCTCGGGCCGTTCCAGGGTGTCGGTCAGAAAGCGTTTGCGCATCTCCTGGTTTTCCAGCCGTATCTCCTGCAGTCGAATTGCCCGTCGGACCCCCTCGATCAGGCGCTCCTCTTCGGTGGTCTTGACGAAATAATCGTAGGCGCCGAGACGGATGCAGTTCACCGCTGTTTCCAACTGGTTCAAACCACTGATGATGATCACACCAACTTCAGGGTACTCTTCGACAATCTGCTGCAGCAGTTTCTCACCTGATAGGTGCGGCATGGTCAGATCCAGCAGCACCAGGCCGATCGACTCTCGGGCAATAATCCCCATCGCTTCTCGGCTGTCCTGACAGCGGTGGATATGGTTAATGCCACCGCGACGCTCCAGAGAGATGCTGAGGCTGCGTAGAAAAGAGGCTTCATCGTCTACCAGCAGAACGCCAAAGTTGGGGTAACGGTTGCTGCTCATGTCGATAGGGTTCCGTTGATTGCGGCTAAGGTGAGGGTGGCGAGGGTGCCCTGGCCGGGTTCCGAATCGTAGACCAGGGTACCGCCATGCTCCTGAACAATGCTGGCCGAGACCGACAGCCCCAAACCGGTACCGCCTTGCTCGCGTTTGGTGGTGAAGAAGGGGTCACTCAATCGTGACAGGTTTTCCGGTTCGATGCCGCACCCCTGATCCTTGACTTCAAGCCGAAGTTCGCCATTCCAGGGGTGGTATCGGGTCTTGACAGTAATGGCCTTGTCGCTGGAATCCAGCGCCTGGCACGCGTTGACGATCAGGTTGATCACCACCTGCTCGATTCGCTGGGCATTGCCCTTAAAACTGGGCAGGTGGTCGCCGTAGCTCACCTCGAAGTGGCCACAGGACTGACGAATGGTGTTGTCCACCAGCCGGATCGAGGTGGCGACCACTTCGTTGAGGTCGACGGTTTCACTGAGGTCGGCGGGTCCTTGGCGGGCGAAATCGCGCAGGTCATCGACGATTCGACGGATTCGATGGGTACCGGCCAGCATATCGTCCAGCATCGGCGGGATTTCGTCACGCATGCGGCTGTAGTCCAGCCCTCCCATGGTGAAGTCACCATGGGCCTGATAGTGCGCCTCCAAGATCTCCTCGAGATCCTGGTAGGCCTCTTGCAAGACTGGCAGATTGAGCAGCAACAGGCTGCTGGGGTTGTTGATCTCATGGGCAACGCCGGATACCAGAATGCCCAGTGAGGTCATCTTGTCGGCTTGGATCAGTTGCTGCTGCTGCAGTTGCATCTCCTGGCTGCGGCGAGCTACTTCGCGGGTCAGCATCCGGTTCCAGATCACGATCCCGCCCAGCACCAACAGCAGTAGAGCAGAGATCCAGGCGGTGGCCTGGCCGATCTTCTTCCAGGGCCAGCCGGAACCCTCCAGCGGGCCGAGCCATCTGTCGTAGATCGCCTGCTGGCGTCCGGTGTTTTTAAGGATCGCCAGACCTTCGCTGAATTGTGCCAGCAGCTCCTGATTACCCTTGATGACCGAATAACCGTAGTGTTGCGCACCAAAGGGTTTGCCGACCGGAACGATGTTGGACAGTTCCAGTTCGCGGCCCAGATACAGGCCGGGCAGGTTGGCGACCAGGGCGTAATCGTGCTGGCCCGAGGCGAGCAGCCGCAGGGCTGCAGCGTGGGTGTCTACCAGGATCAGCTGGGCGCCGACACTGCTCTGCAGTAGATAATCGTGCATGATGCCGCCCCGCTGGACGATCACCGCTTTACCCTGAAGCCCAGATAGCTCAGAGATCCGGGCCTCGCCTTTGCGGCCAAAGATGGACTGATGGATGATGGCATGCGGGGGCGAGAAATCGTAGCTCTTGGTTCTGTCTTCGGATAGCACCATGCCTTGCAGTGAATCCAGTTCACCCGCTGCCAAACCCTTACGCATGGCATCCCAGCCGCCCAGTTGAATCTTGACTTCCATCCCCATGACTTCGGCGATGGCCCGGGTCAGCTCGGTGTTGTAGCCGTCGGGTTCGCCGTCTTCGTTGATAAATTCGTAGGGTGGGTAATTATGGTCGCCGCCGACTCGAATGATGCCGTTAGGTTGAGAGGCTTCGGCCAGTGACCCGCCCGTGAAAAGCAACCAGATAATGCTGATCTTGATCGTAAAGTACCGCGGGTAGGTGTGAATCATGCGGTTATCCTTTATTAGCCGCGGTTACGGGGCCGCCGTAACGGCTTTCGAGCACCTGCCACAGGCCCTCGGCGGCTGGCGATAACGGCCGGACACAGCGGTAGATACAGACCTTTAAGGGTGACCGCCAGCTAGCCCCGCCACAAGGAACCAGAAAACCTTGCTTTAACTCTTCGCGAATCGCAAAGGTCGGGACCCAGGCGATTCCCATCCCCTGCAGCGCCATTACTTTCAGGCTATCGGCCAACGGCGACTCGAAGGCTTGCTGCAGTTCAACCGGGTGCGGAGGAGAGCGCAGCAACCGTTCCACGCAACGGCCCAGATAGATCTCTTTGGGGTAGCCAAGATAGGGCAGCTTGTCTTGTCCGGGGGCATCCAGGTCAAATAACGGCTTGCCCTCCTCGTCGCCCCGGCAGACCGGAACCAGTTGTTCAGTCTGCAACTCGAGTTTTTGAAACTGCCCCGAGATCAGGGAGTGGTCCTCGAAGGCGAGTAGGAAATCACAGATACCGTTTTTCAACGCCTGCACGCTGTCGTCAACGTTGGCCACCAGTTGGCGGGTTTGCACGTCGCCCAACTCCTGTCGCAATGATTGCAGGAAGGTCGGAAACAGTGACAGCGACAGGGTATGCGAGACGGCAAAATCGATAATGCCTGCTCCGCGCTGGCTCAGCGACTGCAGGTGGGTGATGCAGTCTTCGAGCTGCGACACCAGGTTGCGCGCCGTTATCTGAAACAGGCGCCCCGCAGCGGTCAGTTGCACCGGCACGTTGGTCCGATCGACCAGCTCACAACCCAGCGCGTTTTCCAGCGCCTTGATGCGACGGCTGAAAGCGGGCTGGGTCATATGCCGCTCTTCGGCGGAGCGGGAAAAACTCTGGCTCTGGGCCAGCGATAGAAAATCTTCCAGCCATTTGGTTTCTATATTCATGCCCCACGACTCTCAGCTTGGATTTGATCGGATAATGGTTTCGGCAGCAGTCGTTATACATCCGCAATCAGCTTGATTGTACTACCCGGATGGTCGGGCATGTCAGCCAAATCTGCAGTTATGCCAACATAGATTAGCTCATAACAAACCGGTATGGGAGAGCCATATTATTGATAATTATGTAGATATTTTTCCTCATGCGTAACCTGTATAGGGCGTGACAAGACGGCATTGGTGCGTAATGGATTGCCCGCGTTAGGGTGAATACCACGACTCTACAGCTACTGCAGAGCAACACCACAACGATATGGAGAACCTCAGATGAGTACAGTGATCGGTATTCTTGGCGGTATGGGCCCTTTAGCTACTGTCGATTTTGTCACAAAAATCATCCTGCAGACCCCCGCACAGCGGGATCAGGATCACCTGCCGCTGCTGGTTCATTCGGTTCCCCAGGTTCCCGATCGCACGGCTTGTTTGATGGACAGCCAATCCTCACCGTTGGCTGCTTTGGTGAAGGGGGTGAACACGCTAGTTAACGCGGGGGTCGGCTGTATTGCTATTCCCTGCAATACCGCCCATTACTGGCACGATGCTTTGGCCCAGGTGAGCCGGGTGCCCGTACTGCATATCGCACGAGCCTGTTCTGAATCCCTGGCGCAGCAAGGCGTCACATCGGTGGGGTTGTTGGCAACGGACGGCACCCTGAAAGCAGGCTTCTACCCTCGAGAGCTAGGTGCCTACGGTATCGATCTTAAGGTTCCTGAACCTTCGTTGCAGCAACAGGTGATGGATGGGATCTACCGGGTTAAATCCGGTGCTGTCGAGGAGGGCGGTAAACTGCTGGAGCATTGTATGGACGAAATGCTTCGATGCGGAGTTGAGCGGGTGATCCTGGGCTGCACCGAGATCCCGTTCGCCCTGGATCGAATCAACTCAACACGCAGACCTATGGGGATGGATGCCACTCAGGCACTGGCGGCGGCCTGCGTGCAGTGGCATGCGGCACAGGAGCACCCAGCAGTGGCTTAGGGGCTGGAGTGTCTGCATCTAACTCCTTTCGGATATGTCTGGATAAACGCCCGCGCTTAGCCACGGGACGGAGGTGTTAAGCGGGCTTATTGGGGGCATCAGCAATTAAGCTGCCGCCACCACCGTCAACTCCACTAGGATTTCGGGGCGAGCCATGCGGGCTTCAACACAGGCGCGGGCGGGTTTTTCGCCGTCGGCGACCCAGCCGTCCCAGACCGCGTTCATCGCGGCAAAATCTTTCATATCCCGGATGTAGATCGTCACCGACAGGATGCGATCTCGGTGACTGCCGGCGGTGGCCAGCAGGGCATCGACTTTGGCCAAGCATTGCTGGGTCTGCTCGGTGATATCCCAATCGGCTTGTCCTGCCGTCTGTCCGCACAGGTAGACGGTGCCGTTGTGCTTGACGATGCGGCTCATGCGCTCGGTGGATTCGATTCGTTCGATGGTCATAGGTTTTCTCTTTTTTTAAAGGTTAAGGGTTAAGGATTAAGGGTTAAGCGTTAAGCGTTAAGCGTTAAGGATAGGCTTTGAATCGTTGCATTAAGCACCGTCTTGGCAATGGAAGTGGGCCATTAACAGCGTAATAAACGACTGCGTGATCAGTGAGGTCGGTGCCGAGTCGGGTTGTACCACCGCATAATCCCACGTCACCTCCGGCACGAACGGCTTGATTACCACCTCAGAATCCAGGCTGTCGGTCACCAACGGATCGAGAATGGCCACCCCGGCGCCGCGTTGGACCAGTTCATAGATCGTTCGCTGGGTCCGGGTTTCTATGGTGATGGTGGGGGTGATTCCCGCTCGGGCAAAGATCTCGTCAAACCGAGCCCGGAAGGGACTGCCGCGCGATAGCGAGATGACGGGTTCATGGGCCAGGTCTTGGACATTGATGGCTGCCTTATCAGCGAGCCGATGACTCGCAGGTAACACACAGACCGCTTGCTGCTGGCAAAAGCGGGCAACCTGTAGCCCGACATCTTCACGGCGGGTCAACGACACGATTCCCAGATCAAGCCGTTGTGAACGTACCAGATCCAATGCCTGGATTCGGGGCGCAGACTCAAGCTCGATGCTGACATGGGGGTGTTGTTTTGAAAACTCCGAGATCAATGGCGGCAGGAAACTGTCAACGCACACCGGCATCGCCACGATCCGCAGGCTGCCGTGCTGTTTATTGGCGATCGCCTCTGCGGTACGGCTGATCTCCTCCAGCCCGATAAAGGCCCGATCAACCTCCCGGTAGAGCGCTTGGGCTTCGGGTGTCGGTTCCAGGCGGTTGGGTTTGCGGACAAACAGCTTGAGGTTGGCGCGGTGCTCCAGGTCGGCGATCAACCGGCTGATGGCGGGTTGGCTGATAAACAGCATCTTGCCGGCTTCGGTGGCCGATCCGGTCACCATCACCGCCCGAAAGGCTTCTATCTGACGAAGATTCATCGCAATACCCGGTTCTTTCGCTGAGAGGACGCACGCTAGGAGGCGGACCGAGAATAGACTGACCTACTGCGAAACCCGTATTTTGGCCAGATTTGACGCTCATTCTTGGCA
>JBALTG010000134.1:0-12496 GCA_036964625.1 Motiliproteus sp.
GAGGCGAATAGCGAGCTATTTAACGAGGGTGATCGTGAAAATATGACCAAATTCGGGTTTTCCGCAGTAGATCAGTGGTAAGTTCGATAGGCTCCTTGGTCAGGACGCCGTAAATTCTTGTCAATCCAACAATTATAACAACCGATACTATGGAGCTCAGCCTTGATGAAAACCAGAATTCTTGAGTCGGCAGCCAATGCCTACGCCTATCCGTTGCTGATCAAAAGTCTGCTGCTGTCTGGCAAGCGTTATAAGCCGGATAATGAGATCGTCTACAGCGATGTCTGTCGGTATGACTATCTAACCCTTAATGAACGTATCTGTCGTCTGGCCAACGTCTTGACCGAGTCCGGCGTTGCTGCAGGTGACACTGTTGCGGTGATGGACTGGGATAGTCATCGTTATCTGGAGGCGTATTTTGCGGTACCTATGATCGGTGCGGTGCTGCACCATGTGAATGTCCGTCTGAGCCCGGAGCAGATCATCTATACCATGAACCACGCCGAAGATGATCTGGTGCTGGTGCATGATGACTTCCTGGCGGTGGTTGAGCAGGTCGGCTCTGAGCTTAAGACCGTTCGCGGTTATATTCAGTTATCGGATTCGGACACCGCCTCGGCCACTGAGTTGAATGTGATGGGTGAATACGAAGCGATGTTAGCCGCCGCTGCACCGCATTATGATTTTCCTGATTTTGATGAAAACTCTATCGCCACCACCTTCTACACCACCGGCACCACCGGCAATCCCAAAGGGGTGTTCTTCAGCCATCGGCAATTGGTGCTGCATACGCTGGGGATGGCAACCGCGTTGGGGAGTTTCGACGGCCAGCCGATGCTGCGCTCAGACGACGTTTATATGCCGATGACCCCGATGTTCCATGTGCATGCCTGGGGGGTGCCTTATATCGCAACCCTGCTGGGGGTAAAGCAGGTGTATCCGGGCCGGTATGAACCGAATAAGCTGGTCGCTCTGTATCGGGATGAGGGGGTCACTTTCTCGCATGGGGTGCCGACCGTGCTGCAGATGGTTATCAGCTGTGAGGCTGCCAAAAATACCGATCTCGCCGGTTGGAAGATGATCACCGGTGGATCGGCACCCACTGCAGCGTTGTCGCAGCAGATGGCGGAGCGCGGCATTATCTTCGTGACCGCGTACGGGATGTCCGAAACCTGCCCCATCTTGACCATGGTTAGCCTGACCGACGCAGAGCGTGCGCGACCGCTTGGCGAGCAGACCGATGCGCGAATTCGCACTGGGATGCCGATCCCCTTGGTCGATCTGCGCATCGTTGACCCAGCCGGAAACGACGTTGTTCATGACGGCGAGGCGATGGGCGAGGTGGTGACTCGCGCCCCCTGGTTGACCCAGAGTTATTACAAAGAGCCCGAGAAGGGGGATGCGTTATGGCAGAACGGCTGGCTGCACACCGGGGATGTCGGTTCCATCGATTCACGCGGAGTGCTGCAGCTTAAAGACAGGATCAAGGATGTGATCAAAACCGGGGGTGAGTGGGTCTCTACCATTGAGCTGGAAAACCTGATCAGTAAGCACCCTGCGGTGGTTGAGGTTGCGGTGGTCGGTGTGCCCGATGAGCGCTGGGATGAGCGTCCCCTGGCGATGGTGGTGCTGAATGCGGGGGCTGATCTGCAGGGCGACGATATCAAAATCCATCTGCAGCAGTTTGTTGAGTCGGGCGCTATTGCCAAGTGGGTGATACCCGATCGGATCGAGTTCGTCGCTGCCCTGCCTAAGACCAGTGTCGGTAAGATCGACAAGAAAGTGATCCGCACCCTGGTTTAGGTTGCCTTGGACTTTAGCCTCGGGCCCTGTGGTTGACTGATACGGGGTCTGTTGACTAATATAATACGTTTTCTGGTCGGGTTTAGTGGCCAGAGCTGGGTTCGAATGGAGGGTTATCAGCCGTTTAGTGGTATTTATCGATAAAAAATTCAGTTAGGTAGAGCGGAATGATGGAGACTGCTTGGTGATCTGGATCAATAAATAACCAATAAAAGCTGTTGCTGGTGGATAGTTCGAATAAAATGTCACTTTTATACATGGATCGTTGATCTGATATGTTAAATAAAGCGCTTTACGAAATTTTACCCTATATCTATCTTTTTGCCTCGCTAGCATTGCTAGGCACTCATTCTGACATGGTCGTACTTGGCTTCTCTTGGCTTCTCTATACGGCAGCGACTATCTCCTGGGTGTTGCGCTCAGACGCACGTAGGGTCAATCCGCGCCGACCTAAGGAGCGCAAAAGTATTTTCCTGCATGATGACTTTTATGAGTCAATGCCTTTTTTCTACCTGGGTGGCGGCATACTGATCATGCGCTTTATCGGCGATGGCGCGTTTTTTTATGCCGGGCTGATTTTGTTCATGCTGGGTGTGGCGATACTTGGTCTCCGGATTAAGCATCGTAAAATATCCTGGATTGATGATTGGCGTCGCTACCGTGGCTCTGCAACAGTAGCGACTAAGGAGCATCGGAAAAGGACGACCAGTCAGACCTGCAATCAATGTTTGATTCGGGAGAGTTGTCGGGCAACTGGTTTGAGTGATATATCCAATATTAAGGTTATGGATTGGCTCTCTGTTGATCATGATGATGCTGCGTTGCAGCAGCTGCGTTGGGCGCTCGATGAAATTGAATTCAGTCCCGTTTCTGAAGACCGGCTGTTCAAAATATTACTCAAGAATAAACAGTATAAAAAACACTGCATGGTGCTGCAGAACCGCCAGAAGATGAAGATGAAGCTGGTAGCGGCTTAGCGGCTTAGCGGCATTAAAGGGCTAAAGGATCATCGCTATAAACCCGATGGGTTAATAGGTTGGCTGCCTTTGCTCGCGAAGGCTCCGGCGTTTCATGTATTGCCTCTTCCTTCTCTGGCTATTCGGCGTTTACAGCGGGCGTATTGGCTTTAACCTCGGCGTCCCTGAAGGCCTGGGAGGTAGGCGTATCCAGGGATGATCCTTGACGCCCAGCACCCGGGAGCGTAAAACAACGGCTTCGTTGTTTTCGGAGCGCCAATAGCGCGCACACTTTATGGATGCACATCAGCAGCAACTGGCGCTCGCCGCCATTCGTCGTCACTACCTGTTCGCAAGTTTCTCAGAAGCGGAACTGGAGCGCCTGTTAGGGTCGGTTAAGCTGTACGAGCTGAATCCCGAGCAGGCATTGTTCAGCCAGGACCAGCCGAGCAAACAGTTCTATCTACTCGCCGATGGACTGATAAAGCTGTACCGAACCGCTGCAGACGGTAATGAAAAAGTGGTGGAAATTATCTCACCTGGCCAGACCATCGCCGAGGCCGTGATTTTTATGCGCCGTTCCGCTTTTCCGGTCGGTGCCCAGGCATTGAACCCTTCACGCGTCTACGGCATTGACGGCGCCACCTATGTCGCGCTGTTACAGCATAATATGGATGCCTGTATGCGGATTCTCGGTGATCTGAGCATGCGGTTGCACGCGCGCCTTAATGATGTGGTCAATCTAACCCAGCAGAATGCGACCTACCGGGTGGTACGGTTTCTGGCATCGCAGTTGCCCTCTGGGGCTCAGGACGGTGCGCTGCTTTACCTTAGCTCTCCCAAGCACGTTATCGCGTCACGTCTGTCGGTCAAGCCCGAAACATTTTCCCGGATCATGTCGACCCTGGCGCAGCAGGGGGTCATTGAGATCAAAGGGCGGGAGATTACCGTGAGCGACATAGCGCGGCTGTTCGAATTCGAGTAACAGCACTCTATTTTCTGCCTGCCTGCCTGCCTGACTGGTTGGCGACCGCCTCGGCTGCTAGCGGCTAAGTGCTGTCTGGCGTGACATTTTCCGGTAAATTGACTAATATCTGCCAAGGTCAGTCTGGCGGTTTCCTATAATTCAGCCCGTAAATTTATCGTACCTGGGGTGCTGGCCGTTCTTTGAATGAGATCACTGTTTCAACTTAGGGACCATAAGATGCGGATAAGTACTAAGCTTGGCGGCGGCTATCTATTGATGCTGTTGATGGTTTTGGCCTGCAGTAGCGCTGGGTTGTATGGCATTAACCGATTATCGGGGTTGCTGGATTTTATTACCGGACCGGCCTGGAATACCGCGGATGGTGCGATGGAAGGCAGCATCGGTATCGAGGCCGAGATGATCGGCATGGGTTTGATCGTCTCAGGCCAGACCGATTTGGGTACCGCCCGGGCATTGCTTGATCAAGGTAAGGCAACGGCTGAGGAAGCGCTTGGGCGCATGCTGGCCGCTGGTTTGTTGAGTGCCGACGAGGTGCAGCGACTCAATGATCAGAAACGGCAATTTGGCTCTTTCCAGGCTCAGTTGCTCGCAGCCTATCAGGTGTTTGATGCCGCAGATTTGAAGCTGCGCAACAGTTTTAGTGGTTTTCAGCAGTTGATGAGTCAGGCTGAGGAGCTGGGTGATTCTGCGGTTGAGATCTATGAGAGCAGTCCTGATCGGTTGGTAAGCTGGAATAGCGGTTTGAGTGAAAGTTGGTCGGCCGCAGATGGAGGCATGGAGACCCAGATTGCAATGCTGTCGCGTTTTTATTATTACCAGAGCCTCGTGGATCTGCTTGATCCCAATCAGGTGGCAGCGGAGCAGCATGCGCGGGCAGGGTTGGAAAGCTCACTGATTGACCTGCAGGCTAAAGTGTCCCAGGTTGTGGCGCATCCTCTGTTCAAACGCGAACGCGTTAAAGCGGATCTGTATGCCGGGAAAACGTATGCCGCTGCGCTGGCTGCCGCTTTTGCCGAGCATCAACGCGATTCCCAACAAGCCATCGATCTGTTCGTGGTTTTCAGACAGGCCAATATGGCCTACCAGCAGTCAGCCAGCACGCTGTTAGAAACGATAGGATTGATAGAAGAGTCCGCCGACGCGAAAGTTGAGGGGCAGATGGCTTCGGTAACATCGACCAAGACCATCTCCTACGCCTTGATGTTTCTGGCGCTGTTGGTCGGGGTGCTGGTGGCTCTGGCGGTGGTCCATTTCGTGGTACGTCAGATTATTCGTACGATTGAAGAGATGTCGATCGCCAGTGAAAAAATTGCAGCGGGTGACCTGACTATCAAGCTATATCGGGAGAACCAGAACGGCGGCAATGATGAACTCTCGCGTTTAAATAGCAATATGGCGAAGATGACCGATGGCTTGCGCCAGACTATCGGTGACGTCGCCGCTACCTCAAATATGCTCGCCTCCCAGGCGGAAGAGCTGTCGCTGGTTGCCGATGAAACCCGCGAAAATGTACAGGAGCAGCAAAAACGTACGGCATCGGTCGCCTCTGCCGTGACCGAGATGAGCGCCTCCAGCCGTGAGGTCGCCGATAATACTGTGGCGGCGCGTGACTCGGCGGGAGCGGCTGAAGCGCTGTCGGTGGATGGGCAGAGCATAGTGGGGCAGACCCTGGTGGCGATCAAAGCCTTATCTGCAGAGGTGAATGCAACGGCCGACGTGATCCAGCTGCTCACCGAAGACAGTGTAAAGATCGGCCAGGTGCTGGATGTGATTCGTGGCATAGCCGAGCAAACCAACTTGCTGGCGCTTAACGCCGCCATCGAAGCGGCGCGCGCCGGTGAGCAGGGGCGCGGATTTGCGGTCGTTGCTGATGAGGTGCGCACCCTGGCTAAGCGAACCCAAGAGTCTACCCAGGAGATCCAGCAGGTGATTGAAGGCCTGCAGCAGCGTACCCAGCAGGCGCATGAGTCGATGCGTGGCAGCCAGAGTCAGGTTGAAGCCAGTGTCGAGCGCGGCAGTCAGGCTGGCGATGCGCTGCAGCAAATTGCTCAGGAGGTTGCCGCAATCGCTCAGCAAAACGCTCATATCGCAGCGGCGATGAATCAACAAGAGGCTGCGGCGGAAGAGATCAATCAGAGTGTGGTCGACATTGAAAATCAGGCCAAACAAGCCGTGAGTGCGGTTGAACAAACCACCGAATCGAGCAGGGAGTTGGCCAAGCAAGCCGTCGGCTTACAGGGGTTGGTTGCTCGCTTTAAGATCTGATCGATTAACCGGAAGGACGGATCGATCTCCTGATCTATCTGTCCTTTATCTTATCTGACGTAAGTATAAGAACTTACTGAGTTCTATAGGACAAGTGTGAGTCGGTTGGTGCAGAGTAAATGGTGCTGCCGCCGTGCGCCAATCTGTGCGCCAACCGATTAACCCGCCGGGTTGATGCTGCCGGTCAGGGCGCTGCCCTGACCACCGTGACGGTGCAGATACTCAGCAATGGCGTTGAACGTGGGCCAGCGGTTGTCACACCAGTCCGGCGCCAGTAGCGTAGGCCGACGCGCAGTCGCCGTCACCCGGTGATAAACCACCTCCCAGGGCGTATGGCGGATCATCTCTGCGGCTGTCTCCACGTACGCATCAAAATCGATTGCTGCTAACTCCCCTCGCTTCCACTGCCGTGCCATCTGGCTGCCCTTGACGATATGCAACGGATGCAGCTTTAACCCCTGGCAGCCCTGTTCCAGGACCCGGTCCAGGGTGATCAGGCTGTCGCTGGGGGCCTCTCCCGGCAGACCGATAATCAGGTGGGTGCAGACCTTGAGGTTGCGCGCCCGGGCGCGCTTGACCGCATCGGCGTAAGCCGCAAAAGTATGGCCGCGATTGATCCGCTCCAGAGTGGTGTCAAACGATGACTGCAGTCCGAGTTCTAGCCAGATCTCGGCCCCCTGGTCTTGATAGCCCGCTAATAGATCCAGTGTTGCGTCCGGCACACAATCGGGCCGGGTGCCGACACAGAGGCCGGCAATATCGGCAACGGCCAGCGCCTCTTGGTACATCTGGCGCAGCGTTTCTACTTCGGCATAGGTGTTGGTATACGCCTGGAAATAGGCCAGATAACGTTTGGCACGCATCCCCGGTTTACTGTTTTCGAGCTGATCGCGGATGCTTTCCTGAGTCTGGGTTCTGGCGTTGAAAGAGGCGTTGTTACAGAAGGTGCAGCCGCCTCGCCCCAGCGTTCCGTCGCGGTTGGGGCAGGTGAACTGGGCGTTAATGCTGAGTTTGTGGACCTTTTCACCAAAACGCTGTTTCAGATCGCGGCCGAGGCTGTTGATATGGTCATGCAGCTGCATAAATTAGGGTCTGTAGCGATGATTAGGCCCGCACTGATGCGGAGTCAGGCGTTGGTGCCCGGTCGCTATTGTATGCGAAAAAGGCGTGGATCGGGATTGTTTGAGCCATCGTCAAGACCGCCGCCAATTAAAATCATCGGAGCGTTCAGGGTCGGTATTGAAAATATTTCTGGCCGGTGTTTTGGAAAGCCCATTGTTGTGATCTGCAGCAACGAATTAAGCAGCCAGGAAGGGTACCCTCAAGGCATGAAAGGACACATCGCTATGACCCAGACGGTAGCCTCTTTTTCCACCCACGCCATGCTCGTTGGCTTCAGCGAGAGTGGTCAAGACTCCCCCGTCGTGCTCAATCAGCCTCTGTCCCTGTTGACCGCCACGGCCCTTGTACCGCAATCCTCGCTTACCAGGTTGTTAGTTTCAGATGTTAACTCGGCGGGTTAATAGGAGACGCAAGGATGCGTCAACATTGGTCGAAGACCCATGCGAGCCCCAGAAAACCAATCAGTTCCACGCAACTGCGGCAGATTTTAGGGGCTAGGTTAATAATTAAATACGGGTGCCAAAGGAGTGTCTCTTGTACAAGCAACAGGTATTGGCAGCAACCATTGCGTTGACATTGACCGGACTACCGATCGACGCTGAATCGGCCAATGTATTCATGGACATCGCCCGCAAAGGAACCAGCCAACAGGCGGTTATTGTGGACGGTGTTGCCGCATCAAATGCGGCAATTGAAGCTATCTATCTGCGACCTGGGCTTGTTCACCGTATCTTATCCAAGTTTTCATGGCGGTCTTCCTACACCGGAAGCCTGTCTGATCAGGAGGCGCGGCAGCTATACCAAGCGTACAACGACCCAGATGCGCTGGTTAACGCTGTGACGGCTGTGCTTGAGGCGGATGTGTCTCGTCTTGCCGTAATGCATCGCCAAATCGCCGCCGCGGTTGACTGGGAGGGTTTACAGGCAGTTAACGAGTACATTCGCGTCGCCGTCATTAGTGGGGATCTGGTGGCGCAACAGGCTACGCCAGAATCTATGCGTGCAACTGCCTCTAGCGTGGAGGCAGCACCTGCCCGAGAGACTGCCGCTAAGGCGGGAACAGGGCTAATGACTAAAGCCGGACTTGTGCTTGCCGGAGTGGCAGTCGCGGCTGGTGGCGGCGGTAGCGGTGGTTCCGCAACCAACACGGCACCGGCCCCCGATGTTAAGCTCGAACCCGCTCCTGAGCCTGCACCGTCGCCAGCTCCAGAACCCGAACTTGAACCCGGACCCGCGCCAGAACCCGAGCCAGAGCCCGAGCCAGAGCCCGAACCAGAACCAGAGCCCGAGCCAGAACCCGCGCCCGAGCCCGAGCTTAACCCCGAACCTATTAAAGATATCGGTGATGCCGCTGAATACCAGAAATTGGGTGGTGTCGCTATCTCAAAGCTCGATGCGGCGCATCTACGCGGATTGAGTGGCGAAGGCGTTACCGTCGCTATTGTTGATACCGGGGTGCGTTCCACCCATTCACAATTCCGCGATGGTCAGGTCCAGTCTTATAATGTCTACACCGGTAGCACAGCCAACGCTGACGGTGCTGATTTCGCGGGACATGGTACCCACGTGGCCGGAATCATAGGGGCGCAAGGGAATGATGGAAATAGTATCGGCTACGCCCCGGGCGTAGCGCTGCTGAATGTTCGCTTCGGTGATAATACCGGTCAGCTCACTGCGTCGCCGAGTCAGTTGGCGTCTGGGCTGGCGTGGGCGCGGGCCAACAATGCGCGCGCGATTAACCATTCCTATGCTCCCTCGTTGTTAGCCGCCGATTTTTTGCCGGGCAACGGTAACCGTAGCAACGGCACAGACTGGAATGCGCGCGATCTGGAAGCCATGCTTGCTCCCTTGCTTATCCAGCATCGCGCCAATGACGCAGCAGGAATTATTAATGTGTGGTCGGTAGGGAACGACGGCCTGACTCAGTCTCAGCCCTGGCTTTATGCGGCCCTGCCTCAGTTTGCCCCGGAGCTGGCTGATACCTGGATTGCAGTGACTAACCTGGGTGCTAACGGCGCGCTGAACCCGACTTCTCAGCCTTGCGGCGATACGGCGGCCTGGTGCTTGAGTGCTCCCGGAACAATGATTTTATCTGGCTATCACACGGGCGATAGCGCGCACGTGTATATGACCGGCACATCCATGAGCGCTCCGGCGGTGACCGGAGGCGTCGCGCTCTTAGCAGAAGCGTTCCCCGCGATGACGGGGCAAGATATTGTTGCCAAATTGTTTGCGACGGCGAATAAGAACGGTATTTACGCCAATCAGGCGCTGTATGGCCAGGGTTCCATGGATCTGGATGCAGCCACGCTGCCGTTCGGCTCTCTGTCGATGCTGCTTTCTACCGGTCAGGGTAGCCAGATCGATCAAACGTCACTTCAGTTGAGCGATGCGTTCGGCACCAGTAACCCCTTTGAGGGCGTTAAGATGCTGGTGGCAGACCGATTTAACGCAGGTTTTTCTACGGATCTGGGTGATCGGGTCTCGGTCAAGGCGCACCACTATGATCTTGAAGCAGCCCTGAGCAGCATGGATGCTCGCCAGGAACGCTTACAGGTGGGGCTGGGTGCCAATCGGTCGCTTACCTTTGCAACCAGCGCTACCCACGCTAAGGATGCTTTTTCTCACGTGGAATACACGCAGAAGTTTGCAGCAGGAGCGTCTCTCGCCGTCGGTATTGCTGAAGACGCGGCCAGCCTGCTGTTGGCCAGTGCCTTTGTTGGCAGTGAGCACTCTCAGCAGGGCTCTGCGCTAATATCTCCCTTCCTCTTTGCGGGTCGGGCGCAAGGGGTTGCCCTTGCAACGTCGCTGACATTGACGACAGATATTCAGCTTGTGGGTCTGGGCGCAGAGGATCAAGCGGCTGTGGTGATGACCCAGGTGTCTCGGATTGCCCCGAATATTAACCTGGCAACACAGCTGGGCGCAGTGCGGGAGCAAGATAAGCTGCTGGGTACCCGAGGGCAGGGCGCACTGCAGCTGGGTGCTGGCGCCTCAACCCTGTATCTGGGCGCGTCGGGTAACGTATCACTAAACCGGGATACCACTCTGTTTGGTGCCGCGTATCTAGGCCGGTCGTCACCGACAAGCAATGTTAGCAGCGTCGTGACCGATCTGTCGTCTGTCATCGCCTCGAGCTTCACGTTGGGAGGATCGACTGCCAGCGTGCTGAATCGCGGTGATCGCTTAGGGTTTGTACTGCACCAGCCGCTGAAAGTGGAGCGGGCGGATGCCACTCTGACCGTGACTAACGGTTACAACGGCAACCAGTTCAAATTCACAGGCATGGGCGTTGATCTTGCACCCAGTGGCCGGCAGCTAAATGCCGAAGTGTTCTATAGCGCCAAGGTTCGTGGTGTGGATCTGCTAAAGGTGTCGCTAATGCGCATCAGCCAGCCCGGTCATAATGCCGCCGTCGCCAATGACTATGTTGTGGCGATGACACTGCGGTCTCATTTTTAACCCGTGTCGCGCCAAGTTTTGCATCATTATCGGCTGTGAGTTTGGGCGCATAAGCCCAATCCTTGCTGCCTCTTACTTCGGCGTCTTAATATCGCCTGATGACCCATGATCTTCAGCCATCACCGCGATAAGCGATGCGCATACGTGCTCGCGAGAATAGATTGGTGGGCATCATGGCTGAGCATCGTGGGAAATTATGATTGATGCAGCCGTGGCATCAATATTGACCCTCCTGTCCAATCAGGCTGATCGGGCGCGTTCAGGGCCTGAGTGCGGGTGATCGGTTTTGTGACGGTCTCCAGCACTCCCCGATTAACGATCTGTTAAAAATGCGCGGGGATAATAGCAACAGCCGCTCGGATAGTTCATTGTTGGCTATCTATAACGACAGAGAGCCTAGGAGGTAACCGATGAGTGACGCCTATTTCACCCCCCAGGCGCTGGAATTTTTGCAGTCGCTGTCGGCCAACAACAACCGGGATTGGTTTAATGCGCACAAGCAGCGCTACGAGGATGAGGTCAGGTCTCCCGCTTTGAGCCTTATTGAATCTCTGGCGCCGGAGCTGGCGTTGATATCCCGTCATTTTGTTGCCAGCTCACGCAAGAGTGGTGGTTCGCTGATGCGGGTGTATCGCGACACGCGTTTCGCAAAGGATAAAACCCCGTACAAGA
Source organism: Motiliproteus sp. (assembly GCA_036964625.1). Lineage (GTDB taxonomy): Bacteria > Pseudomonadota > Gammaproteobacteria > Pseudomonadales > Balneatricaceae > Motiliproteus. The sequence goes on from JBALTG010000134.1 coordinate 11,269, forward strand.
CCAATGTCGGGATTCAGTTTCGTCATGAGCAGGGCAAGGATGTTCACGCTCCGGGGTTCTATATCCATTTTGGTATCGATGAGTGTTTTCTCGGTGTTGGGATCTGGCGACCCGATGGCAAGGCGCTGGGAGCCATCCGCGACGCGATTGACCAGTCGCCCGAACGCTGGCTGGCCGCACGCGATGATGCGGCGTTTAAGCGTGATTTCGAACTGGCTGGCGACAGTCTGAAGAACCCTCCGCGTGGATATGACAAAGCGCATCCGCTGCTGACCGATCTCAAACGAAAGGACTTCATTGCCCTACGCAACCTAAGCCACGATCAGCTCTATTCGGACGACTGCCATGACCTCATTTTGGAGAGTTTTAATGCGGGACAGCCGTTGATGCAGTTTTTGTGTCGAGCCGTAAATGTGCCCTTTTAATCCCTGTATTCGAAACGTTGTTGCCGGGAGGCTACACAGATGACGACTGACTGGCTGGTTGGAAAATTTGCTGCGCAGGGCTACGCCCCGGTTGGCTTTGACGGTGAAATGAGGGCCTTGGCTCAACACCGGGGTGACCATAACCTGAACCCGGAGATGGTGAGCGAGATCGGAGAGCGGGGTGCCCTGATGGAGGCCGCTGTGCTGGTCCCGATTGTGGTTCGCCCCGAAGGATTGACGGTGTTGCTGACCCGTCGCACCGAGCACCTTTCCAATCATGCGGGGCAGATTAGTTTCCCTGGCGGACGCACCGAAGCCGATGACGCCGATGCTGAGCAGGCGGCCCTGCGGGAAACCCAAGAGGAGATCGGATTGGGGCCTGAGCGGATCCGGTTATTGGGTCGGCTGGATGATTACATCACCCGCACCGGGTTTGTGGTGACGCCGGTGGTCGGGCTGGTTACCCCGCCTTTTGACCTTGAGTTGGACGCCTTCGAAGTGGATGAGGCGTTCGAGGTGCCCCTGGCGTTTTTAGTGGATCCGCACAGTCGTCAGCGCCACTCCCATACGCTGTATGGCAAGGAACGCTTCTTTTACGCCATGCCCTACGCAGACTATTTTATCTGGGGAGCGACGGCGGGTATGCTGGTCAACCTGTCGCAATTGCTGCGTTGAATGATTTAATGATTCGTGGGCGACTTCTGCCGCTCATAGAAAGGATCGGAAGTAAGCGCTGACCGACAGGCTACGATGCGATTTGCCCCTCGCCCTTAAAATCTGCCGCAGTTGTGTGGAGCTGCTTG
>JBALTG010000135.1:0-12405 GCA_036964625.1 Motiliproteus sp.
GCTGCATCGAGCCAGCAAGACGTATATCTCGTTGTTTCAAAAGTAAAAATACTGCGGGTGTAGTTCAATGGTAGAACGGCAGCTTCCCAAGCTGCATACGTGGGTTCGATTCCCATCACCCGCTCCATCCTTGATTGCCAATACAGAACAATCCCTTACACAAATAAAACTGGTCAATTTTCCTAACAGGAAAAACAGCCTGCGCGGTGCCTTATTCACGACGCCATACTGCGTAGCCGATGATGGGCATGGCATCTCTTCTTAGCCATGCGCGGCATACTTATGGGTCAGGATAAACACAGGATCTGCAAGCCATGCCCAGCAACAAACACCGCACGACGCTTGAGCAATGGCGCATCCTGCAAGCGGTTATCGATCACGGCGGTTACCACCAGGCCGGGACTGCGCTGCATCGCAGTCCCTCGTCACTCAATCACGCAGTCGCCAGACTGCAACAGCAACTCGGGGTCGACCTACTGCGTGTAGAGGGTCGCAAAGCGGTCCTGACGCCTGCCGGTGAAGTGATGCTTAGGCGCTCGCGCCAGCTCACCGAAGACGCCTACCAGCTAGAGACGCTGTCCGAAAACCTCAACCGCGGCTGGGAGCCGCTGATCAGGCTGGCCTACGATGCTATTTATCCGCAACACTGTCTGCTGGATGCACTTAAAGCCTTCCACCCCATCAGCCGCGGTAGCCGGATCCGGATTGAAGAGACGGTACTCGCTGGCACCCTGGAGTGCATCACTGAAGCCCGCGCCGATCTGGTGATCTGCAGCCAGGTCCCGAAAGGCTATCTCGGTGAGTATCTATTGCAAGTTCAGATGGTCCCGGTGTGTCATCCTGAGCACCCGCTGACTGTTTACCCGCAGATTCTGACTCCGCTCGAACTGTCCCAAACACTGCAGATCGTTATTCGCGACAGCGGTAAGCAGCCTTTGGAGCAACTCGGCTGGTTGCGATCGGAGCAGCGCTGGACGGTTGATTACTTCGACATGGCGCTCGAAATTCTACTGAGCGGTCTGGGATTCGCCTGGTTGCCGCTGCATAAGGTCGAGCAACAGCTGCGACAGGGCGACCTGGTCAGACTGCAACTCACCGAGGGTAATGATCGGCGCATGCCGATGCACCTGGTAAGTCCCCAACCCGACCGGATTGGGCCCGGCGCTCAGGCCCTGCAACAGTTGCTTCTAAACAGGAAAGACGCTGTTGCTGACCGTGACCAGCGCGTATAATCGCCACTTATTTTTCTACCGTCTATCGCCCTGCCATGTCTAAAAAAGCCGATCAGCTCTACGCCAAGCCACTGGATACCATTGTCGACTTTGCTTTCGACGAACAGGTGGTCGGAGTCTTTTCCGACATGATCAACCGCTCGGTACCTGGCTACGGTACCGTGATCAAGTCCTTAGGCGTTCTCGCCGCCCGTTTCGCTCAGCCCGACAGCGTCTGCTACGACCTGGGTTGCTCGCTCGGCGCGGCAACCCTGGCGATGCACCAGCAGGTGCGCCAGCCCAACTGCCGCTTTATCGCCGTCGACAACTCGCCCGCGATGCTGCAGCGCTGCCGCGAACACCTTCAGGTTGGTGCGTCGCTGGATGAGCCTGAACCCCGTATCGATCTGGTCTGCGCCGATATCCTCGATATCGAGATCCGCAACGCCAGCGTGGTGGTGATGAACTTTACCCTGCAATTTATCGCCCCAAAGCAACGCCAGGCGCTGCTGCAGAAGATCTGCCAGGGCCTCAAGCCCGGCGGCGTGCTGCTGCTGTCCGAAAAAATCGCGCTTGCCGATGATGCCTCGCAACAGCGTCTTACCGACTGGCACCATGATTTCAAACGGGCCAATGGCTACAGCGAGCTGGAGGTCAGCCAAAAACGCAGCGCCTTAGAGAAAGTGATGCGCCCCGAGTCCTTGGCGCTGCACCAACAGAGGCTCAGCGACGCTGGGTTTAGCGTGATTCAACCCTGGTTCCAATGTTTTAATTTCGTCTCTCTGGTTGCGATCAAGTAACCCTTCACTCACCGCCTGTCACTAACTGCCCACGCTATGAACCAGACCGCTCCAGCCCTCAATTTCGATGCTTTTTTCAAACAGCTACAGCACAGCGATCTGGCGCCCTGGGTCGAGCCGCTGCAGCAGGCCCTCGAAGCAAAGTTGGCACAAATCAACCATGGTGATCTACCGCGCTGGATCGAGGCTTTCGACAGCCTGCCGATACTGCCGACGGATCAACTCGATCTTGACCGGGGTGCGCTCCTGATCGGCACCCAGGACGGCTGCACCGATCTGCAACGGGGCCAGATCGAACAGGCGATGCGCCAGCTGATGCCGTGGCGCAAGGGACCCTACAGCCTGTTCGGTATCGATATCGATACCGAATGGCGCTCTGACTTCAAATGGGATCGACTTAAACAACATATCGCGCCGCTGTATAACCGCAACGTGCTGGATATCGGCTGCGGTAACGGCTACCACTGCTGGCGGATGCACGCTGGCGGTGCCAAACGGGTGCTGGGGATCGACCCCTCGTGGAAGTTTCTGTTGCAATTCAGGGCGCTGAAGAAGTATATCGGTGCACAGCTGCCGGTTGAACTGCTGCCTCTGGGCATCGAGGAGTTGCCCGCCAACATGCGTTGTTTCGATAGCGTGTTTTCGATGGGGGTGTTCTACCACCGACGCAGCCCCATCGATCACCTGCTGGAGCTGCAGAGTTTCCTCCGCCCCGGTGGCGAACTGGTGCTGGAGACCCTGATCATCGACGGTGATCGCAACCAGGTTCTGGTGCCCGATGGCCGCTACGCGCAGATGCGCAATGTCTGGTTCCTGCCCAGTGCTGACGCGCTCTGCAGCTGGCTGGAGCGTTGCGGTTACCAGCAGGTGCGTTGTGTCGATATCGATACCACCCGCATTGAGGAGCAACGCTCGAGCGACTGGATGAATTTTCATTCGCTGCCCGAGTTTCTCGACCCCAACGATCCCACCCTCACCGTGGAGGGGCTCCCCGCCCCCAAGCGCGGCATCTTTATCGCCCAAAAACCCTACTGAGCAGCCTTGTTGGCACGCTGCACCAGCTCGCGAGCCTGTTCGGCACTTAAAAAACGCCACGGCAACGGCAGCAATCCCGGCACCTGTTGCCGGTATTGGCGATAGGCCTCGCCAAACTGGACGATCAACTTACGCTCTTCCAGCCACGAGCCCAGCACCAGGTAAAGCGACAGCACTATGCTCGTCAGTAGCTGCGCCGCATCCAATTCGCGGCTCCAGATCAGCACCAACGCAAAGAAATACCAGGGATGGCGCACCCAGCGGTGCCACCAACCGAGATGGAACCGGGCCTGCTGCTCCGGATCGCACTGCCGCTGACGCAGCTGGGCGGAGCCACTGAACTGGCTCAGGTCGTAAATGCGCAGTGAAGAAACAAACGCCAGCAGCGCCGCCAGCGTCAGCCCATGCATCAGCCAGGCCCATGCACCCGTCCACTGCCACAGTTTAGGCCCGGCAGCATAGGCTAATAGAATCACCACTGGAATCAGCAACAGCACGGCGATCAGATTGAATAACAGCCGATAGTAACCCATTGCGTACGGCCAACGGCTAGCACACCAGGCTTTGCAGCTGAGCGAGGCCAGCCACGAGTGCAGTGCGCAGTAGCTGCACAGGTACAAACCCAGAAATATCAGTTCAACAGCGACCATCTGCCACCTCTGCCTGCATGCCGCCCGTCATAGCTGATCCGCTAACTGATGCACTAACTCATGCACCACAGTGGATGCCAGCTTGACGTTATCGTGCAGCGGGCAGCGTTGGCATACCTGATCCAGAAACTCCGCTTTCTGGGCATCGGTCAAATCGGCATCGATGCTGGCTTCGATCCTGATCTCCGTAAATCCGACCCGGTCATCGGAGGGTTTCCCCAGTAAGCCCGCGGGATTGAGATCGCCGGACGCACTCACCTGCATGCCGCGCAGATCGATCTTCTGCTGCATCGCCGCAGTCCGGGCAATGGTACTGACACAGCCCGCCATGGTGAACAAAAACTGCTCCAGCGGCGTCGGCCCCAGATCGGTCCCTCTGGCATTTTCAGGCTGGTCAATAGTCACTTTATGGCCGCGAATATCCGCGCTGATGGTATAACCCTCGGTCATCGAGGTGGATACAGAAACCGTTTTTAAATTAGCCATACTGCCCTCTGCCTAACAACAATAAGAAAAACTTAATATAAATAGATTACTTAGCGCGCTCAAGTGATAAAAGCGAGTAATCGAGTGCCAACTCGCTTGAAAACAGCGCTGACATCGGTCACAAGGGCTGTTCTTGGTGGGTAATCAGCAAATCCGATTCTCATGTGTGGGTTGGAATTTATTCCGATATCGGTGCTACATGCGTCGGGTTGAAAACCGACCCACAGGGACGTGGGAAGTGCCTTAAATGCAGGAGCAATTTCAGACAGAACCTCCAGGCGGCCACCTTTGAAGGTGCCCTGACAACAAGAAGCCGACTTCATGCCAAAATTAGTAATGCTGTCAATTTTTACAGAGAGATAGAGATAGAGATAGAGATAGAAAATCAGGATCAAACGAGAAGGGTACAAGACGTAAATTGGTGGAGCCTAGCGGGATCGAACCGCTGACCTCAACACTGCCAGTGTTGCGCTCTCCCAGCTGAGCTAAGGCCCCTCAGCAAAACGTGGGCGTATTCTATAGGCAGTTAGGCCAGCGGATCAAGGAGTTTCTCGAAAATATTCGATGCCCGTAATACCGACCCCGGATCCTCCATAACCGCCCGAAGATCAACCTGTTCCAACAAATAAATCAAAGATCACTCTCGAGCGAACGCACCAGATCCCGAAATGCTTCACGATTGTTTTCGTTCAGATCCATCAACGCCCGGTGTGCCTCCAGAACCCGCTCACGCACCCGCTCTTCGGACTCCAGCAGCAGATCCAGCTCCTGCAGCTCGGAACTGCAGGCAACGCAATCCTGAATCAGAATAAAGACCTTGTCGAAGCCCATGCTGAGCAGCACTCGGGTGATATCTTCGTTGGTGGAAACAATGGTGGGACGCTGCTGATGGCGTCGCTTCAACCTGACCGAAAGCTTGGCCAGCAACCCCAGCGAGGTACTGTCGATACCCGTGGTTTCGGTGAGATCGATAATGACCGACTTAAAATCATCATGCTCCAGCGTCGTGGCCAAAAACTGATCCAGCGTCGAACAAAGCGTCAGACGTACATCACCCACGAATTTGAGTACGTAAGTACCCGTTTGTTCGGCAAATAGAATTTTTCCGCTTAGCATGACTAGAGATTACAACCGTCTGTAAACACTGAGCACGGCAATATCGTCCGGTGCTCCTTCTATTTGATCGACACCCAACACGCGTGCCAGATCACCTAGGCCATCATAGCCCTGCGCCGCCGCATCCAGCAAGCATTTTTCCTTGGCTTTCAGACTGGGCTGCGGCAGCACCTCGAGCACCCCATCCGAGAACAGGGTGATACAAAACTGATCTTCAAGCTCAACAATACGCCCCTCAAACTGCGCATCTTCAAACAAACCCACCGGCATCCCGCAACCACCGAGATATTCGGCCTTACCACCCTGCGTCAGGATAGGCATCGGAAAATGACCACCCACACCGTATTGCAGCGTATTTTCGATCCGATCCAGCAACCCGACAAAAATAGTCATATGCTTGCCCAGACCGGTCTCCAGCAACTCTTTATTAACCCGTTCCAGCACCGCAACCGGCGAGAGGATGTCGAAGCTGGAACCCCGGTTGTAATTTCGCAATAGCCGGTTGGTCATGTTTTTCAACAGCACGGTCACAAAAGCCGACGACGCACCATGCCCGGAGATATCCGCCAGATAAAACATGGTTAACGACTCAGAAATGCGGAAGTAATCGATAAAATCGCCACTGAGGAACAACGAAGGTCGAATCCGGTACTCAAAATTGTAATCATTAATCCTGGATTTATTCAGCGGCAGCATTTTTTGCTGCACATGTCGACCGGCCTGTTGATCCTCTTGCAACAGCCCCAGACTGCGCTCCAGCTCCTCACGAAAATATTGCGTCTGCGAGATCAGCTCGGCCCGCTCCAGCAGACGCCGTAGCGCTTCCCGAAACGCATCCTGCTCGGTCAGCGGCAGAATGAACAGATCCGCAGCCCCTTCGCGAAGCGCCTGGCGCACGTGGGCATCAGAGCCATCCAGCTCCAGCGCGACCACCTGATTGGGGTGCATCAGCTGGCACACACGGCTCAGCCAGCCCTCAACGCCAACCAGCCGTGATTGCGTCAACAACAGATCAGGCTGGCGCCGATCGATAAAGGCCAGCGCCTGCTCGGCAGAATAAGCCAGGTCCAACTCGATCGAGTAATCCGCCTTAATCGCCTCAATGACCGCCAGCAATGCCGGTTCAGTCGAGGCGTCGGCCACCAGTACACAATAACGCTGAGAATTCATAAATCTGCTTCCGCCAATAGCCGCCCTAAACGGCCACAATAAGCCGCAACAAATACAACCGTTACGACAGTAATCGCTACAAATACAACAGCCACAACACTAAAATCCGTCATCCTCAAAGCCATCCGAAGCCACGCCATCGTTGACCAAGAACTCGCGGCGCTGCATATACGCGTCGCGGATAAAACTGTAGCGATCGCCACTCACCAGGCTTTCGGCCTGAATCAGCCCGGCGCGCGTATCGACAACCTCAAGCGCACGCACGCCCCAATAGGTTCCATTTTGCTCCAGCGCAGATGTCGGTGCCAGCAATGAATTAGGATAGACGGAGATACCGTCACGGACACTACTGGGCCCTAAAAACGGCAACATAAGATAGGGCCCTGCCGGAACCCCCCAGTAGCCCAACACCTGACCGAACTCCTCACGCTGCTTGGGAAGCCCCAGCGGCGTTGCCACATCAAAAATACCCAGCACCCCAAACAGCGTATTGCCCACCACCCGGGCAAAATCCTGGGCGCTATTATGCAGTTTAAGCTGAAGCACGTTACTGACCAGCGATACCACATCTTCCAGATTACCGAAGACGTTATGCACCCCGGTCCGGATCGGCTGCGGTGTCACCGCGACATAGATCCGCGTGACCGGCAGCAACAGATTGCGATCCAGAAAATCATTAAACGTATACACCCGGCGGTTAAAGCCCTCCCAAGGGTCTACGTCCGAACCTGCCCAAACCGATGAACAGGTAGTTAAGAGAACAAACATCAGCAGTCGTTGCAGCATGGGTTTACACATCAGACCTACAGGTAATTGATACAAGGTGAAAAAAGGCTAGATTACAAGCCATTGGATTTACAGTCACGTGCTAACCGGAAATGACTGAGGTACAGACGAAAAAAAGGGCTCCCGCAGGAACCCTTTTTATACGCGCTGTTAATCTCTTAAGAGATTAGAAGTCTACGCGGTAACCGAAAGACACTGCGTCGGTACCGATGATTTTTTCTGCATCGTCATCGTAGGAGATGTAGTTAGCAAAGACGCGCGCCTTCTTGCCCAGCCTGTACTGAACCTCGGCCGCAACGTGGTTACCACCGTCGTCATAGTCGACGTAGTTTGCAAACACGGTGGCAGTACCCAGGTTGTAGCTGGCGATAACTTCGAAGGTATCTTCAAAACCAGACTTTCTGTTCTCGTTGTCAGAGATCAGCGCCGCAACGTACAGGGCATCCATGGTGTAGCTAGCCGCGACCTGGGTGATATCCTTGTCGGTGATTTCGTTAGCAGTATGGCTACCAGCTAGGCGGAAACCGGCAACTTCATAGGTCGCCGCCAAGTTGTACATATCGATAGTCTCGTCATCTTGCTTAGCCGTAACAGCGGCTGCAATAGATGCTGGAGTTTCAACGACAGCTGCCGCATCATTATCATTATCGGTTTGGATCAGCAGCGCAGCCTGGAAACCACCCATCTTCGGCGTGGTGTAGGAGGTCGCGTTTGCCTGACGACCGGAGCGACCGGGAGCGTAGTCTTGCGAAGGGGCAGAACCGTTGCCGTCCAGCAGGTCGGTCATGGCACCCACCATCAGGAACGCAGGCGTCCACATCCGACCGATGTTGAAGTTACCCGCGTCAGTGTTCAGGCCGACGTAGGCCAGACGACCGGCGCCGAAATCGCCAGTGTCACCGGAGATGACTTTCCACTCACCACGGTAGGTCGCGGTAACACCGTCGATACCGGTCTGCTGCTTGCCACGGATACCGATACGTGACGCGTTGTCACCCAGACCCAGAGTGTTTTTGTCGGCACCAGCGCCAGCCATTTCGTCGGCTTGGTTGTACTTAAGACGCAAAGATCCGTACAGCAAAGCGTCGGCTTGAGCGATCATTGGAGCAGTCAGTGCACCGGCTACAGCCAGAGCGATAAGAGACTTTTTCATTGTAAATATTCCCCTTCAGTTTTTTCGAACTTCGCAGTTAAAATCGTTTTATTAAATTTTTTTATATTTAACTTCTGGTCGGCGGACCTTCAAACCATTCCCCAATGACTCTCGACGAAGGCACACCTATAAATTCCAAGCGACCCAACTTTAACCCAGTAAATTTTAAAAATGTAGACCCTGATTCAAAAAAAAAACGCTTTCCGACTGTTTTTCGAACCCTTTTTACCAGTTTTATCAATCAAACTCACGTTTGATCGAACATTGTCTCCGCAAGGACGAACTTTTAAATCTATCTTGGGCCGGTAAATCCAGCCCGATAATACTGTATCGAGCCATAATACCAATCAATATAGTCGCTTTTTCTTATACATCAAGGTGCTAATTTAACTCATAAGCGATCCCTTTGCCCCGGCGCCTTTATCCTTATATTTCCCGGCCCAGAGGGAGCCTTGGCATTCCACCATGGCGCCCAATACGGGTCAACCAGACTTAAGCCTAAGCCCATGCCCATGCCCATGCCCATGCCCATGCCCAAGCCCAAGCCCAAGCACGGATACGCCAGGGATCGGCATTAAAGCTCGGTCAGCAACCACTGCTGCTTGAGGCGTTTTTCTGACACGGGCAGCAGCGTCCCTAGCTGCTGCGCAAACAGCGATACCCGATACTCCTCCAGCATCCAGCGGTATCGATATAACTCTTTGGGGTCCGCACCTGACTGCTGCGCTTGTTTTAAACGTGCCTCAAACTGGGTCTGCAACCGCTGCAACTGCTCGCTGGTGACCCGCTGACGCTGCAGATCCTGCTGAAACTTATCCAGACGAATCTCAATCGCCTGCAGATAGATCGGCAACCGTGACCACCAGACACCGCTAGCGGCACTGATAAAGCCGCTGCAGACCAGCTGACTTAACTGCTGCCTGATATCATTAAGCACCGGAGCCCAGGCGAGCTGAATCTGCCCCGACAGGCGCTTGGTTATCTGCGGATACCGGGTTAACAGCGCCAATAGCTGCTTCGACAGCAACTCCGCGGCGGGCCAGAGCTCGGCCCGGCCCTGCTCCAGCCGTGCCGCGAAGGCCTCTGGGGTTCGCGGCAACACCACCCCTGACTCGCCCTGCTCTGGCAGGAAGACCCGCGCGCACAGCGCCGCATAGAAGTCGGCCTCAAGCGCGCTTTTAGTGCCCAGCTTGGCAAAAAACAGCGCGCTCCGGTTGAGGTCGGGGAGTTTGCGCTGCAGCTCTTTTAACGGCCGCGCAGACTGCAGCTGCACTAAGCGCACGACGCCCCAATAATGCGCCTGCTCGGCCTGAGCGGGGGTCGAATGCAGGCGAACCGCTAACGACTTATCCATCAGCGTCAGCGCCGGATAGGCTGGCACTTTCATCCCCGCCTGGTCCAGCTCGATCCGCTGCGGCAGCTCACCGAAGTCCCAACTGTGGATATCGCTGCGCTCCCATTCCGACTCAAACGGCTGATCGAGGACCTCCGCGACATCGCCAAACTGGCCTGTCAGCGCCGCCCAATCCCGCCCCTGCGCCAGGATCTCACCCTGCGCATTGAGGACCCGAATATTAAAGCGATAATGCTTATCAACCACCGCTTCATCCCAATCTTCGGGTTTAACAATCACCCCCACCTGACGCTTCAGTGAATACGCCAGCGCTTCGGTCAGGCTGGATTCGTCGGGCTGTGCCTGCTGCAAAAAGGTATCGATCCGATCCGGTACCGGCACACACTGCTTGCGCAGCGTTTTCGGCAACCCTTTGACCAGCGCGATACATTTATCCCGCAGCATCCCCGGCACCAACCACTGCAAGCGCTTGACCGGCAAGCGATTGAGCGCCCCCAGCGGCACATCGATGCTGACCCCGTCATCCTCGGCAGCGGGTGAAAACTGGTAATGAAGCCGAAATTTGAGACCGTTACTCTGCAGCAGGTCGGGGTATTGGTGCCGACTGGCACCCGCAGCCCCCTGGCGCATCAGCACCTCCTTGGTCAAAAACAGTGCCTGAGGATCGCTGCGCTCCAGAATTTTGCGCCATTTCTCGAAGGAGGCGCCGTTGACCACCCGCCCGCCCTCCTGCTTCAGCAGCAGCTCGCGGTAAAATTCGTACAGCTGCTCCTCATCGATGAGGATATCGCGGCGGCGGGTTTTATCCTCCAGCGCCGCCACCTCCTCGAGCAGCTGGCGGTTATGGCTAAAGAACGCAGCCTTGGTCTCAAATTCGCCCTCAACCAGCGCCGATCTAATAAAAATCTGTTGCGCCATCTCGGCATCGATGGCACCAAAGTTAACATTGCGCCGGGGCACGATCACCAACCCGTACAGGCTGATTTTTTCGTGCGCAACCACCTGCGCGGCGCGTTTTTGCCAGTGCGGCTCGCCATAGCTGCGCTTGAGCAGATGCGGCGCCAGCGATTCAATCCAGCCCGGCTCGATACGCGCCACGGTGCGTGCGAACAGCCGACTGGTTTCGGTCAATTCGGCCGCCATGATCCATTTAGCCTTGCCCTTGGACAGACTCGACCCCGGAAACAGCATAAATTTACGGTTACGCGCCCCGAGGTACTCCTTATTCTCCTGCTTGCAGCCGATATGACTCAGCAATCCTGCCAGTAGCGCGCGGTGAATCACCTCGTACCCGGCAGGCTCGGCATTTTCTTTTAAGCCCAGCGCTTTACAGGCCAGATGCAGCTGGCGGTGCAGATCTCGCCATTCGCGCATGCGCATAAACGACAAAAAATGTTTCTTACAATAGTTGCGCAGCTGGCCCTGGCTCAGCTCCTGGCGCTGCTGCTCGTAGTGCCGCCACAGGTTGACAAAGCTGCTGAAGTCAGAATCCGGATCCTGATGCACTTTATGCTTTTCATCCGCTTGCTGCCGTTTATCCGCGGGCCGCTCGCGCGGATCCTGAATCCCCAATACCGAGGCGACCACCAGCACCTCGCTGAGGCAGTTCTGCTGCGCCGCTTCCACCACCATCCGGCCGATACGCGGATCTACAGGCAGCAAACTCAGCTTGCGCCCCAGCTCGGTCAGCTTGTCACCACGGATCGCCCCCAGCTCTTCGAGCAATTTGACCCCGTCGCGGATCTGCCGAGAATCAGGCGGATCGATAAAGGGAAACTGTTCCATAGCGCCCAGACGCAGCGCCTCCATCTGCAGAATCACCGCGGCCAGATTGGTCCGGGTGATCTCCGCATCGGTAAACGCGGGACGGCCATTAAAGTCATCTTCGGCGTAGAGGCGGATACAGACCCCTTCGGCGATCCGTCCGCAACGCCCCTTGCGCTGATTGGCACTGGCTTGTGAGATCGCCTCGATCGGCAACCGCTGCACCTTGGAGCGCACACTGTAGCGACTGATCCGCGCCAGCCCGCTATCGATCACATAACGGATACCCGGTACCGTCAGCGAGGTCTCGGCGACGTTGGTGGCCAGCACCACCCGTCGCCCCCGCCCCGACGGGTGAAAAATCTTAGTCTGCTCGGCCTGGCTTAACCGTGCATATAAAGGCAGCACCTGAATATCGCGCAGCTGATTGGCCGTTGCCGCTTTACGTAGCTGTTCGGCAACCTCGCGGATCTCGCGCTCACCGCTAAGAAACACCAGCGCATCACCCAACTTGTGGCCTTTACCCGCGCGCTCGCGCTGTTCGATCTCCTCCAGCGCAGCAACTACCCGCTGCGGCAGATCCAGCGCCAGGTCGTCGCTCTGTGCTTGTGTACTCTGCGGTGTGTTCTGCTGCGCTCCTTGTTGCGTGCCTTGTTGCGTGCCCTGCTGCGTGCCCTGTTGCGTGCCCTGCTGCATCTCGGGCGGGCGGTACAGCACCTCGACCGGAAAGGTTCGGCCTGAGACCTCCAACACCGGCGCATCATCGAAATGTTTAGAGAAGCGCTGCACATCGATGGTCGCGGAGGTGATGATCACTTTCAAGTCGGGCCGTTGCGGCAGCAAGCGCTTCAGATAGCCGAGCAGAAAGTCGATATTAAGG
>JBALTG010000136.1:0-12131 GCA_036964625.1 Motiliproteus sp.
CGGTTCTTGCCCAGGGGGTTTTGCGTAAAAACTTGAGGCTGGACTTGACCGACGGATCGCTGTTAAAACAGCGGACCTTGATCCGACTACCCAGCTCCTCCCAGCCATACTCAGCCACCAGGCTGTTGACGATGGTTTCCAGGGTTAAGCCATGTAGCGGATTGTCGGGCTGTTGTTCACTCATGCGTTTGTCCTGATGGCAGTGGCGGGGAGCAGTCGGTCATTATATAAGCTATTGAGGTGCAGATCTGTCGGAGTCGCAGATTTATCGGTTTAAAAGACGTAAACAGGAGACCTGACTCTGCTGCTCTAGTAAAATCCTCGTTTTTATCATTTACAATGGGGCAGCGTCATGGGCAGAGCCTACCAAAACCGTAAAGAATCGATGGCTAAAACGGCAGATGCCAAGGCCAAAGTTTACAGCAAGTACGGGCGCGAGATTTATGTCTGCGCCAAAGCCGGTGGCGTAGAGCCCGATGGCAACTTGGCGTTACGGGGCCTGATAGAGCGGGCCAAAAAAGATCAGGTGCCAACTCACGTTATCGAAAAGGCGATCGACAAAGCCAAAGGCGGCGGCGGCGAGGATTTCTCGGTGGCCCGCTATGAGGGCTACGGTCCGGGTAACTGCATGGTGATGATTGAATGTCTCACGGATAACGCTAATCGTACCTTTGGTGACGTGCGTCTATGCTTTACCAAAACCAAATGTAAGATCGGCACCCAGGGCAGTGTCAGTCATATGTTTGATCACAATGCTATCCTGGTTTTTAAGCATGATGACGAAGAAGCGGTGCTGGAAGCCTTGATGATGGGTGATGTCGATGTGGCTGATATTGAAAGTGACGCAGGTTTGATTACCGTTTTCGCTCCCCATACGGATTACTTTAAGGCGAAGACTTCGCTGGCCGAGGCGTTCGGCGAGATTGATTATGAGGTCGATGAGATTCAGTTTCTGCCCCAGAGTAGTACCCCCATCTCTGAAGAAGATATGCCGATGTTTGATAAGTTTATAGAGATGCTCAATGACGTCGATGATGTTCAGAATATCTATCACAACGCCGAGCTCTAGGAGCCTGTCGGACTTAACACTGATCTACTGCGGAAAACCCGAATTTGGTCATATTTTCACGATCACCCTCGTTAAATAGCTAGCTATTCGCCTCGGATGATCGAAAAATTTGCCTCAAATCGTATTCTCCTCGCTACGATCGGCCAAGCCCGACAGGCTCCTAGCCCTTATCGACACAGCCCTGTCTAATCACTGTGATTGGCAGGGGGCTGGCAAGGTTGTTTGAGCAGTGGTCCAAGTAACAGCTTTAAGCGTTTCCGACAGTCGACCACGTGACAGGTGAGTTGGTGAGGGCAGGCGAGTTGGATCTGCTTGATCTGCTCATCCTCGATATTGAGAAGCGCAATAAGCACGATCTCCTCTTTTTCCCGCTCGGTCTTGGCTTCCTGCATCAGGGTGATGGTATCGATACCCTCGATAAATCGCTTTTTCGCCATCACCGCGACGTGTTCAAAATCGTAACTGCCCTGACAACCAAGGGTTTTGCATGGCATGAATGAGTCTCCTCTGTTCCCTGAGAAAAAGCGGTACCTTATACGTTCTAGTATAGAAGCCAGTTGCTGATATCACCGAGACAGGATCTGCAAAATAACGGGTAGAAATTGTATCTATAAATAGCAGTCAGCATCGGGTCGCGATCAGAGAACTGTAATCAATCACACCAGGCTGCGCAAATTCCTCTATAATTCGCGCTCCGTTTTTGGCTGTAGCTCGATCTACAGAGGATTTACCATGATATTTTCATCTTTAGACCTGGCTCCCGAGCTTCAGAAAGCCATCGATGCCTGTGGCTACAGCCAGATGACCCCGATTCAAGAGCGGGCGATAGTCTCGGCTCGGCGTGGCAAAGACCTGCTGGCTAACGCCCAGACCGGCACCGGAAAGACCGCCGCGTTCGCGCTCCCGATTCTGCAGCAGATGCACGACCGCCCGCAACAAACCGTCTCATGCGCTCCGCGCGCGTTGATTTTGACGCCGACCCGCGAACTTGCTGAGCAGCTGGCGGAAAGCATCAAGCGTTATGCTCAGTTTTTGCCTTTCAGTGTCACCGCCCTCTACGGCGGCGTTAAGATGACGGGCCAGCAAAGCAAGCTCAAAGCCGGTGTTGATATCATCGTCGCCACCCCGGGGCGCTTGTTGGAGCATCTGGAGAAGTGCAACGTCAATCTATCCAAGGTTGAGTTCGTGGTGCTGGATGAGGCCGACCGGATGCTGGATATGGGCTTTCTTGCTGATGTCCATGCGTTGCTGCAGATGGTCCCTAAAAAACGCCAGACCCTGCTGTTCTCGGCCACGGCCTCGCCCGCGGTGAACGAGTTAGCCAAATTCTTGTTGACTAACCACGAAGTGATTCGCGTGGCCAAGCAGAACGCCACCGCCGATACTGTTGAGCATGTGGTCTATCCGGTTGAAGAAAAGCGCAAGATAGAACTGTTTATCACCCTGATTGAACAGCACAACTGGTTTCAAGTGCTGGTGTTTACCAGTACTAAAGCCCAGGCGGATGCGCTGATGCGAAACCTGAAAATGGTAAAGATCAGTGCGGCTCTCTGTCATGGTGACAAAAGCCAGGGTTCGCGTCGGCGTGCTATCGCAGATTTTAAAGCCGGTGACGTGCAGGTGTTGGTTGCGACAGAAGTGGCCGCCCGCGGTTTGGATATTCAGGGATTGGAGCATGTAGTCAACTTCAACCTGCCCTATCTTGCGGAGGACTATGTGCACCGTATCGGGCGCACAGGCCGGGCCGGAGCTAAAGGCCAGGCGATCTCTTTTGTCAGTCGTGAAGAGGAGCGCAGCCTGGACAATATCGAGCGCTTGATCGGAACCACGATTGAGCGGGTGTATCTGCGGGGCTTTGAGGTCACTAGTCGTGAAAAGATTTTTACTAACCTAGCCCAGCAGGCGCGTCCCGGACGCACCAATAAAGCCAGCCAAACCAAGATTATCCGGAATAAGGTCAGTACCCAGAAGGCCAGGACTAAAACCGTGGGTAGCAAAACTGTTAAGGCTGCGGGTGCTAAGAAAGGCTAACCGGCGCGTCGCGTGCTGGGCACTGGGCCCAGCTCTGGATTTTGTTCTGGGTTCAACCCTGGGTTAAAGGCGGAGTCCCGTTGCGGAGTATCCGCCGCTTCACTTTTTTCCAGAGGTTAGCGTGGGTGCTTGGCCGGTTTTTTTCCCAGTGCGCGCGCTCTGGCCCTGTTTTTCTGTGCCGCGGCGCTATTTTTACGTGACGCCGGCATCACCCGGTTGAGGTCGGGTTCATAGCCGGGTAGCCATTGGGGCAGCAGGCTGTTGTTGAGGATCACCTCGATCTCCTCCAGCAGGTAATTTTCTTCGCTGCTCAAGAGTGAAATGGCCAGCCCCGAGCCCCCGGCGCGTCCGGTACGGCCGATACGGTGGATATAATCCTCGGCGTTATAGGGCAGTTCATAATTGATCACATATTTGAGCTGATCGATATCCAGTCCGCGGGCTGCCACATCGGTGGCTACCAGGGCGCGTAGCTCCCCTTGCCTGAACTGTTCCAGTGCGCGCTCTCGCGCCCCCTGGGATTTGTCGCCGTGGATCGACAGGGCCTTCAGACCGTCCTTGCCCATCTCGCTGGCCAGTAAGTCCGCGCTCTGCTTGGTTCGGGTAAAGATCAGTACCTGATTCCAGTTCTTAGCCCCGATCAGGTGGGACACCAGTTCGCGTTTACGTTCGGCATCGACGGCATAGATGATCTGTTCAACCTGGATCGCGGCGGTGTTGCGGGCATCAACCTCAATCAGGGTGGGTGTGCGCAGCAGGGTTTTACTGAGCGCGAAAATGGCCTGGTCGAAGGTGGCGGAAAAGAGCAGGGTCTGGCGTTCGTCAGGAATCGATTTCAGAATCCGTTTTATCTCATCGATAAAGCCCATGTCCAGCATTCGGTCCGCCTCGTCGAACACCAGATGCTGCACCTTACTCAGATCTGCAGCGCCGCGCTGGACCAGATCCAGTAGTCGTCCGGGCGTAGCCACCAGAATATCGACCCCGGCGGTAAGTTCTGCAATCTGGGTATTAATACTGGCGCCCCCGTACACCAGGGCGGTTTTGAGTGGGCTGTGTTTGCCGTAGTTAACCAGGCTTTGATAGACCTGCTGAGCCAGCTCTCGGGTAGGGGTGAGCACCAGGGCCCGTACCGGTCGCCGGTTTTGCGCGGTGCAGTCGGTCATGCATAATTGCTGCAGGATCGGCAGCGCGAACGCGGCCGTCTTGCCCGTACCGGTTTGTGCCCCGGCCATGACATCCTGCTGGGCTAGAATAACCGGAATGGCAGCGCTCTGAATCGGCGTGGGATGCGTATAGCCGCGCTCGGTCAACGCATCAATCAACGGTTGATTAAGGCCTAGTGCGGAAAAATCCTGGGAGGATTGCTCGGTCATTGGCTCGCTCACGCGCTTGTTTTAGTTTTGAAAGTTTCTTGAATTTGTTGATGCTTGGCATTGATGCTCAGGGCGATCGCTTCGGCGATCTTAATCCCATCGATCGCCGCCGACATGATACCTCCAGCATAGCCCGCGCCTTCGCCGCCGGGGTATAACCCGAGAGTGTTGATGCTTTGCAGGTCTTGATGATTACGCTTGATCACCAGTGGCGAAGAGGTGCGGGTCTCGACACCGGTGAGCAGGGCATCATTTTGGGCAAAGCCCTTGATCTGCCGGTTAAATGCCGGGATCGCTTCGCGCAGGGCTTCAATGCAGAAATCGGGCAGGGCGGCAGACAGGTCCGTTAACTTAATTCCGGGCTTGAAGGAGGGGGTCACGGCGCCCAGCTGTTCCGAGCTTTGGCCCCTGAGGAAATCGCCCACTTTCTGTGCCGGGGCATCGTAATTCTCCCCCCCCAGGCGATAGGCGGTTCGCTCCAGCTGGCGCTGCAGCTCAATGCCAGCCAACGGACCGCCCGGGTAATCGGAAGGATCGATGCCGACGACGATGGCGCTGTTGGCATTGCGTTCCTGGCGTGAGTACTGGCTCATGCCGTTAGTGACGACCTGGTGCTCTTCGGAGGTTGCCGCGACGACCGTGCCACCCGGGCACATGCAGAAACTGTACACCGAGCGGCCATTTTCACAGTGGTGTACCAGCTTGTAATCGGCCGACCCCAAGATCGGGTGGCCCGCGTATTTTCCAAAACGTGCCTGGTCGATCAGTGCCTGTGGGTGTTCAATCCGGAACCCGACCGAGAACGGCTTGGCTTCCATGTGGATGTTTTTGTCGAACAGCATCTGGAAGGTATCGCGGGCGCTGTGACCAATGGCCAGGGCGATGTGGTTTGAGAGCAGTGTCTCACCGTCGGCCAGAGTGATTCCGGCCACCCGGCCATTTTCGATCTGCAGGTCGTCGACGCGGGCGCTGAAGCGGATCTCACCGCCCAGTTCGATGATTTTGGCGCGCATCTTTTCTACCATCGACACCAGCCTGAAGGTGCCGATATGCGGCTTGCTGACATACAGAATCTCATCCGGGGCTCCCGCTTCGACAAACTCGGTTAACACCTTGCGTCCATACTGTTTGGGGTCTTTGATCTGGGTCGAGAGTTTGCCATCGGAAAAGGTACCCGCGCCACCTTCGCCAAATTGGACATTGGATTCGGTATTGAGCTTCTTTTCGCGCCAGAAGCCAAAGGTGTCCTGGGTACGTTCACGCACCGCTTTGCCGCGCTCAATTATCAATGGTTTGTAGCCCATCTGTGCTAACAGCAGGCCGGTTAGTAAACCGCAGGGGCCAAAACCGATCACCAGAGGACGCTCTTGCAGACCGGCAGGTGCCTGGGCGACAAAGTTGTAGCGCATGTCAGGTGTGGCTTTGACCGACCCGTTGTCCGCGAACTGCTCCAGCAGCCGGGCGTTGTTGGAGGTGTCGACATCGAGGGTATAGACCAGATAGATGTTTCTTTTATTGCGGGCATCATAGCCACGCCGGCGTATCTCGTAGCTCAGTAACTGCTCGGCGGTAATATCTAAGTGGTTGAGTATTGCGCTGACCAGAGCGGTGTCGTCGTGATCAAGAGGGAGCTTAATATTGGAGATACGAATCATGTGGGGCGTTCCAGCAGACCAAGACAATCAACACAACCGGTCTGAAAGCGGGGACGTCTGCCACGAAGGTGCGCCCAGGGTTCAGCGGTTGGTTAGGGATCAAGCGAGTGATTTTACGTTATTTTTTAAATCAGTGCGCTCTGTTATGACCCCTGAGTAACTTGTTGGACTTGACCGGTCGTAGCGAGGCTAAGGCGAGTTGAGGCATATTTTGGATCTTGTGACGCGATAAATCGGCATGACTGCCGATTTATCCCGCGTTAGCGTGGGTGTTTTCAGGCTATTAAGTCGATGGAAAAATAGGTTCAATAGCTATTTGTCCATCGCCCCTGAAATCTGCTGCAGTTGCGTATAATTAGTTTATTTTCAAGGGCTCGCATGGGTCTTAGGCCCATGTTGACGCATCCTTGCGTCTCCTGCGGGTGAAAAACTACACCTTAATTGCTTTGTACGGTCTGTAGGCTCTTTTGAAACCAGGCCCTGTATGCTGCTTGAATCGCATTCAAATTAGCAGCCTCATCGCTGGCATCTTGCTGATACTGTTTCACGATGTTAAGACTTGTTTCCATGAGGGTGGCTAGCAGAGTCGCTGCAGAGTTCGCCTCTTTAGGTACTTCAGCCAGTTGCTCTGCGGAGGCTAAGCTCGTTTGCAAAAACGCGCGGTAGCCATCCCGCACCTTTCCCATCACTGCTATCTGGATATCGCTCAGCTCATCAATGGCAGTGGACAGGGCTGTGGGATCGGTCAGTTTTTTAGCGATCTGCAGCCAGTCGGTCTGTTGCATCGACTCGAATACAGCCCCGGCAACCTGGGCGCTATCCTTGAGCGGGGTCATGGCATTCATCAGCATGACGGAGTCCTGGGTGGTTTGATCTGAATACTCCTTCCAGTGCTGAATTGCCTCAGAGAGGCTCGGGTCGATAAATTTATTCGCTTGAGGCGATGTCATGTCGTTCTCCCTGTTACTGAATTATGGGTTGGGTAAGGCGTACAATCATTTTGTAGACCGCGCTCAACTGCGGAGCATTGCGGGTAAAATAATCAGGGTCGGAGTCATTCGGAGACGAGTAACCCCAGAAATCCCAGCACCCCTGAGGATTAAAGGGATTTCTGCCTGAGGGCTGCACTTGTGGGTACAGCATGATGAGATTGTTCGACTCGGCCATTTGGTTATAGCCTGTCTGGGCGTAATATTTATCGCCAATCAGTTTGGCACCCTGTTTGCAGCCATGAAAGACCACATGCACCGGGCAGCTACTGCCAGCCTCACAGGCCGCAGGAATATAGGCGTAGCCCGTGTCGCTCATGCTGGTCGTTTCCGAGTCGAGAAACTCGGACTGATCGAACCCGATTATTTCACTGCTGAGTGTTTGAGCAGGCGGTTGCAGGTCGGGGTAGAGCTGATTGAGTATCCGTTCGGACTGTTGGAAGTCACAGTCATTGATATAGGGATTCTGGGTTAACGAGCACGAGGTGTCTGTATCCTTATCGGTGACCAGCGCATGACCGGCATCGACGCTGGTGTTGTATTTGATTGCGTCGGCGGGAACGCCCATTTCCTCAAAGAAAGCCTGCGTCTGATCCACCACGGCGGTGATGACGGTCTTATCGCTCTGACCGCTAAAAAGGTAGATCCGGTCGTTCTTGAGGTTATCTAAAGAGTCTATATCCCCGGATTCTGCTAATGAATGTGTCAGCGCTACCAGTCGCGGCGTGTTTGGCCCCATATCCACGGTCAACGGGCTCATGCAGGTGGATGTGGCGTTCTGTAGCAGCGTGCTAAAGGACCAGGATTTCGCGCAGAGATAGGGGCCACCGGCGACAACGCCAGCACCTACCATGATATCGGAATAGGCGATGTACAGCTGGGAGCTCATAAAGGCACCGGATGATAATCCGGAGACTGACGTCTTGTGAATATCCGCGCCGGAGGAGGGCAGCGAGTCGGGCTTGTAACTTCCTGCCGCTGTGGCTTCGGCCGTGGTGAATGTGCAAAGCGCGACCAACAGGCCCGGTACGATCCTATTTCTGATAAGTCCTGAAATTAAAGTCATTGGAAGATTCCTTTTCCTTTGAAAATGAAAGCGGTATCGCTCAATTAATGGGTTTATGCTGCGCTG
Organism: Motiliproteus sp.; assembly: GCA_036964625.1. GTDB lineage: Bacteria > Pseudomonadota > Gammaproteobacteria > Pseudomonadales > Balneatricaceae > Motiliproteus. Next base: position 8,253 of record JBALTG010000136.1, read on the forward strand.
CACAGTTCAGTCTAGTCGGTTATCGGTGAAAGCAACAAAAATTAAAAAATAGTTAAATGCACTCTTTAACCCGGATGTTTGATAAACCCTCCGTCTGGCATTCAGACACGCCTGTCACCCCGGTCGTGTCCAGGTCGTAATATGCACCCAGCGGGTTAATTGGAGACGCAAGGACGCGTCAACATGGGTCAAATACCAATGTAAGTATCTGAAAATAAAGCAGATCAACACAGCTGCAGCAGATTTTAGGGGCGCTGGACAAATAGTTATGGAACCTATTTATCCACCAAGTTAAAAGTCACGAACGATCAGTAAATAGTCGAGCGTTGGGTTGAGCGGGCAGGAGTAGAGGTACTCACCGGGCTTGAGTTCGATCTCATAGTCCAGCGTGGTGCCGGTGGTCATGCCGCCACCGGAAACGCTGGGCAGGGTGGCGCGCCCTAGCAAGCTTTTTCCTCGCAGCCAGAATCCAAGCGGGTAGGGGACATCCCGGTTGGTTACCCGGAAAGTGTATTTAGCGGGTTTGAGGATGAGCGGCGTGGCTTTTTCAAGTCGTGCAGCCGCTGTACGGGCATTGATCTGTTTGCAGTCCTCGGCGCTGGCGCTGTTGAAACCATGGTGGGTGCCCGCTTCGCTCTCTAGAAATTGGCAGGAAACCTGGGTCAATTCGATGAGGGTGCTGGCCGCAGCACCCTGCAAAAGCGCGGTCGTGGCCAGTGCGGTTGCTAGGGCCAATTGTCTGATGCTGTTCATACGCTCACCTGTTAGGGACCGGGTTGCTGTGGTCGCTGGGCCTGAGTCAGTGTTGTTTGTCGGTGTCCTATTTACCGCGTTACGATCTCCCATAATCCGCTGTGTTTGCAAAAAACAGCAGCAAATCAGATCGGGCTCAGCGACGATACGCAGCAACGGCGTCATCGTCCTCGTTGATTAGGAATAACTATCATTAGTCGCAATTGGCGCTGAGTTATTACATCGCGATGGGTTTTATTTGTTATCGATCTATGCGCGACTCGGTGAGTCTTTGCGCGCCGCGTTAAAAACGAGGGTGGGACAATGCGGGCAGAGGCCGGAGGCCTGCTTTGGCAATCACCGAGGTGCTGTGGTTAAATAATCAGCCCTATCTATCCAAAACCGCCGGTTACCGCAGAGCGCCACATCTCTGCCGCCAGCGCCCTGCGAGCATGGCGACCATGGTTTCAATCAAACGCACTCCCCTGGTGGCTGTTCTCTGCCTACTCGGCGCCTGTGCGCCGCTTAAGCAACAAACGGCAGAAATCCCGGTTACGCAGGGATACCAGGCGGCGATAGACACGTTCGACCGTGGTGATTTTGCTGCTGCGATCGAAACACTGGAGCGGCTCGATCCCTGTACGTCTCTCGGTCATCAAGCCGACATACTGTGCTTGCGGCAGGTGGTTGCCAACTATGAGCTTGGCAGGATCGAGAAGACGATCACGGTGGCGAACCGTTTCAGCCAAAATTATCCCGGCCACGCTCAACTCGACCAGGTGCTTTATCTGCGCGGGGAGAGCTACGTGAAAATTAACCAGTTGTCGGTGGATGCTGGCGCTAACGGAGCGTTTTCACCAGTGGTAGTTCAGAGTGCGTATCAGGACTTCAGTGCGTTGCTAGCCGCCTTTCCCGGTAGCCGCTATGCTGCCAACGCCCGGCTTCAGTCTGAACTATTGCGCCAGCAGTTGGCGGCCTATGAATTGACAGTGGCCGAGCGCAACTTAACCAAAGGGCGCTACGTTGCCGCCGTCAACCGGGCCCGCTATCTGTTAGAGACCTACCAGGGCACCCCGGCAGTCCCCGGTGCCCTGAAGGTCTTGGCGAAGGCTTACGATGCTTTGGGGTTAGAGGCGCCTGCTGCCAATACCCGGGCGATTTTGGATGCTAATTTCTAACCTGCCCAGCCCGCAGTCGCCGTTATTTCTGCGGCGGTTGAGGCCGGCCCGCGCATTCCATCGCCGTTACCAGAGGAGGTACTTCTGCCAGAGGCTCGAACGGTAAATTCTCATCCGATAACTCAATTCCGCTCTCTAGGGTCGCACCTCGAAGCCTCGGCGGGTAAGCCGGGCTGGGTGCTGCAGATCGCAAGTTTCGAGAGTGCAGCCAATGCTCAAAAACTGGAAAGCCGTCGGCATAACGTCGGGTACAGTGCTTTCGTGCTGGCTGGCGGGGCTGGCTATCGAGTCATCGTGGGCTACGAAACCCTACGCGCGTCGATCGATCGGCGCCTGTTACAGTTGCAGCAGGCGTTTGGGCTCAAGGGAATCGTCAAGCCGGTCTCGGCGCTACGCGAATAGCGTGGTCATTGGGGTGTGATGTCGCGCTCTTTCCCAACAGCGCGAGCACCAGATAGCGCCCACAAAGGTAAAAGACGAGTACTGGAACAGAATGTATTCTACCTCCAAGCACACGTACTCTTAGGCCGTGCGTTAGCCCGGTGGCGGATCGGGCCAGATAGGGAAGGAAAGCGGCGTCGAAGTAGCGCCCGCCCACGGCATTAACCAGGGCGAAGTTCGTCAGGTCGGTGAGATAGAGGTCCAGTTTGCGCCGCCTGTCAGGGAGTTACCGACCGTTTCGGCCACTGCGGCCAGGTTTATGAATACCTGCTTTGTTTGGGTTTTAACCGCATTACAGAACAGCTCCATGCTGGTGGGATTCTCGGTGTTATGCCTCGACCTGCTCGTTCCCGCCATGCTGAACGAAGAAGGTAAATAGCGGGTTATCGGCGGGCTGTATCGGGTTGATGGCGAGATTTATTGACCTCGGCGCCCTTCGGGTACGCCAAGGGCAAGGCTAGCCCGCTCGAGAAGTAAGGCGGCATGGAAACTCAGCGGTAGGTGCTGTTAGATTGACGTGTTATAACACGTCAAAAAACAATGATCTATGTGTATGTTGCTGATAATCATGCGCTTTGCGGGGTGTTGTGCCTTGGTCGCTGTGTAGATATATGTCAGGATGACATCTATATCCATATTGAATTGAAGGAAAAGTTGACGTGTTATAACACGTCATAGATTATGGATAGCTTAATAAGCAGGCGCAGCCTGGGTTTGAGCGGCTTGTTGTGATTTTTTTCTGGAGATATACGTCACACTGACGCGTTTTATCGCGTCATCTTGACGTTGAATAAGACTGTTAAATGGCATACACAAGGAATGGCGTATGAACGATCCAAAATTCATGTTTACCTGCGATCTATGCAGTGATTCTTACCAGATGGGTCGGCATAAATATGACGGCAAACAAATTCCACGTTACCAGCTTGGTGTTTGTAAATCTTGCTATGATTACAACTGGGATGGTTGGGCTCCTGACCATGAGCAAAAGCTTCTTGCTCACCTTCAAGAGAAAGGGCTGCCTATTCCTGATCGAAACGACAAAGGCTTACTACCGCGTGACTAAGCCATTTAACAAGACGTTCAACTTTCAGCCCTTCTACGCAGGTCTTGGACTGTCGCTGCTGCGCAGCGCCAGCCCGTTAACGCGGCGGTTAAGTCTTAAGATTTCAATATCAACAAGTAATTGCTCATGACCAGATTTACTAGAAAGTAGAGGGTTTGAAATGATAAAGCTGCTAATCCTTTTTATTGTTATTCTAGTTGCATGGATGCTATTTAGAATGTTGAGTAGAAAGGCAACATTAGAGGAAGCAAGAACAGTAGGCCTTCAAGAAGCAAGCTCCCATATTAATAACCCTATCTTATTAGAGGATTACATAGAAGCTAGAGGAATCCCTAAGGAGGCACTGGATTCTTTAATAGAGGAAGGTAATATTCCTTCCTATCACTGGCGGCAGTACACATACATTGAAAATCGTGAACTAGTTGTTGCTAACAAACAGAATTAACAAAGCCAATCAAACCG
>JBALTG010000137.1:0-12089 GCA_036964625.1 Motiliproteus sp.
CGCTAGCGAACAGCTACAGGCGATGGCGGAAGGCGGCGCACTGGACGGGTTGATTGAACAGGCAGAAGGCGCAGGTGCCGCCAGCGCGGTGAACCCCGCCGATGGTATGCTCGCACCCGGTGCACAGACTCGCATCACCAAGCTAAAAACCAGGCACAACTCGCGGCTCTCGGTGCTGGCGATGGTGCTCCCCACCAACGACGGTTTTGTAGGCCTGGATAGCTGGGTCATTCCCAAAAGGAAGGGGCGCTATACCCTCTATCTCAATGCCTATGATGCCGGAACCGAGATTAACGACGAAGTGATCACTGGCGGCGGAGCCCCTGGCGTCGCGGGTATTCCTGCAGATCCGGGTGGTAATTCCGGTACCGGAGCCAGCGGTGTGGCGACGATGGAAGAGAATGCCAAGGTACATATCCACCGCGGTGTGATTGGTGATCGGGATCGGGACGGTGGCACCAGCGATCTGGATGACCGCGTGCACCCCTGGTTGAATCCGGTGGCCAAGGTGGTGGTCTGGGTTAAGTAGGCCGATATTATGTCGGTAGTGGCGAGCTAAGCTGCTTTTAATTGGCTAGACATCATGTATCAACTTGCTGCGCAAAAGCGTTAATACATGAAGTCTGATGTCTTAGCCAATAATTGCTCCATAAAAAATCACTCTGGAACAATTGCTTGCAAGTTAATACATATCAGCAGTCTGTCGGACTTGACCGGTCGTAGCGAGGGGAAGGCCGATTTGAGGCAGTTTTCGAACTCTTTTGAGGCTAATAGTGGTTCTATTAAACGAAAAAGAGGGTGGAAAATGGCCAAAGTCGGCTTTCCCGCAGTAGATCAGCGTTAAGTCCGACAGCCTGCTAGGCTCTCCGCTGATTTCTTCGCGGTTTTAGCACTTTCATGCTGTACTGTTTAACGTACTCAACTTAACGTACAGCATGCACCGCAACGGAGAACAGATGACTGCACGAGTCGGCAAACAACAGATACTGGTGATCGAAGACGATGCCGATATCCAGCAGCTGATCAGCATGAACCTTACTGATCTTTACCACGACGTTAGCTGCTGTGACGATGGTGCTCGCGGTTTGGAGATGGCCTTGTCCGGCAGTTACGACCTGATCGTGCTCGATCTGATGCTGCCGGGGCTGGACGGCCTTGAGTTGTGTCGGCGACTGCGGGCGGCGGAAAGCTCGGTGGCGATCCTGATGCTGACAGCCCGAGATTCGGAGGCCGACCGCGTTGTCGGGCTCGAACTGGGAGCCGATGACTATCTCACCAAACCCTTCGGCGTGCGCGAGCTGCAAGCCAGAGTTAAGGCATTGTTGCGTCGGGTCGAGATGTTGAGTAAGAAACACAATACCGTCCCCGAACAGCTGTGCTTTGATGGACTCGAGATCGATGCGGCAAGACGCCAGGTCAGCCTCCGCGGTGAGCCTATCGAATTAACCGGCACCGAGTTTGACCTACTCCTGCATTTAGCCCGCCATCCGGGCGTGGTGTTTAGTCGCAGCCAGCTGCTAGATGCGGTATGGGGTTATAAACACAGCGGCTATGAACACACCGTCAATTCCCATATCAACCGGCTCCGTACCAAGCTGGAACAAGATCCCTCCCATCCGCGTTTTGTACTGACGGTCTGGGGCGTGGGGTATAAATTTGCCGGGCTGTAGTGTTCTCGGCCAGGGTTGCGAGGTCTCAGCGTGCCAGGCTTAAGTCTGTTTAGTTCGTTCTACAGCAAGCTGTCCCTGGCGCTGATCGGCAGCTTTCTGCTGGTCGCGCTGGCGCTGCTGCTACTGGCGCAGAAAGTCACTCAAGACTACCAATACGAAGTGGAGCAGAAGCTGCACCACGAGCTGGCCGCGCAACTGGTCAAGGGGCAGAATTTTGTACAGCAGGGCAAGATCGATCACCAAGGGCTGAAACGCTCGTTCCACGACATGATGATCCTCGGTCCCAGCTTTGAGTTTTATCTGCTGAGCCCCGAAGGTCGGGTACTGACCTATTCCGCCGAGCCGGAGCGCATTCAGCGCCAACAGGTCGATCTGGCACCGATAGAGGATTTTTTATCCGGCCAGGTGATGCTGCCGATTCTCGGCCAGGATCCGCGCTCAACAGAGCGCCTCAAGATATTTTCGGTCGCCGAGATTCGCGACGCCAAGCATAACGACAGCCGCTTGCAAGGCTACCTCTACATCATTATCGGTGGCGAGGCCTACGACGATGTCATCAGCCTGTTACAGCAAAGTCATATCGTCGCACTGGGCTTTTGGGGGCTGGCAGCAGGCTTACTGTTCGGATTGATCGCGCTGTTACTGCTGTTTTTCTTGATGACCCGCCCACTACGCCGTCTATCCCGGGATATGGATCGATTCAGCGCCCAAGGCTTTGCCTCAGGCGGCGTCTCCCTGAGTGACTGGGATGTTCATTCCGGCAATGAAATTCACCGCCTGGGCAGTCGTTTCCAAGAACTGGCACAGCAGTTGACCCGTCAGTACCAGCAGGTCAAAGATACCGATACCTTGCGCCGCGAATTGATCTCCTACGTCTCCCACGACCTGCGCACACCGCTGGCCTCGCTAAAAGGCTATCTGGAGACCTGGCAACTCAAAAGAGACCAGCTAGAGCAAGATCAGGCCGCCCGACTGATCGAAATCGCCCTCAATAATGCGTGCCAAATCGAAGCCCTGGTGGAACAACTGTTCGAACTTGCCTACCTGGATGGCGACGATGTCTCGCTACCGCTAGAACCGGTGGCCGTGGCCGAGCTGGCTCAGGATGTTATCCAAACCCTGCAACTCCAGGCCAAGGCTCTGGGGGTGACGTTAACCCTGGATCCCCAGGCACCCGCGCTCAGGGTACTGGCCAACATTGAAAAGCTGGAGCGGGTGTTTACCAACCTGCTGGATAATGCGATCCGCCACACCCCGGCGGGCGGTGAAGTGAAGATCAATTTCTGCGCCCAAGCAACTCAACTCGATATCGTGATCTGCGATACCGGTATCGGCATCGATCCCGAGGATCTACCGCGCTTATTTGAGCCTCACTTTCGGGCCCGCAACAGCATCAAGGGCAAGGCGGCCAACAGCGGTTTAGGGCTAGCCATCACCCGCCGTATCCTGCAGCTGCATGGCAGCGATATCAGGGTTTCCAGCGCGTTAGGCCAGGGTAGTGACTTCGGATTTTCACTCCCGCTGGCGTAAGCGGATAGGGGGCGACATAACTGCCCCCATGCCTATTTCTCAGTTGCAGTGCGGTGGGGCAAAAGGCAAGACTTGACCCCTCTGCTCGCACTCATGTCCCTATCAGATTTTTATGACCCTAACGCGCCGCGCCTTAAGCTTCGATAGTGCTTTTTTGTTCTCCTCGAAGGAAAAGTTTTCGTTAACTGTAATTGTCATTTTTGACAGTGAGCCGTAATCTTCTAAACGGCTGATACGCGTGTTATATAAAAGCAGATCGGCTAATGCAGGCTTTTCTCCAAGACCTGTCATGCTCAATAGCGGATTGTTGGACAAGTTAAGGCGTTTGAGTTTTTTAAGATTCAATAATCCTTCAATGTGCTCTAGCTTATTATTATTCAGCACCAAGTATTCAAGCGCATGTGTATTACTAACTCCCTCCATTGAGCGTAGCGCACCCTCGTAGATAGACAGCAGCTTCAACCGCTCCATCTTAGCCAGCCCTTCGATCCGGGTCACCGGCACGCTTACCAACCAGATTTTCTCCAACAGGACATTATTGTCGATGCCCTGCATGGAGGTCAGTGCTGTTGATTCCGAAATAGTCAGGAATCTTAGATGAGGAAATTCGCGTAGAAACGCCAAGTTCTCATACGTAACCCTAGACACATACAAAGACACCACGTGCCCTTTATCATTAACCGCATATGAGGATATCCTTCTCCTTTTTGGATCATCGACACGCGTTAATTTTTGGAACAGCGCGCTTTCTGATATGTGACTTTCGATCTCCTGTAGGGCGCTGTATTCGGCTGGATCGACCGCCACCTCGGCCAGCAGCACGCGGCTGATTAGCAGCAGAGTTAAACACCAGCCCAGTTTGAGTAGTGGTTTCATCGGATCTCCTGTGGGTGCCGTTAAAGGATTTTCATGTTGGTGATGTCGTCTGGATTCGGTTTTGGTTCGAGGCCTGCCTCCGTGGCTGGCAGAGCGAAATGCGGATGCTGCCACAACGCCTTGCCGACGAAGTGGTTGTGGGCGGCGGGATCAAACACCCCCTCGCAGAGTTGCCTGACGATCTCCGCCGGGGTGATGTCCCAGGCCTCTGGGTTGCCGTGTACCGGGGGTTCTGGGTTTTCTGCCTCGCCCTGTTGCAGGCGTTCCAGCAGCGAGGCGTAATAGGCGATTAGGCTGTGCGCCGAGTCGATCCCTGCGCCGATGTCGGTGGGAAAGTTCACCTTGTCAGCGATCGCCTCGGTGCTGTAATTGCGCGTATGCAGCGGGATCACTGCCCGCCAGCTGAGTGTACTCCATTCGACCTCATCCAATCCCAGGAGATTGCCGTTGATCAGAGTCTCAGCCCGGTCGAGCGGGGTGGCGAAGTAGGCGTGCAATTGTTTTTTATAGACGGGCAGCGCGCGGCGCTCGGCGCCATGCAGCGCCCGGTAGTCAAGGAAAAGGGGACGGAGGGAATATTTTTTAATCCCTCCGTCCCCTTTTCTCTTAGCACCCTCACGCCAAGGCCGGATATATGGGTGCGATACTCTTTTAACCACCTGGTAGTTTTTTCTTGCATCGCGGGGCGGACCATATATGACGCCAATCCTCTGTGTGATCTCGCTATTTTCCCGCGCTAGATCACCCGCTCCCCTTTTCGATAGAAGGCATCATTGATTAAAAAACATCAAAACCACGCTCATCATTAAAAAAATAGTTCCAAATAAACTAGCTAATCCCACGGGCAAAATTACCCATATTTTCAATGCCTTAGGTATAGGGGTGATTTCATCACCGATCCGGGAAGAAATAGCAGAACCGTATCTTGGAATTTTCCTGAATATGAAAAAATTAAACACATGCATTGCTCGCATCCAGCGACCAATAGGACCTTCACGATAGACGTTACGTATCATATCTAACTGTTTTCCAGGTGTGGCTATTTGTCGCTCCACTTCCTCAATCCTTTTGAAGGCAGCAGTAACAACAACAAGCCAAGAAAGCAGTCCTAAAAAAAGTGATCCAACACCAACAAGTGCTACTGAATATCGCCAGAAATCAGTCATTATGAATAATCTCTCTTACGACCTCTCCCATTACTTCTCCCCCCGAACCTCCGGCATATCCACCTGCTGCAGCGCCTACACCACCTACGAGGATAACGCAGACAAGTCCGCCTATCCCAGTGGTAATACCTAATAGTCCGCAACCACCTGCAGCGAGAGATCCTGCATACCCCCCTCCCGCGCTACCAAGGATACGTCCGGTCTCTTTATAAGCAACCACCTCGCAGCTTTGACTATTACCGGATGTACAAGCTTCCTTTATTTTGAAACCTGAAATAGATACATCCAACGCGATCGCTATGTGCCCGCCGGTTTTCGCATACTTTGTTGCACTGGCGAGTTTGCCATACTGGCTGGCATAGCCCGGTAGCTCACCAACACCCGTTTGTTTCCAATTATGGACAAGACTCTTAGTGGAGACTCCCAATGCTCGTTTAAGTTTTGGATTGTCATTTAGCGACATGCCTTCACGCGCTACGCTGCCCAGCCCGAAGTCAAGTTGCTTCAATAGCGCTTGGCGCTTATTAAAAAACTCAGTGTCGTTCAGGTGACCGTATGTTCGATAGCTATCTTGATGTAATTGTTCGATGTTGCGCAGGGTGCTTTCTATGCCTGAAATCTGCCTCTCAATCATCACGGCTCCAACTCCCAGCCCTGCCTGAGTATTAGATGTCATCATATTCAACAGATCATAATGTTTGGTGATGAACTGAGCTTCGCCTTCATCTAAAGCCCGGACTTGTGAATTGACCTGCTCAGCCACTTGCATCAGATCAGATTCTTGGCGCGTACACGACAGCCCTTCTGGGTCACCTAGCACGATCATTTCGCCAGGTAGTATATGACCACCGAGACCTGGATTGAGGCGGTCGAAGTGATCCGGTTTGGCGCCGATGTCACCGTACAGCTGGGCGACCAACGCCGTTCGGCTGATAGGTTCGCGAACCACATGGAACGCCGCTTCAGGAGAGTGCTTGGACACGACCCCGTTAGCGTCTTTACCGGGTGCCTGTGCCTGAGCCTGTGCTTGGGAGAGAGAGGTTAACTGCGCTTGAGCCTGGCTACGCAGGCTCGTTCCATGACGGGCTGTTGATTGAGGCTCGGACGCGCTGACCGGCTGGCCAAAGAACTTTTGGTTGGCGGCGATGCTCTCCTCGAAGGTGAGCGGCCGATTGTCCTCGCTCTTTGGTTGCGCCTGCGGCTGCTGCGGCTGGGCTTGCGGGCGACCGCCGCCACTGCGGCGTTGCAGGGCGCGCTCCAGGCTGATTTTGAAGGCAAAGGGTTCGTTAACCAGATCGGGCTGCAGTTGCATCTGCGCGCCGCGCCCGGTGACGACCGGCCTGAAGGGCGGATCCTGATTATCCAGCATGATCACCCGGCCAGACTCCAGGTCGCGCTTTAAGGCCTGCAGCAGCTCGGCATCACGGTAACCCGAGTAGCAGAAACCCGCCAAGCGACGATAGCCAGCCAAGAGGCTGTCATGGCCGGTCGGGGACCAGACGTCATTCAATTTTGACAGGGCCCAGAACGGGCGCAACACCCGGGGCAGGTCGTCACGGCTCAGGTCTTGCGGCCGGACCAGGTTGTAAAATCCATACATCGGTGCTGCTTCCTCCCTGAATGTAATCCATGTCGCTGTGGCTGCGATGACAAACGTCGTAATCCGTGACGCCAAAGCTGTGTGTTTAACGCGCATGAAGATAACGTCAAACGGCCAATTAATCAACGAGATAATGGCTGGCTTGGGCTGATGTAAGGGGCACTGAAGCGTTGCTGCAGCGCTGTTGCCGCTATGCACGATAAATTACACAGAGGTCTGGTTGATAAGCGCTCGTTGGTTTCCTATGCTGTTGATTCTTACAAAGGACTGATCCGGGATTCCCCGGGCCGCACAGAGGCAATATCAATGAAAATAACAACCTGCCCTATTACCCGCACCGGCTTGGGGCTGCTGATTACAGCAAGCCTAAGCGGACCGGTGCTCGCCGAGCGCAGTAATGAACAGGCCGCCAATTTTGGCAGCGAAGCGATTATCCACCGGGTATTTGACGGTGTCACAGACGATCTGCTCACAGCAGGACTCGGCGCTAGCGGGTTGGCCAGTGGCGTGGCACCAGGCTATGCCGATCCGGCCCACCCGACCGCAATGGAGCTGCGCCGCAATGCGATCCATGGCAATTACCGGGCGCTGGTAGATACCTCAGCGGGCGGTGGTTATAAAACGCTGTTCGGCCCGAACGTCACTGCCGACGGTATGGTCACCGAGGGAGAGGGTTTGATTGGCGGTGATGAGTATCTGACTTACGCGGGGGGCAGGCGCAACCGGGTGGTGTTGATGGTTCAGGTGCCAGCCAGCTTTAACCCGGATGCGGCCTGTATTATTACGGCTCCCTCTTCGGGTTCGCGGGGCATTTATGGCGCGATCGGAACCGCGGGTGAATGGGGCCTCAAACGCGGGTGTGCGGTGGCATACACCGATAAAGGCACGGGCACGGGCGCGCATAATCTGCAGGCTGATACGGTTAACCTGCTTGACGGGGTGCGTACGGGTACTGATTTGGCAGGTCGTGACGCGCATTTCAGCGCCGGTCTGCGTGATCGCAAGCGGGAACGCTTTAACGCCGCAACGCCCGATCGTTTTGCCTTCAAACACGCGCATTCGCAGAGTAATCCTGAGCAGAACTGGGGCGATTCGGTATTACAATCGATCGAATTTGCGTTTGACGTGCTGAACCAGCAGTACGGCGAGACGCAGCGTAAAGGCCGGCATCGCGATACAATCAGGCCCGACAACACGTTGGTGATTGCGTCCAGCGTGTCTAATGGCGGGGGGGCTTCGTTACGCGCGGCGGAGGCTGACCGGCAGGGTCTTATTGACGCGGTTGCGGTCTCGGAACCCAATGTGAATCCACAGTTTTCGGATGAGTTTGGTATCCGCCAGGGATCCGGCCCGTTATTGCGTGCGCATAGCCGCAGCTTGTTCGATTACACGACGCTGCTCAATGTCTATCAGGGTTGTGCCAGCCTGCCTGACGCAATTGACGCGCCGTTCAATTTTGCAGCTAGCGAGGCTCGTTGTGAGGCGCTGGCTGCTAAGGGGTTGCTGAGCGCCGGCACGCCCGCCGAGCAAGCCGTGGAAGCGCAGTCGATTATCAATGACTACGGTTTTCTGCCGGATCAAAACCGGTTGCAGCCTTCGCACTGGTTCCTGAACGTACCCCAATCGATCGCCGTCACTTACGCTAATGCCTATGCGCGGGCCTCGGTGACCGAGAATCTTTGCGGTTACAGTTTTGCCGCTACCAACGCTAACGGCCAGGTGATGAGCATTGATCCGGCGACTGAAGCCGTTATGTTCGCCACCAGCAATGGTATTCCACCTTCTGGCGGCTTAGGGCTGGTTAGCAATAATGCTTCTAATGGCCCCATTGTTGATCGTCAGTCGATATCTGTCAGCTCAGGTCTGGCTGATCAGAACCTGGATGGTGCGCTGTGCCTTCGCGCGCTGGCGACGGGTCGCGATGCGGTGAGTGGTGCGCGTTTGCAGGGACGTATGGCGAAGTGGTCTAAGCGTATTGCCCAGGGGATTCGGAAAATACGTGCTGAGGGTGATCTTGATGGGCGGCCGGTGGTGATTGTTACCGGGCGTAATGACGCTATCTTGCCCCTGAACCACACGTCACGAGCTTACGTCGGTCTGAACCAGAGTATCGAAGGTGCCGCTAGCGGTGTTCGTTATTATGAAGTCACCAATGCCCACCACCTGGATGTGTTGAACGGCTTTGCCGGTTTTAAAGAAGAGTATGTGCCGTTACACCATTACTATCAGCGGGCACTGGATCTGCTCTTTGCGCATTTGCAGACAGGCACGGAGCTGCCGCCGAGTCAGGTCGTCCGGACCCTACCGCGTGGGGTCGATACTGAGGGTAACGTGCCGGATCTGACCCTGGGTCATTTGCCTGAGCTGATGCAATTCCCGGATGCGGGCGATGCTATCGTGTTTACCGCAGGAGAGCTAAGAATACCGGACTGATCACTCCCATCTGTACGGGCCGGTATCTGTATAGCGGCCCGCTTAATAGATTCTTGTGGGTCCGATACGCCGCCCCTCAACATCCGTAATACATGTGTGGGTCGGTATTTATTCCGACCTAGGTGCTCCCTATGTCAGGCTGAAGCCCGACCCACAAAAACCGCTATTTATGTCTGGGTTGGGTCGATGCTCCGACCTACAGGTACGCCCCTGTGGGTCGGTCTTAAATTGCTCCTGCATTTAAGACACTTCCCACTTATCCCTGTGGGTCGGAATTCATTCCGACAAAACCCTCAGGCGGTTGCCTATGTCGGGATCGGATGTGCCGCCCCTCAACATCCGTTATATATGCATGGGTTGGTATGTATTCCGACCTGGGTGCTCCCTATGTCAGGCTGAAGCCCGACTTACATAAACCCCAGAAGCCCGACCCCCGATTGTATATCGGTTTTCCTGATTACCCACAACGCTCAGCCATGATTCAGCCGATCTATTCTCGCAAGCACGTATACCCATGACTTGGTGCTGTGATGGCTGAAGTTCATGGGTAATCAGGTCGGGTGTTGAAGGTCGGCGCATCCCGTTGCCGACGGGATTTGGCTAGTGTATAGGTACCATCCTGTCCGCGAGCGCCGCGGGTATCTGCACCTGCAGCCGCAGTCGGGTCGCTTCGTTGTAGATGATGCGGGGGTGTTCGACGGTTATCGGGGCCAGATGGGTGTGAAAATCGCTGTCTTGTAGCTGTCGCAGGCGTCGTGCCAGATGCCGTCCCATCGCATCGAAGTCCGGGGCTACGGCCAGCAGGGCGCCGTCCCGGACAAAGGTCTCGTGGGTGCCGATCACCCGATAGGGGGTCTGCCGGAGCGTGTCCATAATGAGCTTGGACTGGCTGATGATGTAGGAATCGTTGGGCAGGTAGAGCGCGTCGATCGCGACCTCTGCAGAGCGCAGCCGGTTCAGCTGATTGGCCAGGCTTTCGGAGTTGGGCGCGACCCGCAGGATCTCCAGAGCGATTCCCATCTCGGCGCAAAGCAGCTCTAGCTCCTCCAGCTGAACCTGCGAATTCAACTCGCGGGCATTGAACAGGAAGCCGAGGCGGCGAATCTGGAACAGTTGGCGGGCAACCTCCAGCTGCAGTCGGGCGGGGATGGCATCGGTGGAGCCGGTCAGCGCCAGGCTTGCTGGCGTCGCGGGTTCAAGCCCCGCTTCGGCGGGGTTGTGGACCATGCTGTAGAGCTGCGGCGTGCGCCCGCGGATGAGGGTCTTGATCATCACCGAGGCGGTGGTGCCGAAACTGTAGACGAGGTCAAACTGGTCAAGCCGGGGAGCCAGCTTCCAAAGTTGCTCGGCGAGGCGGTCGCGGTCCTGATTGGCGTTGATGCGGGTGATCTCTACGGCGACCCGTTGCTGCCGCAGTTCATCCACAAAACCTTGCTCGGCAGCGGTCTCACCGCGCCATAACACCATCAGCAGCTTGAGCGTTGGTTTTGGCGCTTGGCGTTCGGGCGATGTGGACTCTTGCGCTTGGGGCTCTGGCGTCGGTGCTGATGTTGACGCCGCGCAAACGCAGAGGGGGAACAGCAGCAGAACCAGCAGCATCCCGAGTCTTGGCCTGTTGTGCATGGCCGTTACGCCTCCGTGGGTGTCGCCGCGACCACGCAGACGATCATTACCTGGTCGGGTGCGTCGGCCAGTACGGTGATTGCTCCGCCCAAGCGCTGGGCCAGGGTGGCGCAGTAGGATCGGCCGGCGCCCTCCCAGAGCGCTTGCTGAGCGGGGTCGCAACGGCCCGGTCGCTGGGGCTGCTCACCCTCGATGCGCAACTCAAGCTGCTGCCGTTGCGGCACATAGTCGAGATTAAGGCGCAGGTCAGGGCCGGCGTCGGCAGACAGGCAGTGATCCAGCAGCGCCAGCCACAGTTGCAGGCAGGCGCTGCTGGACAGATTGAGCTGCTCGGGCAGTTCCGGATCGCAGCGGTAGTCGATCAGGCGGCGCTGCTGCCGGGCCAACGGCAACAGATCTCCGACCAGGGTGTCGATTAGCTGTCGGGGAGCGATGGCTTGCGGTGCGCTAATCTCGGTAGTGAGCGGCGCGGTTTGCAGGAACAGGTTTTGCAGCCGCAGTTGGTTACAGTGCAGCTCCTGGAGCAAGTCGCGGGCCATGGGCGAGTGTTCAAGCTGACGTAATCGATCCAGCTGGTGGCGGTTGTGGTGCAGCAACTGCCCCAGCAGCGGTCTGCTCAGGTCCGAGCGGGTGTCCGCAAGCGGGACGGTGGCAGGCTGTTGACGCGACAGGCAGATGTCGCGGTAGGAGCGCAGCGCAACGATCACCGATGTCAGCAAGCGGGACGCGGACAGCTCTGACTTGCTGAGGTAATCGTTAATATCGTACTTGAGAATGACGTCGGTTTCCGGTGCCAGTCCGGAGTGGCCGGTGCGCAGAATGATACGCATGTCCGGGTTGCCGAGCTCGCTGCGAATATAATCGACCAGGCGCAACCCTTCGTCATCCGACTCCATCACCACATCCAGTAGCGCCAGACAGATGTCGGGTTGTTCGCTCAGCAGGGTGCGCGCCTCGGCTCCGCTCATGGCGCTGATCAGCTCAACCGGTCGCTCCTCGAAGCGATAGCCCCGGAAAATCATCCGGGTAATGCCGTGGACGCCCTCTTCGTCGTCGACCACCAGAATGCGCCAGGGGGCGGGAATCTTCATGGATTACGTTACCTTAGCCTAGGAGCTTGTCGGTCTTAACACTGATCTACTCGGCAACTGCTCCTGCGTTGCTCTACCTCCTGCATCCATGCAGTCGTGC
>JBALTG010000138.1:0-12074 GCA_036964625.1 Motiliproteus sp.
GTATCAGTGAATTTTTCAATCCCTCGGCATCAGCCCACGCCCCCTCCAGACCAATCGCCTGCATCGATTCAAGCAACTTGCTCCGCGCCACCGCGCCCTGATCCGCACGGACATAGATACCGTAGACTGACGGCAACGCCGCTACCTGCACCTGCTCGAGCGTGATCTTACCCGGCGCCTCTTTGCTCAGCCACTCGCTCAAATCCTGAGCCTCTTCAAACCCACCAAACCGATGGCAGTACCATACCGGCTTGGGTTTAGACTTGGGTTCAGGCTTGGGTTGAGGCTTGGGTTGAGGCTTGGGTTGTGACTTGGGTTTAGGCTTGGGCTTGGACTCAGGTTTGGGCTCATGCTTCCGCAACAGGGGCGCAGGAACCTCTGAGACCAACACGATTTTCGCCACAGCCGCCATCGGTACCTGCACCCGATCACCCCGTGCCCGTCGCTGCTCCTGCTCCTGATAGAACCAGCCGTACAGCATCCCATTGAGCAGCAATAGAATCAGAAACAACCACCGCAACATATTAACTCCCTATCCTTCGGGTAACGCCCAATCAAGCCCGTCCAGAACCAGATCTGCACACCATTCACCTTCACCGGCCGCATCCAGGAAACGTACCCCGTCACCACCGGTAACCAACAGGCGCGCCCGAGCGCCCAACAAAACCGGATAATCACGCACCACCCGCTGCGCCAATGCTGCCAGCATCAACTCAATACCCTGCCCTACCGCCTCTTCTGTACTGCGCCCCGGACTCGTGTCAAAGCGCCCCTGAGCCTCAGCAGGGAGATAAATCTGGCGCGTATTGCCCAACAACCCGTTGCGCATCAAGCGCAGCCCCGGGGCGATATAGCCGCCCAGATGCTGACCTGCTGAGTCGACATAATCCACCGTTACGGCACTGCCGCAATCCACCACACAGCAACTTCCGGCACGATTAAACCCGGCTAACATAGCTAACCAGCGATCCGCTCCTAAGGTCTTAAAGTTTGCATAACTATTCACAACGCCCGCCTGCGAGGGTTGCGAAAGCGCTTTCTCAGCCACCACGGACCACTGCCGCCGACAGTACTGTAACAAAACCTGCTCTATCTCTGCCGACGCCACCGACACAAAACGCACCCGCTGCGGCCGCTCAAGCCCGCTCCAGCACTGCTGCAATCGCTTCTCGCTTAGCCCTGCAGTCTCCACAAAGCCCCGCTGTACGCCCTGCTGGGTGCCGTAACGCCACTTCAACCGCGTATTACCGATGTCTATATCAAGCATCATCGAGCAACCGAAGGCTCAACTCGCCGCCATGAAACGCTTTAGTACCACTCGCGGTAGCCAGCAACAGCGCCCCCTTGGCATCGACGCCGATACACACACCCTGCTCTGAGAAACGCTCGGTAGCCAACCGAACCTGCAGCCCCTGATAAGCATTATGCTGCTGCCACGCCTCTCTGAAGGGGGCAAACCCCTGCCGCTCAAACAACTGCAGCGCTGGCACCAGCGCGTTAAGCAACACCGCCAGGACAACGTTACGATCCAACGGCGCGCCCACAATCTGCTGCAGGTCGATCCAGGGCTGATCCACCGCTACCGCCGCCGCCTCTGGCATCGCTACATTAACCCCGGCACCGATCACCACCTGACAGGGTCCCGCAGCATCGCCACTCATCTCCAGCAACACACCGGCCAGCTTGCGTCCCTGACAATGCAGGTCATTAGGCCATTTCAGCTGCACCCCCTTTACCCCCAGATCAGCCAGGCCGTTACGCAGCGCCAACCCGACCACCAGACTCAGCCCCTCCAGCGCGGCAGCCCCGCCACTGAACGACCAGGTAAGAGAGAAATAAAGATTTCGCGCAAAAGGACTGGCCCAGGCACGCCCACGACGGCCGCGCCCCGCTGTCTGCTGCTCAGCAACATACAGCCGCCCATGACAAGGCCCCTGCTGCGCTTCCGCTGCAGCCACGGTGTTGGTTGACGCCATACTCAATGCCAACTCGACACTACTCAGACTGGAGGCAACCACAGGAGTGAAGCGGGATTCGAAAGCACCACGATCGAGCAAATTAATACCGCCCGGAATCCGATACCCTCTGCCCCTGACAGAGTGGCACTCCAACCCCAGCGGCTGAAGTTTTTTAAGCTGCTTCCAGACCGCGGCACGGCTAACACCCTGCGCCTCACCCAGAGACTCACCGGAATGAAACTCACCGTCGGCTAGAATCTTCAATAACGCCTGCAAACCCACCCTCAGGCCTCGCTGCGATCAAACACAACAAAGCTATACTTGTGTGGATTCGGCGCAACCGCCTCGAAATCCTGACGTGACACCTGCCGCCACTGCGACTCAGCCAGCTCAGGAAAAAACGCATCGCCCTCTACCGACTGATGCACCTGAGTTAAGTAAAGCCGCTGCGCCAACGGCAACGCCTGGGCATAGAGTTCTGCGCCTCCAATCACCAGCGCCTCGTCGACACCCTTGATCGCAGAGATCGCCTGCGCCTGTTCGATCGCCTGCGGTAACGAGCCCACGACCTGAACCCCCTCCCGCATATAATCCGGATTCCGGCTGACGACAATATTGGTCCGACCCGGCAAGGGCCGGCCAATCGATTCATAGGTCTTGCGTCCCATGATGATCACCTTACCCAGGGTCACGGCTTTAAAATATTTCAAGTCTTCCGGCAGATACCAGGGCAGCGTATTGTTGCGCCCAATAACCCGATTCTGCGATTGGGCGACGATCAGAGCCAACTGCATATAAACCCCAAAAAATGTAATGAAACTGTGCCCACGATCGCCGCTAAACGGCTATCGGGGCAGAGATATGCGGATGACTTTGATAACCCTCAAGCTCAAAATCCTCAAACCTAAAGGCGAACAGGTCCGTCACGCCTGGATTAAGCTTCATGGTCGAGAGCGCCAACGGCTCCCGGGAGAGCTGCAACTCTGCCTGCTGTAGATGGTTGCTATAGAGATGTGCGTCTCCAAACGTATGCACAAAATCGCCGGGCTTAAGACCACAGACCTGAGCCAGCATCAACGTCAACAGTGCGTAGGAGGCGATATTAAAGGGCACGCCGAGAAACACATCGGCGCTGCGCTGGTACAGCTGGCACGACAATTTACCCTCACTGACATAAAATTGAAACAGCGTATGACAGGGTGGCAGGGCCATCCGGTTAACTTCCGGGACATTCCAGGCACTGACGATCAGTCGCCGCGAATCAGGATTAGTTTTGATCTGCTCGATCAGCAACGCGATCTGATCGATACTGGCGCCGTCCGGAGCTGGCCAGGAGCGCCACTGATGCCCGTATACAGGCCCCAGATCACCATTTTCATCGGCCCATTCATCCCAAATTTTCACTCCATTATCATTGAGATATTTAATGTTGGTAGCGCCTTGCAGAAACCATAACAGCTCATGAATAATCGAGCGTAGATGGCACTTTTTAGTGGTCACCAACGGAAACCCGGCAGCCAGATCAAAGCGCATCTGATAGCCAAACACACTCTGCGTACCGGTACCGGTACGATCCCCCTTGAATACACCGTTATCACGAACATGACGCATAAGTTGTAAATACTGCTGCACCGCGATTACCCCCTACCTTGCTGAGCATTAACCGAGCCGCTGCGATAAGCCCAGAGCATAAATACCGCACCGACCACGACCATTGGTAATGACAATAACTGCCCCATCGTCAGCCAATCGAAGGCGATATAGCCCAGATGACTATCGGGTTGCCGCGCGAATTCGACCAAAAACCTAAAACTGCCATAACCGATCAGAAACAGCCCCGACACCGCCATCGCCGGACGCGGCTTGGCCGAGAACCACCACAACAGAGTAAACATCGCCACCCCTTCCAGAGCAAACTGATACAGCTGTGAGGGGTGGCGTGCCAACGCATCGGCTCGCGGAAACACCATTCCCCACGGCAGATCGGTACTCCGACCCCAGAGTTCACCACCGATAAAATTCCCCAGTCGCCCCAGCCCCAGCCCGATAGGCACCAGCGGCGCAACAAAATCACCGACCTCGAAAACCCGCTTAGAGTACTTACGGGCGAACAGCACAGCCGCTACCGCCACCCCCAGCAGGCCACCGTGAAACGCCATTCCGCCTTCCCAGATCGCAAATAACCACAACGGGTCACTGAGGAAGCGCTCAAAGTTATAAAACAGCACATAACCCATCCGCCCGCCCAGAACCACCCCCAGGCCGCAGTAAAAAATCAGATCGGAGATCTGCTGTTTATCCCAGCCGGATCCCGGCACGGCGGCGCGCCGATTGGCCAGCCACCAGGCCGCGGCAAAACCGCCAAGGTACATCAACCCGTACCAATGAATTTTCAACGGCCCTAATTGCAGGGCAACCGGGTCGATCTGGGGGTAACTCAACACGCAGACATAACTCCTTAAACAATCACGATCATTTATTCAGACGATTTCAACGCCATTAACCTCCTAGGGCCGTCGTCAGAAAACGGATACCCACCAGCAACAGCAACACCGCAAAAGCGCGCTTCAGGGTCCGCTCCGGCAACGCATGTGCCAGCCTCGCTCCATAACGGGCAAACCAGGCGCTGGTAAGAACAATACCAACAAAGGCAGGAACATACACATAACCCAGACTCCAAGGCATCAGCGCCGGATGCCCCCAACCCTGCTGTATATTAACCAGAGCCCCGGTAATAGCGATCGGCAGACCGCAGGCTGCAGACGTGCCAATCGCCTGTTGAATCCGCACATTGCACCAGCTCAAATAGGGCGTGGTCATGGAGCCCCCACCGATGCCAAATAACGCGGAACCATAGCCGACCAGACTACCCATCAAGCCCAGACCCAGAGACTTCGGCACCTGCCGGGTTGGCTTGGGCTTAAACCCCAATCCCATCTGTATAGAGATCAAAATAGCAAAACAACCGAGCAATAACTGCAGTACAGAGCCACTGAGCACAACGGCGGTTTTGACCCCAAATATGGCACCGATGATGATACCCACCGCCAGCGGTTTAAAAATATCCCAGCGCACCCCCTGCTTGAGATGATGGCTACGCACCGAACTGAGCGAGGTCACCACGATCGTCGCCAGGGAGGTTGCGACCGCCACATGGGTCAACACCTCTGGCGACATCCCCTGCAGTCCGAAGCTGAACACCAGCACCGGAACGATAATCAGGCCACCGCCAATACCGAACAAGCCGGCGAGCATGCCAGCGCAGGCACCGAGAACAAGATAAGACAGAATCAGCACAGCAGATGCCTCAATTGTGAGGATTTTAAAAGGCAGCTATTATCACCCAAACTCGAGTGCTAGGTAAATCAAGCATGTGCCTGATTCTGTTTGCTTACAAAATTGACCCGCGCTACCCACTGATCGTCGCGGCCAATCGGGATGAGTTCTATAACCGTCCGAGCCGGCGCCTCGATTTCTGGCCAGAATTTCCAAAATTATTGGCAGGACAAGACCTTGAACAAGGTGGCACCTGGCTCGGCTGTACCCGCTCGGGGCGGTTTGCGGCCGTCACCAATGTTCGCGAAGGCTTTAACCAGAGCCGCGCACGGCTAAAGTCACGCGGCCAACTACCGCTGGATTTCCTGCTTTCTGACCAACCCCCACTGGACTACCTCGATACGCTTCAGCCTCAGGCCGATCAGTACACCGGTTACAACCTACTGCTCGGTGACCGCCACGGACTCTATTTCGGCTCCAACCGCAACCAACAGCAACCACGGGCATTAGCACCCGGCGTTTACGGCCTCAGCAACGCCGCGCTCGATACACCCTGGCCCAAGGTAACGACCGGGACTCGCGCCTTACAGCAACTGATCGACGCTCAAAACACCTCCGCCGAAGCCCTGCTCAAACTCCTGCAGCAGCGCGATATCCCCGCAGACCCGCAACTGCCCGATACCGGTATTGGACTTGAGTGGGAGCGCCGACTCGGCGCGCGTTTCATCGAAAGCAAGGATTACGGCACGCGTTCCAGCCTGGTATTGCTAGGAGCAGATGATGGCAACTATCAAGTTCATGAACAGAGCTATACCCCGCACTGGGGAAAAGCTAAAAGTTACAGTTTTTCAATCGAATAACTCTTTTATACTAGGAGCCTGTCGAACAGATCAAAAACACTCCTAAGAATGCAACTCGGAGAGCCACGGAGCATGCCCACCCATCCGCCTCAACAACGCCCGCCGATTGAAAAGCTGTTATGGCGCTCGTATGTCGGCAGCACCTTGGTACCGTTAATTTTTGTCGAGATTCTGTTCCTGCTGGCTTATTTCACCGCAACCGATCAGCTGAGCGGCCGCTACAAGACTGCGCTGGAACAGCAGGCCGCATTTCATCAGCTCTCATTGAGCCGAATCCAAGCTCAGGAGATCAATAAAGCCCTCGACGAATTGCTCCCCGACCAACTCAAACAGGCCTATAACCCGATCGCCACCCCCGAGCTGATGTTGCGCCTGAAACAGAGCAACAACTTCCAACTCAGTAACAACAAGCACTACCAGGTCTTCATCGAGAACGAAGGCAACGTCTACCGCATCGACACGCTGGAGCGCCTCAAAAGTACTGATAACCCGTTTCTGGCCCACCTGGGCGCCATCGACAGCAGCTGGGAGGGGCACATCAGCCTCGGTGAACAGCACCAGCTACTGTCCTGGACCCCGATTCCGGTCACGAACTGGCAGCTTCTGACCCTATCCTCATCATCCACCCCTGCCCACCTGTTAGCGCAGGGCACGGATCAAATCAGTTCGATCTTATTCTGGACCATTGGTGTGCTCAGCCTGATCTGCCTGCTGGTTCTACTGATCACCCATCGCCAAGCCAAGCAGCTGGGACAGCGCATCACCGAGCCTCTCAACGGCATTAATCATATGATCAGCCAGATCGGTGCAGGTCACTACCAACCCGAGCGCCCCGCCATAGAGATTGACGAGATCAACAGCTCTGCCGTTGGCCTGAGTCAGATGGGAGCCGACCTGGGCGAGGCCCGCAGTGAGCTGATCCATACCCAGGAAACCTTGTTGCGGGTCAATTCAGAGCTGGAGCTCAGGGTCCGGGAGCGAACCACCGAGCTGGTTGACGCCAACCGCCTGCTGCAACAGGACAAGGAGCAACTTGAAACTCTTTTCCAGCAACTCAAACAGGCTCAGCTGCAGCTACTCGAATCGGAGAAGATGGCGTCCATCGGCCTGCTGGCAGCTGGCGTGGCTCACGAAATCAACAACCCGATGACCTACATTATCGCCAACTTTGTAGCGCTGCAGGAGTACTGCAACGACCTGCTGCAACTGATTCAGCAGCAGCAGGCACTGGTCGCCGACAGCGCGAAAAATGACGCCAGGGCGCTGCTGCAAGAGATGGATTTTGACTATATGCGCGAGGATATTCCGGTACTTATCCAGCAATCCCTGGAGGGCGCCGACCGGGTCAAGCAGATCGTTCAGGGATTACGTGACTTCTCCCATAGCGGCCAGCAGAACTGGGAGCGCAGCGACCTGCGCGACGGTCTTAACTCGACCCTCAAAGTTGTCCACAATGAGATTAAAAACCGGGTACAAGTGATTCGCGAGTTTGACCCCATCCCCGCCATAGACTGCCTGCCTTCGCAGCTCAACCAAGTGTTCCTGAACCTGCTGGTGAATGCGGCGCAATCGATTCCCGAGCAGGGCAGCATCCGCATCCATACCTATCAAGAACAGGCGTGGGTTCGCATCGACATCAGCGACGACGGCCAGGGCATAGACCCTAAACATATCGCCAACATCTTCGAACCCTTTTACACCACTAAGCCCGTGGGCCAAGGAACCGGGTTGGGGCTGGCACTGTCATTCAATATCATCAAGGCGCACAACGGCCGGATAGAGGTCCAGAGCACCCTGGGCAAAGGCACCACGTTTAGCGTGTGGCTGCCGATCGAACAGCACGAAGCAGCGCAAACAGAACCGTAAGCAGAGCCGCCAAGCTAGCCATAAAAACCTGCTGCACTTAGAACGACACCCGTGGCCTAGACAGGCGCCCGAGACCGGCATCGACCAGCATCTGTCCCAGCGCCTTCTGCACCGACTGCGGCTCATCAAAACTCAACGCGGTATCCAGAAACAGCTGGGCCTGATCTAAGGTGATACCACGAATCGCTGACTTCACCTTACCCAGACTGGTAGAACTCATCGACAGCATATCGTAGCCCATCGCCAGCATCAGGATGGCACCGACCGGCTCACCCGCCAACTCACCACAGATACTGACACTAACATTCTCCTTGTGCGCCTCGACCACAATTTTTAACAACGCCGACAACACCGCAGGGTGATAGCTGTTATAAAGGCCCGCCACGCGGGGATTATTCCGATCCACCGCTAACAGGTACTGGGTCAGGTCATTACTGCCCACGGATAAAAAATCGACCCGACGGGCGAAATCACGTACTTGATAGACCGCGGCAGGCACCTCCACCATCACCCCGATCTTGGGCCGAACCAGAGGCTGGCCATCCTCAATCAGCTCTGCAAACGCCTGATTGATCAAGGCCAGTGCTTCGTCAATCTCCACCACACTGGAGACCATCGGCAGCATAATCCGCAGATTGTCCAACCCGACACTGGCCTGCAGCATCGCCCGTACCTGAACCAGGAATATTTCAGGGTGATCCAGAGTGACCCGAATACCCCGCCAGCCTAATGAGGAGTTCGGTTCATCGATCGGAAAATAGGGCAACGACTTGTCCCCGCCGATATCGAGGGTACGCATAGTTACCGGCTTGGGCGCAAACGGCTCTAACTGACGCCGATAGCTTTCAATCTGCTCCGCTTCGCTGGGGAAAAAATCCTTCATCATGAACGGCACTTCGGAGCGGTACAGGCCCACGCCTTCGGCACCGCGACCCAACGCCAGCGCCACATCGGTCACCAGGCCGGTGTTGACACACAGCGGGATCCGATGACCATCCAGCGTCTCCGCGGGTAGGTCGCGCATCTGCTCCAGGCCCTTGCTGAGTAATAACTCCTCACGCAATATGGTGTTGTAGTAACTGGTCAGCTGATCCGAGGGGTTGACGAACAACCGGCCAGAGAAACCATCGATAATCAGTGCCTGGTTATGCACCGTCGTCGTCGACAGATCCACAACCCCCATGACCGTTGGGATCCCCATCGAACGGGCCAAAATCGCACAGTGAGAATTTCCCGACCCCGTCACCGAAACCAGCCCGACCAGTTTCTCGATCGGTACCTCGCCCAGCATCGCGGGGGTCAGCTCTTCGGCAACCAGGACCACCTGGTCCGGGTACTGCACCGGAAGATTGCAGACACTCTCCTGCAAACAGGCTAATACCCGCCGTCCCAGATCCTTGATGTCCGTACCTCGTTCTCGCAGGTAGGCATCTTCCATCAACTCAAATTCACGCACATGAGCCTGTACCACCCGACGTAGCGCCCCCGGTGCCCACTGCCCCTGACGGATCTGCTGCTCAACCTCACCCGCCAGCGCATTATCACCCAACATCCGCAGATAGACATCAAACAGCGCCTGCTCTTCACCCTTAAGCTGGCGCGCCAAGCTACGACCCACCACCTTGATATCGTGCCGTACTCTATTTAAGGCCGCACGAAAGCGTTTTAACTCTGCATCGATATCATCGGCCTGCTGATCCGGGACAGCATCCAGATCAGCAAGCGGGGCGATCACTACGGCGATGCCCAGTCCAACACCCGGGGCGCCAGAAATACCGTCGAAACGGGCATCCTGACGCCTGGGCCGCATCTTATGATTAACGCCGATGCCACCGGTCACCTCTGCATGTGCAATAACACCGGCTAACTGGGCCGACATCGTGACCAAAAATGCCTCTTCGCTCTCATCAAACCGACGCCGCTGGGACTGCTGCACCACCAGCACCCCCAGCACCTTGCGCTGATGGATAATCGGAGCACCGAGAAACGAGCGAAGCTTCTCTTCACCCGAACCGGCAATAAAGCAGTAAGAGGGATGCGCGGCAACATCCTCAAGATTCAAAGGCTCAGCCCGAGACGCCACCTTGCCGACCACACCCTCAGAGAGCCCCAGCCTGATCTTCCCGACAGCATCCGGATTTAAGCCCTCGGTTGCCATCAGCACACATTCCTGGGTCAGGGCATCCAGCAGATAAACCGAGCAGACCTGGGTGTTCATGGCCTGCTGGACACGCTCAACAATAACCTGCAATGCGGCGTTGAGGTCGCTGGCCGTGTTGACCTCCTGAACAATTTTACGCAACACCGCCAGCATCGTCATTAACAGACCACTTGAAGTGATTGATGGGGGGCTGTCTGCTGGGAAGGCTGACAGCTGGACACTGAAGACGCCTGACGCACCAACCGCCCATGGCGCTCTACCAACTCTTTTAGAGCCCCCCGATAGACCTCGCGCTTGAACGAGATCACCTGACCCAACGGGTACCAATAGCTAACCCAGCACCACCCATCAAATTCAGGTTTATACGAGTGATGAAAACAGACGGCCGAATCCTGCGCCCGTAACCGCAGCAGATACCACTTCTGTTTCTGACCGATACAGAGCGGTTTGGAATGGTAGCGAATCATCCGCTTAGGCAGGCGATAACGGAGCCAACCGCGGGTACAACCGATCAGTTCAACATCCGCCGGATCCAGCCCCACCTCCTCCTTCAACTCACGGTACATCGCCTGTTCGGGCGTTTCACTATCGTTGATCCCGCCCTGCGGAAACTGCCAGGCATTCTGCCCCACGCGCTTTGCCCAGAGCACCTGCCCCTGGTCGTTTGCGATAATGATCCCCACATTGGGACGAAAGCCTTCAGAGTCAATCACACCTGCACCCTTGCTTTATTTATCCAGCCATTGTTCCACAAATTAGTCCAATCACCAATTGCGGTTTATCGATAACCCCTCACATCGATATAAATGGTTAATAAAGTAAGCTGTTCTTAGCGTATAAAACGTCCTGTACAGCGCTACTCCGGCTGTCGTCTTGTGCCCTACTGCACTATGATTGTTCGCCGCAAAGACTGCGTCGATTAACTGTTTGAGGAGTGCAACCGTGGCATTAGCTATTTTCGATCTGGATAACACCCTGCTGGCTGGCGACAGCGACCATGCCTGGGGCGAATTTTTGGTCGAGCAGGGACTGGTTAACCGCGATACGTACAAGCAAGCCAATGACAATTTCTATCAGGACTACCTGCACGGCACCCTGGATATAGTCGCCTATCAAACCTTCGCCCTGGAGCCGCTAACCCGATTCGAACCCGAACAACTGGTGCAGCTACATCAGCAGTTCATGCAACTCAAAATTGCCCCGATCATGCTCAGCAAGGCCATCGACCTCTTGGCTCAGCACCGTCAGGCGGGCGACTTCCTGCTCATCATCACCGCCACCAATCGCTTCGTCACCGGCCCTATCGCCGAGCTGCTAGGGGTCGACGACATCCTGGCCACCGAGCCCGAAGTGATCGATGGCCGTTACAGCGGTAACCTGATCGGCACGCCCTGCTTCCAAGAGGGTAAGGTCGTACGTCTCAACCAGTGGCTGGATGATCACAATCACGATCTGAGCGGCAGCTATTTCTACAGCGATTCGCGTAACGACATCCCACTGCTGGAGCGGGTCGACCACCCGGTAGCGGTCGACGCCGATGCCGCCCTGACCGAGCATGCGCTCGCCAAGGGCTGGTCGCTCATCAGTCTAAGGTAGCCAGAACGCATGCACAGCGGCGCCTCGAATCCTAATTAGTTGGCGCTAACTAACCGGCAACACCCGAACAAACATAGATTTGAGATAATCGGTCTCTGGTATTGCCGGGTGTACCGGATGATCCGGACCC
The DNA here is from genome assembly GCA_036964625.1 of Motiliproteus sp. Classification (GTDB taxonomy): domain Bacteria; phylum Pseudomonadota; class Gammaproteobacteria; order Pseudomonadales; family Balneatricaceae; genus Motiliproteus. Next base: position 11,848 of record JBALTG010000138.1, read on the forward strand.
TGGTGACCCTGTTCGATGATCTGTGCTTGCCGGTCCATCTTGCGGCTGCCCGAGCGAATGATCTCCACCAACCGATCACGCTGTAGATGCATCGAGCAAGACGCCGACACCAGCAAACCATCACGCGCCAACAACCCCATCGCCAGTTCGTTGATGCGCTGGTACGCCTGCTCGCCATTGCGCATATCCTTGCGTTTTTGAATAAATGCAGGCGGATCAACCACCAC
>JBALTG010000139.1:0-12063 GCA_036964625.1 Motiliproteus sp.
CTCGCTTAACTTGGCTTCACTGAAGCTTGCGATCTCAACGACGACAGCAAACTTTGCTTGCGCCGACCAGTTATCGCTCTTCTTTCCACTTCCCGGCACAGGGGCTCCTTCATCTCTGGCTGTATTACGCCAATTATACAGAGTGCCCTCACACATACCTTCTTCACGAGCCACATCCGGAACAGACCGATTATGGGGTGGTAATAACTTACTCAGTACGGCTGCTTTACGCTCCACTGAATAGCGTGGCATATCAAACTCTCACCGCCCCCCGTCTAAAGATTCAACGATTTAACAGAGACGACAACTATCCTGACACGGGGGGCCTATTAAATTCAAACAGTTGGCGGACGTACCCCTGTTTTAGAAGGCGAAGGTCGTGCTGGCAGTCGTTGAGTGCCGAGAAAATGGTTGCAGGAGTGGCCGCTGTTACGGATTATGGCAATCCAGAGCATGGCGATCGAAAGAATGACTACCGAAAACAGGGCAACAGGCAGTAACAGGGCAGAAAGGGCTAACAGGATAATTGAAGGCGTTAACGTGGCTCGGTAGGACGCTAATGATTTTCAGAAACAAAAAAAAGCCGAGGCGGTTACCCGTCTCGGCTTTTTGATTTTAGGTCAAGATTGCGGCCTGGTTAAGCCTGGGTTTTACTGGGCTCAGATTCAGCTGATTCAGCGGCTGCAGGCTCAGGCGTGACCGCGGGCTCAGACGAGGTCTGGTCCTGGGCGGTCGCTTGAGCTTGTTGCGCTGCTTTCTGCTGGCGGCGTTTCTCGCGCGGATCGTTGGCAGCGCGTCGGCGAGGGCGTGAGGGCCGCTCTGCGACAGGGGCTGGTGCCGCTTGCTGTTCGACCGCTGCGTCAACTTCGGCAGTGGGCTCTGCAGCCGGGGTCGGAGCGCTAGCTTCTGCCGCGGTGCTGGCCTCTGCTTTGGTTTCGACCTTCGCTTCCACAGTTTCTTCCGCTGCTGTTTCCACTTCCACTTTCACTTCTGTGGTTGCTACATCGGCAGGGGTTGGGTCCGATTCGATGCTGGCAGTCTGCTCAGGAGCGCTCTCAGTCTCGGTCGTAGCTTTAACTTCTGTTTCAACGACTGCTTCGGTTTCGGTCGTATCTTTAACTTCAACTGCTGCAACTTCAGCTGCAACTTCAGCTTCAACTTCAGCTTCAACTACTGTTTCAACTTCCGCTTCGGTTTCGGTCGTAGCTTCAACTTCAGCTACTGCTTCAACTACAGCGTCTGTTTCGGCCGTAGCTTCAACATCAACGGCTGCTTCAGCTTTAGCGACGGTTTCAACTGCCGCTTCAGCTACCGTTTCAGCTACAGTTTCAACTACAGCTTCGGCAGCCTTGACGGGGCTTTCGGCTTGCTCTGTAGCAGACTGCTGAGTCGTGTCGGCCGGAACAGGCTGGACAGCAACGTCTGCGGTGGTGGCCGTCGTTATCTCAGCGGTAGCTGTTTCAGCATTGGTTTCTGCCGAAGCCTGAGCCTCGGTTTGCGCCTGTGCTTGCTCGGCTTCGATCTTGGCAAGCAACTCTTCGCGCTTACCTGGCTCGCCAGTACGGCGTCCAGCACGCTCGGAGCGTCGCTTGTTGTTACGGCTACGACGGCGTGAAGGCTCTTCGGTAGTTGCTGTGGCGTTGCTGGCCGTATCTGGGCTGGCTGGCATTGCCGTGACGGTGCTGGCGGCTTCCGCACTAGCCGCGATTACGGGCTTGTCAGTGGCGCTGTTATCCGCGTCGTTACTGCGCTTGCGATTGCGCCCCTGGTCACTATTGGCGTTACCTTCGTTGGCGCGGTTACGGCGCCGACGACGAGACGGCTGGTCTGAATCGTCGCTTGTGGGTGCTGCGTTATGGGTGCGGAGCGGTCGGCTTTCGGTCGTCTTCTCGGAGGCGCTGACCGGCTCTTCGCTGCGGCCATCTCTGCGGCCATCTCTGCGACTACCACCACTACCACCACCACTACGACTGCGGCGGTTATCGTTCTTGTTGCCGCGATCACGATCACGCTGGTTTGGGTTGCTGCGAGCGGGCCTGCTAGGGCTCTCGGTCTTAACAATGGGCTGTTCTGGCTTCGGCTCCGAGCTGGTGGCTCCGAAGATGGCTGAAATGGCTGAGAACAAACGCTTGCTCAGTCCCTCTGAAGATGAGGCCTGGGCTGCAGTCGGCGCGGGTTGCGCTGCGGCCGCGATAGGTGCTGGGGTGTTGGGGGTAATGCCTTTAACGGCGGCTTCTGGGCGACGTGCGACAGGGGCCGTGGTGACCGCCTCTTCTTTGAGTTCTTCGATCGCCATCATTTCGTAACTAACGTCGGCGGTGGTGTTGTCATCACGGACGCGGGTTACTTCATATTGCGGGGTATCCATGTGCGGATTGGGCACAATAAATATGTCAACCGCATGACGTTTCTCGATGGCGATCAGGTTAGCGCGTTTTTCGTTAAGCAGGTAGGTAGCAACATTGACCGGCACATTGGCGCGAATCTGCGCAGTGCGGTCCTTGGAGGCTTCCTCTTCAAGCAGGCGCATGATCGATAACGACAGTGAACCGATGTCGCGGATAGTGCCTTGGCCGTTACAGCGCGGGCAGACGATGCCGCTGGTCTCGCCCAGAGATGGGCGCAGACGCTGGCGGCTCATCTCCAGCAGACCGAAACGGGAGATGCGGCCGATCTGAACCCGGGCGCGGTCAATCTTGAGCGCGTCCTTCATGCGATTTTCAACTTCGCGCTGATTGCGGGCTGGCGACATGTCGATGAAGTCGATCACGATCAGGCCGCCGATATCACGCAAGCGAAGTTGCCGGGCGATCTCGTCAGCCGCTTCCAAGTTGGTCTGCAGCGCGGTCTCTTCAATATCGGCGCCTTTGGTTGCGCGCGAGGAGTTGATATCGATGGATACCAGGGCTTCGGTCGGATCGATAACAACCGATCCGCCGGAGGGCAGGCGGACTTCACGTTGGAACGCGCTTTCGATCTGTGATTCGATCTGGTAGCGATTGAACATCGGGGTTTCTTCGCTATAGAGCTTGATCTTGCTCTCGTAGCTCGGCATTACATGCTTGATGAATTCCAGGGCTTCCTGGTGAACTGCGGGGTTGTCGATCAGTACCTCGCCGATGTCCTGGCGCAGGTAGTCCCGGATCGCCCGGATAATCACGTTGCTTTCCTGGTAGATCAGGAAAGGAGCTTTTTTCTGGGTTGAAGCATCGGTGATGGAGGTCCACAGATGGTTCAGATAATCCAGGTCCCATTGCAGCTCCTGCGGGGTGCGATCAATGCCCGCAGTACGGACGATAACACCCATATTGTCGGGGATATTGACCTGATTGAGCGCTTCGCGAAGCAGGTTGCGTTCTTCACCTTCGATGCGCCGCGAGATGCCGCCGGCACGCGGGTTATTTGGCATCAGAACCAGGTAACGTCCTGCCAGGGAGATGAAGGTGGTCAGGGCTGCACCCTTGTTACCACGCTCCTCTTTGTCGACCTGAACGATCACTTCCAGACCTTCGGTGATCACGTCCTTGATGTTGACGCGACCTTTAACGTTAGTGTCTTTGAAGTATTGGCGAGAGATCTCTTTGAGCGGCAGGAAACCGTGACGGTCGGCCCCGAAGTCGACAAAGGCGGCTTCCAGGCTGGGTTCTACACGGGTGATTCGGCCAACATAAATGTTGGATTTCTTTTGTTCACGTGCGCCTGATTCGATATCAAGGTCGAACATGCGCTGGCCATCGACCAGTGCGACGCGCAACTCTTCCGGCTGAGTTGCGTTGATTAGCATTCTTTTCATAGGTGCTTCTTTAACTCTAAAGTGAGTAATCGCACCGCCCTGGATCAACGAGGGTCTTTATCTAATTCGAATTGATATGTTTATGCGTGCAGTCAGTTTTCCCAGATACTAGCGCTACCAGATTATGGTTCTGTCAGTCTTCTGTGGCGTTTTAACGCCTGTTTCTGTCTGTGGCTAACCTCTCGGTGAAGGGAACAGCAACCAATCTCGGATAAGTCGTTAGCGCGCGTAGTAAGTGTACAGCTGCGGACTATTTTTACTATGCGAGGATCCTCAAGGGATGGCGCATAATCCATGGGTTGCTGACGTCTTCACCTCAACACAAGGCATAAATCAATTCAAATCGTAAAAATGTTCGTTGGGGCGCACGACTTGATTTCGGTACCAGCGGATCTGCTGATACCCCTGTAATCTGTTTACGGTTGACCGGCTGCCTGGATAATCATCTGCCAGAGGGGCAGGAATCAGTTACAATGCAGTCCGAAATCGCAAGGTGATATATGCCATCTACCAAGCGACGCAATAATATAGCAGGTATTCACCTCCTCAGCAATCACGGCCGGAATCTCCCAATATTATGACGATAGAGCCGAAAGCGCCCACGAGCGGCGTTCAGTTGGTTGAAATTACAGCGGAAAACGAAGGTCAGAGAATCGATAACTTTCTTCTGACGCTGCTTAAAGGTGTTCCCCGAACGTTGGTCTATCGAATCCTGCGTAAGGGCGAGGTGCGGGTCAATAAAGGCCGGATCAAAGCACCCTACCGGCTGGTGGTCGGAGACGTTGTCCGGGTGCCACCGTTGCGCTTGTCTGAAGACAAGCCACAGGCGAATGTCGGGGCGGGCCTCACTAAAACCCTGGAGCAGGCTATCCTGTTTGAGAATGATCAGCTGCTGGTGATTAATAAACCTTCCGGGCTGGCGGTGCATGGGGGCAGCGGTATCACCCTGGGGTTAATAGAGGCGCTGCGACAGATGCGTCCGCAGAGCAAGTTTCTTGAGTTGGTGCATCGTCTGGATCGGGATACATCAGGTGCGGTGATGATCGCAAAGAAGCGTAGCACCCTGACAGCGTTACACGATGACCTGCGTCAGGGGCGTATCAGTAAAATTTACCATGCACTGGTGATGGGGCATTGGCCGAAGCGGTTGTTGAAAGTCGATGAGCCGCTTAAAAAGAACGATCTGAAATCGGGTGAGCGGGTGGTTAAAGTGGATCCCGAAGGCAAGGTGTCGATTACGGAGTTTCGCCTGATGGAGACCTATGAGCGTTGTTCATTGATCGAGGCTAAGCCCGTCACCGGACGCACTCATCAGATTCGGGTGCACAGCCTGCATGCGGGACACCCTATTATCGGTGATCCCAAGTACGGTGATGAGCAGTTGAATCGGTTGATGAAAGCAGAAGGTGTAAAGCGTCTGTTTCTGCATGCCGCGGAGTTGCGGTTGCGCTTGCCTGGTAACCCTGACCGATTGATTATTAAAGCGCCGATGGAGTCGGGGCTTAAAAATGCCTTGGTTAAGCTCCGGGGTTAAGCTCAAGCGGTTAGCCTCAAGGGGTTAACCTCAAGGGTTAAGCTCAAGGGTTAAGCTCAAGGGTTAAGCTCAAGGGTTGGGCACGATGAGTGGTCTGATGGGGTGTAGGGGATAGTTATGAAGTTACAGCAGTTACGCTATATCTGTGAAGTCGCCAAGCATGATCTCAATGTGTCCGCGACAGCCCAGAGCCTATATACCTCTCAGCCAGGCATCAGCAAGCAGATACGGTTGCTTGAAGATGAGTTAGGAGTGGAAGTTTTTGCCCGCAGTGGCAAGCACCTAACACGGGTGACTCAGGCGGGTCAGGCCATTCTGGAGATAGCGGGCGAGATCTTGCGCAAGGCCGAGTCTATCAAGCAGATCGCCCAGGAGTTCAGCGATGAGCGCAAGGGCAGTCTGGCCATTGCCACGACTCATACCCAGGCGCGCTACGCACTGCCTCCGGCGATCAGTGGTTTTATCGGCAAGTATCCGGATGTGTCGTTGCATATGCATCAGGGAACACCGATGCAGATTGCGGAGATGGCTGCAGATGGTACGGTTGATTTTGCTATCGCTACCGAAGCGATGTCGACGTTCAGTAATTTGGTGATGATGCCTTGCTACCGTTGGAATCGGTCGGTGGTTGTACCTAAAGATCATCCTTTGGCGCAGCTGACAAAGCTGACCCTTGAGGATCTTGCTAAGCATCCGATCGTGACCTATGTGTTTGGTTTTACAGGTCGTTCTAAGTTGGATGATGCGTTCAATCGGCAAGGTCTTGAGCCCCGGGTGGTGTTCACTGCTGTTGATTCGGATGTGATTAAAACCTATGTCAGGCTCAATCTAGGGGTGGGTATTATTGCCAGTATGGCCTACGAGCCGAGCATCGATACTGATCTGGTTGCGCTGGATGCCAGTCATCTGTTCGAATCCAGCTCGACCAAAATTGGCTTTCGCCGCGGTACTTTTTTACGCGGTTATATGTATGACTTTATCCAGGGCTTTGCGCCTCATCTGACCCGTGAGTTAATCGATGCGGCGGTAGCCTGTGCTAATCCGGCAGAGCGCGACAAACTCTTTAACAGTATTGAACTACCCGATCTCTGAGGGATCGATCTGCAATGCTCCTGCTGGGTTGAGCAGGCGTTGCTTGCGTTGAAAAAGCAGGGTAGAGTCCCTCGCATTCCTATTGATATCACACCTTATTTACTCAGACTCAGGAGATGTTTGTGGAAATCGCATGTTTGGATCTTGAAGGCGTATTGGTTCCCGAGATTTGGATCGAGTTTGCTCAGGCGACCGGTATTGAGGAGCTGAAGGCGACCACTCGAGATATTCCCGATTACGATGTGCTGATGCGGCAGCGGCTGCGAATTCTTGATGAGCACGGGCTGACTCTGCCGCAGATTCAAGCCACAATAGCTACCTTGAAGCCGCTAGATGGCGCGATCGAATTTGTTGATTGGCTGCGTGAGCGTTTCCAGGTGGTTATCCTGTCCGATACCTTTTATGAGTTCTCTCAACCGCTGATGCGTCAACTGGGTTTTCCGACCCTGTTCTGTCATCGGTTAATCGCGGACGAGCGTGGTCGCATCGTGGATTACAAATTACGCCAGGCAAACCCTAAGCGGCAGTCGGTGCTGGCGTTCAAGACCCTTTATTACCGGGTGATCGCAGCAGGGGATTCCTACAATGACACCACCATGCTGTCCGAGGCTGATGCAGGGATTCTGTTTCATGCTCCGCAGAATGTGATCGATGAGTTTCCGCAGTTTCCTGCGGTGCAAAGTTTTGAAGATTTAAAGAAAGAGTTTATCGCTGCGAGTAACAGGGATCTAAGTTTGTAGCTTGAGCCTGTAACCGATGTTAAAAACCTTACGCCCGTAGCTGATGCATTAGCTGCTGCCCCTCTTATGATTCGGAGCAATGAATAGATGATACGTACGTTAATGACCCTGTGCTGTGTGTTTGTGATCGGTCTGATGTTTACTCCGGAGAGCGTTGAAGCCAAGCGCTTCGGCGGTGGTTCGAGTTTAGGCAAGATGTTTTCTACGCCGAAAAAAGTGAGCACGGCGCCTAAGGCTGCTCCTCAGCCTGCTGCGACATCAACTACCGCAGCAGGTGCCAAGGGCGGTCTTGGGAAGGGTGGCATGCTGGGAGGTTTGTTGGTGGGTGGCATGCTGGGTGCGCTGTTCTTCGGCGGCGCTTTTGAAGGGCTGCAGATGATGGATATCCTGATTATGGCGTTGATCGCCTTTGTTGCCTTCAAACTGTTTGCCCGCAGCAAGGCCGCAGCCCGGCCTCAGTACGCAGGCCATCCACCTGCCGAGCATGAGGACAACGTGGAGCCGCGCATGCGCCAGCCGCAAGCATTTGATGCGGCTGCGCCCACATCTTGGGGGCTTGCTTCTGAAGAGACGCTGGATCTGCCCGAGTGGTTTAATAGGGACGCTTTTTTGGAGGGCGCGCGGGGTCATTTTGGTCAACTGCAGCTGGCCTGGAATCAAAACGATCTGGAGCAGATTCGCACCTATTGCTCGACTGAGCTGTTTGTTTCGCTCGAGCAGGAGCGTGAGCAACTGGGTGAGGCTGTTCTGGATAATGACCTGGTTTCGGTTATCCCCGAGCTGCTGGGCTTTCGTGAGCATCAGGGCGAAGCTCAGTTGAGTGTTCATTTTAATGGTTGGATGCGAGAGGGCGCGGGTGCCGATACCACCGAATTCAATGAGATCTGGCATCTGACCAAGGAGCTCGACAAGGCGGATGCTGACTGGTTCATCGTCGGTATTGAACAGCCCAGCTAAGAATATGAGGTGTTGAAAAAAAAACCGGCTAAGGCCGGTTTTTTTTTGGGATCTAAAAAGCACAACAGGGGTGTGGCGGGGCAGTTATTTTTCTCTGCGAAGCAGGCGCTGCCTCGATCGAAGGAATAGGGTTAGCCTGTTGTCGGTTAGCCTCCTGGTCACAGTAACAGGTCGGCCGCGATGGGGTGGTAGCTGCTGGCAGAGGTTATTAAGGATTTGGCTGTCAGTGCAGGAACCCCGTAGACTTCGGCGCTGACGTTATGATCCCGTCTGATCTTTTCCAGCAAGAGGTCAAAATCGCCGTCGCCAGACAGCAGGATCACAGAGTCGACCGTCCTGGCAGCGTCCAGCACATCGATAGCGATGCCGACGTCCCAGTCACCTTTGGCGGAGCCATCGCTACGTTGAATATAGGGCTTGAGCTTGAGTGTGAAGCCGATCTGTTTGAGCGCGTTTTGAAACTTGAGTTGCTGCGCATCACCGCGGTGGATCGCATAGGCGGTGGCGGCCACTATCTCGCCTTCGGCGCTGACCCGGCGCCACAGCTTGCGGTAATTAAACTGGCGCCCGTAGGCTTGCCGGGTGGTGTAATAGATATTCTGGACATCGGCGAAGACGGCTATTTTTTTCACCCTGGCGACCTGTCAGCGGAGCTGGCGGAAGCGGCAAGATTTACCCTTTAGGGTGCCTTCGGCCAGTTTGTTCATGGCGACTTTTACCACCGTTCGTTTAACGGCCACATAGGCCCAGTTGTCAAACATCTGGATCTTGCCGATCTGGTCGCCTTGGATGCCCGTGGCGCCGGTCAGTGCGCCAACGATGTCGCCGGGCCTGATTTTCTGCTTTTTGCCACCGTCAATCTGCAGTGTGGTCATGGCTGGCGTATACGGCGGGATGTCCAGCAGGTTGATCGGAGGTAGCGGTTCGGTGCTGAGGCGCTGGTCCAGGTAGGCTTCGAGTCCGATCACTTTAAAGTGCTCTTTTTCGGTATACAGGGTACAGGCGATGCCTTGGTTGCCAGCGCGCCCGGTACGGCCGATACGGTGCACGTGCACCTCGTTATCGTGGGAGATGTGGTAGTTGATGACCGCGTCCAGGGCATCGATATCCAGCCCGCGGGCAGCGACATCGGTGGCGACCAGTACCGATGCGCTCTTGTTGGAGAAGCGTACCAGGGTTTGATCGCGAGCTTTCTGGTCCAGATCGCCGTGTAGTGCCAGGGCGGTAAAGCCATAGTTGTAGAGTTCGTCGGCAACGGCCTGAGTCTCGCGTTTGGTGTTGCAAAATACCACCGCGGAATCAGGGCGATAGTGCTGCAGCAGTAAGCGCACTGCGGTGAGGCGCTGCTCGTCGCTGTCAACCTTATAAAAATGCTGACTGATGGTGCTGTCGGCATGGCTGGATAGCGCCTCGACCATGACCGGATTGAGCATCACCCGCTTAGCAATGGATTGGATCTGTTGGGGGAAGGTGGCACTGAACAGCAGGGTTTGGCGCTTCGCAGGTGCATGTTCGATAATCGCATCCAGAGTCGACTGAAAGCCCATGTCCAGCATCCGGTCGGCCTCATCCAAGACCAGGGTGCTCAGGTGTTGCAGGTTGAGCGAGCCTTTGCGCAGGTGTTCTTCGATCCGTCCTGGGGTGCCGACCACGATATGGCAGCCGTGTTGCAAGGATCCTATTTGTGGTCCGAACGGCATCCCACCGCACAGGGTCAGAATCTTGATGTTATGAATCGTCCGGGCCAGTTTGCGCAGTTCTTTAGCGACCTGGTCGGCCAGTTCACGGGTCGGGCAGAGCACCAGTGATTGTACCCGGAACCGTTTGACCTCGAGCTGCTCCAGTAACCCCAGACCAAAGGCCGCCGTTTTGCCCGACCCTGTTCTTGCCTGGGCGATAACATCCTTGCCCTCTAAAATAGGCGGCAGACTTTGTGCCTGGATTGGCGTCATCGCTTGATAGCCAAGCGATTCAAGGTTCTCAAGCAGTGCTGAATGTAGCTTAAGGGAGGAGAAGTCGGTAGAGCCCAAGGGGGATGTCCTGTATTAACACTGACGCAGTGCTTAGCGTGTGATCGGGTGACGGAAGTAGTCGCAGCCGGGCATTATCCCATTTGATGACAGGTGTAGATAGTCTATTTGCCCGGCTACTGGGTGTCGGTTGGTTCTTTGGGTGCTTCAAGTAACAGCTGAGCCTCACCGCTGGCCAGTAACCGGTTCAGTAACTGTTTTTTTGCGGATTCACGTTTGAGTGCTAGCAGGTATTCGGCGAGCTGGGCTCTGAGCGCGTCTAGCGGGGGTGTCTGGGTATTTTGGTTTTGCTGGTAGTAGTCGGCGACCTCATCATCAGACACAGACAGCTCCGGAAACAGTTCGGTCATTACCTGGGCTTTGTTGTCGCTGAGGGCAAGCTTGTTGGCGATGTAGATTTCAATAACCGCCTCTTGGAGTACCAATGACTGCTGTTCATACGACATTTTACGGATCTGATACAACGGCGACTGAAAATCGTTGCCCAGCATCTCCAGGCTGTAGCGATCGGTTCCGATACTGAATAGGGCTTCCGTCGGTTTGACCGAGGGTTGCTCGGGGACGCTGTTGAGGCTCTGTTGCTGGTGATACTGCTCTACTTTGGACTCGTATAGGGCTAAACCGAGTGCACCTAACAGCAAAACGCTGACGACTAATAGATTGCGGTAACGGTTGATGGCTTTGGTCTGGTCCATGGGGTCTTAATATCCAAAAAGGTGTTGGGTTAAACGGAGAAAGATCGGTGCTGACGGGTCAGTCAGTTATACTTGCTGGTCAATTTTGCCAAGGTTACAGCACGATGTCGAACTCCGATTCCCCGCAAATACTCGCAGACTTGCTGCAACAGGCTGTTGAGCGCCGTAAACCGCTGCTGGAGCAGCTGGCTAATGAACAAACCGATTGTTATCGATTGTTTCAGGGTAGCAGTGAAGGAGAGCCGGGCCTGACCGTGGATCGCTATGGGCCCCAACTGATTATTCAGAGTTTTCATCGGCCGCTGGCCCTCACCGAGCTGGAGGCGTTGGTTGCGCAGGTTAACGGCCTGCTCGGGGTTGAGTTACAACCGTTTTATCATGAGCGTCAAACCAGTCAACAGAACCCGCAGGCGTCCAAGCAGGTGCTTGAGGGGGCCGATGTCACTTCGGCTGCAGTCTGTACCGAGCTGGGGGTGAAATACCGCACCCGCGGCGTCCATCGTGGAATCGATCCTCTGCTGTTTTTGGATCTGCGCGCGGCCCGGCGCTGGGTGCAGTCCCAGGCGTCAGGATTGAGTGTATTGAATCTGTTTGCTTACACCTGCGGTGTGGGGGTCTGCGCGGCTAAAGCCGGTGCCAGCCATGTGGTTAATATCGATTTTGCCCGTTCGGCGCTGGCCGTCGGGCGTGAAAATGCGACGCTTAATGCGCTGGGCAAGGATCAGATTCAATTTATCCAGGCCGATTTCTTTCCTGCCATTCAACAGTTGGGCGGACAGGTGGTGCGGTTCCGGCGTGGTCGTGATGCTCCCCCACCGAAACACTATCAGCGCTTTGAGGCCCAGCAGTTTGATCTGGTGTTTTTGGATCCACCCCGCTTGGCCAAGAGTCCGTTTGGTACCGTCGATCTGATCCGCGATTATCCCAGTGTGTTCAAGCCCAGTCTGCTGGCCACCAAGCCCGGCGGACGGCTGGTTTGCACTAATAATGTCGCCCAGGTCGATCGTGAAGCCTGGCTGAATCAGCTCAAACGCTCTGCGGCTAAGGCGGGAAGGCCCATCAAAGGGATCGAGTTGATCGAGCCGGAAGCGGATTTTCCCAGTTTTGACGGCAACCCTCCGCTTAAAATGGCGGTGCTAGAGGTATAGGAGGCTGTCGGACTTAACGCTGATCTACTGCGGAAAACCCGAATTTGGTCATATTTTCACGATCACCCTCGTTA
>JBALTG010000140.1:0-12035 GCA_036964625.1 Motiliproteus sp.
TTCTCCGGTTTGATGACCGGAGGGATTATCCAGATAGGTGGATCTGTTTGGAATGTGGGTTAGATTGGACGATTACGTTGCAATCTGGCTGGGATTATTTACCAGTATTATAGCGTTTGCTGAACTTGGCTATATTGTTTTTCAGTATTCATCCGGTAAGACCGTTGCAGGGTGGGCATCCACAGTTGGTGTTATGTCATTGCTGTTCGGGATATTGTTTATTTTATTAGGAATAATTGGTCTGTATCTGGCACGAATACACACGGCTTTACAAATGAGGCCTAAATTCGTTATCGAGCAGTCGACAATTCCTGAGGAGGACGAAAAAACGTGATTCCGGGTGGTTTGTTTCCTTTAGTTGTTATTATTTACGCTATTATTAGTTCGATTGGTCTTTATCTACTAAAGGCATCCCATTCTGTTCAAAGTTTAGGCTTTGCGTTTGGTTTCTTTTTTTATGGTTCTGGTTTTATTATTTGGTTGTACATTTTAAGAGCGTATCCACTGTCGATGGCCTTTCCAGCCGCCGCCGGAGCTATGATAATCGCGACGCAAATTGCGGGGGTTGTATTTTTGAAGGAAACAATTCAAATGCCCGTTATTGTAGGTTCGGTTCTGATATTTTTTGGTATCCTGTTAATTTCTATCACCATGGTTAAACAGTAATGGACAAGATTCAGCGTCAGCGGGAGCATTTTAACAGGGTTGCTGGTCGCTATCGGAGTGCCAGAAAAGATACCAACCACCTATTGCTTAAATCTCTTATTTGGTCTGATTTTCTAGAACCTCACTCTAAACTAAAAAAACAGGGGCTGAGTGTACTTGAAGCGATGTGCGGCTTTGCCGATGGCAAGTCAATTATCGAGACAGCATTAGAAATTTCAACCGACTACAGTGGATTTGATTATAGTGATGAGGTCATTGCTACGCTCAAAAATGACCAGCCAGAAATAAAGGTATTTCATGCCGATGCGGGTTCTGTTGAATTAACCAAGGAGTACGATTTGATCCTGTTGTTGGGTGGCCTGCATCACGTTCCCCACATAGCAGAGGACGTTGTCGCCAGACTCGCTAAGGCCATAAAACCTGGTGGCTACTTTATCAATCTGGAGCCTACTAATGGAAATGCGCTGTTCAGCTGGATACGGAGAAAAATATATCAACGTAACTCTCTTTTCGATGAAAAAACCGAGAGAGCATTTGATGTTTTGGAGTTGGAAAGTTTTTTTACTGGCGCCGGACTTAGGAGCATAGATACAACTTACCCAGGTTTAAGTGCCTATGTTCTTTACTATAATCCTGATGCATTTCCATGGCTTAATTTAGGTGGAGAGTGGATGGTAAAGTCAGCATTCAGACTCGACACGCTTTTTTCTAGAAATATTGTTGGACGGAAGCTCTCATTTGCAACGTTAAGCCTTTGGCAAAAAGATCTGTAACATACCAATAATTCTGCCTGTGGAATTTGTACTACTCGATAAGCTTATCCGATTCCCTGCTATAGGTGCGAGTGGCTATGTTCTGGTTAGGTGTTGGTCCTCCTGACCTCGACAGTTAAACCGCAAATTATTGATACGTGTAGGTTATGATCAAAAACGTTACATTTAAGGGAGCGGGGTCAGGCCTTACATTTGACACTATATTCAGCCGGTACTAACGATTCTGCGGTATCAAACAGATTAGATTACCCGTAGTCATGACCGGTTTCGGCATCATCAAACAACGAGACCGTTTTGATTTGCGCATAGACCGCTAACCCGCGGCGAATCCCCAACAATTGAAATGATTTACGGGTTATTTTCGATAACAACTGGGTATCGCCGCAGCGTAACCGGATCAACATTCTGACCCCGTCGGCAAACGGCTCGAAGTCGGTCACCGTGGCGGGGAGCGTATTGAGCATGCTGCTGCCCTCGATGCGCGTTAACGAGATCGCCACGTCCCTGGCGGGGATGCGCACCCGGATCACGTCACCGAGCGCGGCACTGCGCAGATTAATACTCAGACGTTGCCCTTGCAGATCCAGATAACTGAGCCCATACCCGGCATCGTGCGCCAGCAGACGCGCCTCGACCACGGCGGATTCCTGGCCCAGCTGACGCCCGAGCGGCAAGCGCGCCACCACCTCCGTCAGGGGGCCTTGATCGATAACTCGGCCGGACTCCAGGTAGAGCATCCGGTCGGCTAACCGACACACCTCGTCCAGGCTATGGCTGACATAGACGGTGGGGATAGCCAGCGTCCGGGCCAACGTTTGCAGATAGGGCAGGATCTGCTGTTTGCCCTCGGTATCCAGCGCACTGAGCGGCTCATCCATCAGTAGCAGTTGCGGCTGGGTCAGCAGTGCCCGACCGATGGCCACGCGCTGGCGTTCACCGCCTGATAATTTGTCCGGCATGCGGTCAAGCAGAGCATTGATCGCCAGCAGTTCGACCACCTGTTGATAGTCTATGCGCGTGGGTTGCGCCGTGCGCGCCAAGCCAAAGCACAGATTCTGCTTAACCGACAGGTGTGGCAGCAGGCTGGCTTCCTGAAAAACGTAGCCGATGGGACGCCGATGCGGTGGCACGAACAGTCGGCGATCTTGCCACAGTTGATCGCCCACTTTCAGCCTGCCGTTAGCGGCCCGCTGCAGCCCGGCAAGACAGCGTAACAGCGTGGTTTTACCACTGCCGGAACGCCCGAACAGCGCGGTCACGCCCTGTGCAGGCAGCGACAGCTCAACGTCGAGACAGAATTGCTCGAACTGGGTGCTAAACCGGCCTTCCAGCCAGCCACTCATAACGACTGCCTACGCATCTTTTTTTCCAGGATGTTCATGGTCAAAATACACACGAAGGAGAACAGCAGCAGCCCTGCCGACAACTGGTGCGCCTGTTGCCATTCCAGCGCTTCGACATAGTCGTAGATCGCTACCGCGACCACCTTGGTTTCGCCGGGAATATTGCCCCCGATCATCAGTACCACACCAAATTCACCCAGGGTATGGGCAAATCCCAGTACCGTACCGCACAGCAAGCCGGGCCGAGCCAGAGGTAAAGCCACATAAAAGAACGCTTGCAGCGGCGAGGCCCGCAGCGTTGCCGCGACCTCCATTGGACGGCTGCCGATCGCTTCGAAGGCATTACGGATAGGTTGGACGACAAAGGGCATCGAGTAGATCACCGAGCCGACTACCAGCCCCTCGAAGGTAAAGGCCAGTCGCAGATCAAACCATTCATCCAGTGTTTGTCCCAACGGGCTACGTGGCCCCATCACCACCAGTAGATAGAACCCCAGCACCGTCGGCGGCAGCACCAGGGGGAGCGCCACCAGCGTCGCTACTACTTCTTTAAAAAAACTGCCGGAACGGGCCAGCCACCAGGCCAGCGGCGTGCCGATCAGTAACAGAATAATCGTCGTCACGGTTGCCAGTTGCAGCGATAACCAGATCGCTTGCCACATCTCGGATTGCAACATATCAGTTTCTAGCATGCTATTCGCTGCCGTAGCCGTAAGCCTGGATAATGGCGCGCGCGTCACCCTCGCCCAGGTAGGCCAGAAACGCCTGAGCCGCGGCTGATGACGTCCCCCTTTTCAGCAGCACCGCCTGCTGCCGGATCGGTTGGTAATAGCGTTTGGGAATGGCCCAGTAATGCGCTTGCGGCGTGTTTATCATCTGCGCTAAGGCGACAAATCCCAGCTCGGCATTGCCGGTCGCCACGAACTGGTAGGTCTGGGCGATATTTTCACCGTAAACCTGTTTCCCGGCTTCAGCATTAAGCGCCATACCGGCCATGACCTGTACCGCCGCCGCGCCATAGGGCGCGATCTTGGGGTTGGCCATCGCCAAACGGCGGTAATGCCCGCCTTTGAGCTGCGCGATCAGCTCTTCCTCTGCGGCACCTTCAGCACTCCAGAGTGCCAATCCACCCACGGCATAGGTGATGCGACTGCCCGCCACCGCCAGCCCTTCGCGTTCGGCCCGCGCGGGGCGTTCGGCATCGGCGGCCATAAACAGCTCAAAGGGCGCACCCTGATAGATCTGGGTATAGAGTTTTCCGGTCGAGCCATAACTGATGCGTAATCGATGCCCATAACGCTGTTCAAAATCCTGCTGCAACGCTTTTGCTGCTGCGGTGAAATTGGCGGCCACTGCGATCCGGGCTTCAGCCGCATCGAGGCTCGCCGAGAGCAACAGCAGGCTGCCGAGCATGACAGCGCGGGCCGATCTGGAGAACAGGATCAAGGTCAGGGTCAGGGGCTGGGTCATACTCACTCCTCCAGCGGGCGACGTGACACCGTCTTCGGATCGGCAATAATCGGCATGTAGATTTCGACCCGATCCCCCTCGCTCAGCGACGCCTCGAGCTTGGCCAACTTACCAAAGATCCCCACCTTCTGGGTGCTCAGATCGATCACCGGAAAACGCTCCAAAATAGCGGATTTGTGGATCGCATCGATCACCGTTTGCCCTTCGGCAAGGGTGACCGCAATCCAGCTCTGACGCTCTCTTTCGGCATAGACGACGGATACGTTCATGGTGTATTCCTCAGCGGTTTTTTCTCAGTCTCAGGTATTTTTCTTAACCGTTTTGTCAGTACGGGTACTCCAGGCCTTGCTTGATCAGTCTCAAAAAAACATCAACAACCCGCAGGGCTCATCGCACTGGCGCGTTCGGTCGAACGGCGTTCCAGCACCCGTTTGCCGGCAACAATAAAGCCCAGCATCAGAAACGCCCCCGGCGGTAAGATCATCAACAGGAAACCGTCATAATTGGGGATAACAGTGAGTTCCAGGAAGCCAAACATCTCTCCCAGCAGCAGGTGGGCATTGGCGAACAGGGTGCCGCTACCGATGATCTCGCGCGCGGCACCCAGCGTGACCAGCGCCAGAGTAAAACCCAATCCCATCGCGATACCGTCGACGATCGAGGGCAATACTGGGTTTTTGTATGCAAAGGCTTCGGCCCGGCCAAGAATGGCGCAGTTAGTGACGATTAGCGGAATAAACAACCCCAGCACCTGGTGCAACTCGTGCAGCCAGGCGTTCATCATCAGATCCACCAGCGTCACTACCGTGGCGATCAACATTACAAACGCGGGGATGCGCACTTCAGGGGGGATCACACCGCGCAGCATCGATACCAGCAGATTAGAGATAACAAACACCAGCAAGGAGATCAGGCCCATGCCCAGACCGTTGGTCGCGGTACCGGTCACGGCCAGCAGTGGACAGAGTGCCAGCATCTGTGAAAACACCACGTTGTTGTTCCACAACCCCTCTTGCCACAGCTCTTTATTCCATAACGGTTTAAATCCTCGGTGCTGTTGCATTAGTGCGTCTCCGTTAATTGAGATTGACGTGACCCTTGCGTTTGAAGTGCCCCTTGAGACTGACTTGCGCCCTGAGCTTGGCTTGACGCTTGCGTTTGACGTTCCCCTTGAGAGTCACTGAGTCCGGGGGGGGCAACGGTCTCTATGCGCGACAGTGCCGCGCGATTGCGCTGCTCTAACAACAAGCCTTTTTTGACCGCCTTCACCACCGCCCTGGGGGTGATGGTGGCGCCACTAAACTGATCAAACTGGCCGCCATCTTTTTTTACCGCCCAGCGTTCATCGGCCAGATTGGTGAGCGAGAGACCGTTAAAACTCAGCATCCAATCGTTCTTAGCCATCTCTATCTTGTCGCCAAGCCCCGGCGTTTCGGTGTGCGACAGCACCCGCACCCCCAGAATCAGCCCCTCACTGCTAACCCCCATCACCAGCCGGATCGGCCCGGAATAACCGCCCTCCTCGACTTCAAAGGCCGACGCCACCGCAACACGGGCACGCGTTGCCCGATAGAAACGGGTAACAGCGCCCCCCTCTGCGGGCTGATCTAACGTATCCAGGCTGGGATCGTTGTCATGCAGTTGCGCCGGAAGCACCTGCGCCAGAGAGCGTTGCAGATCCTCCAGGGCGCGCTGTTTAATCGGCGCTTCGGTGCCAACAAAACCCATCACCAGCAGACTTCCGGCGATAGCCGCGATCATCCCGAGGATCCCGGCAAAATAGGCCGGCCGTTCGGTATAGCTCGGTTTAATGACACCCTTGCCGATCATGCGTGCTCTCCCTTGGCGGACGGTTCTTTACTGACGACGTCGGAGGTAACTTGCAGCGGCCTGAAGGCTCGATCGCGGCCAAAGATCCTGGGACGGATCCAGTGGTCGATGAGGGGAGTCAGCGCATTCATCAGCAGCACCGCAAAGGCGACGCCCTCGGGGTAGCCGCCCCAGGTACGAATCAGATAGATCAACAGTCCACAGCCGGCACCAAACACCAGCCGGCCGACGACTGTATTGGGCGAAGTAACCATATCGGTGGCGATAAAGAAGGCCGCCAGCATCATTGCGCCACTGAACAGGTGGTAACCGACACCGGGATAGCGTTCTGGATTAATGCCGTTAAAGAGCAGTGCCAACAGGGCCACAGTGGCCAGCAGTGACACCGGGATCGTCCAGCTAATCACCCCCAGCGCCACCAGCAACACCCCACCGGCCAGTATCAGCAGCGCCGAGGTCTCACCCAGGCTGCCGGAGCCATACCCGATTACCATCGACCCGTGATCGATCCCTTCTGGCAACAGATCGGAGAGCGTCGATCCGAGCGAAAATCCGGTTTTGACGTCACCCAGCAGCGTCGCCCCACTGAACGCATCCAGCGCGCCATGCATCGCTTCGTTAGCTAAGGCCGCACCCCCGAAACTGATCGCCAGGCCGTCGATAAACCCCGGGGCCTGAGCACTGAACAGCGCTGCCGGTTGGGTCCATAGGGTCATCTGCAACGGAAACGACACCAGCAGCGCCACCCGCGCCACCATCGCCGGGTTAAACAGGTTATGCCCCAGCCCGCCAAACACCTGCTTGCCGACAACGATCGCGAGAAAACTACCCAACACACCGATCCACCAGGGCGCCCAAGGCGGCAAGCTCATCGCCAGTAGCCAGGCGGTCAGCAGTGCCGAGCCGTCAAACAGCCCCGCTTTGACGCGTTTACCTGCCAGGCGCAGACAGCCAGCCTCAAACAGCAACGCCGCTACCACCGTGATCAAAAACAGGTTGATCGCAGGCCAGCCAAACAGATACAACCCCCACAGCGTTGCCGGGGTCAGTGCCAGCATCACCCAGAGCATGGTGCGGCTCACTGTTGCCGAAGCCAGAGTGTGGGGACCACTGATCAGAGTATTTGCCATGGTTAATCTCCGCGCTCTTCGCTGCTAACAGGGGTGATCTCGGGTTTCGATTGCGATAAAAGGAGTTCTTGGGCTGCAGCTTCTGCGGCTTTCTTCGCTGCCATTTGCGCCTTTCTCAGCGCCGCAGCTTCGGCCTTTTGGCGTTCAATCGCTTCGACTCGGAGTGCTTTGCTCGATGCCAGGTCTGCCGTACGGTCCAACTTTTTCTCCTGTTGCTTGCGCGCCTGCAACTCACCCTTGCCGTAATGGAAGTACTGCACCAGGGGGATCTTTGATGGGCACACATAGGCACAGGAGCCACAGGCGATACAGTCGCTCAGTCCCAATGCCTGCGCAGCACTGAAGTCCTCTTTACGAATCCGTTTCGCCATCTCCAGGGGTAACAGGCCGGCAGGACAGACACTGACGCAGCGTGCACAGCGGATACAGGGGCTGGGCAGATCCATCTGCGTCTCGGCCTCGCTCAGGGCGATAATGCCGCTGCTGCCTTTGATGATCGGCAGCTGTGCATGAGGCAACCATTGCCCCATCATCGGCCCGCCCACCAACAACCGCTCGTAGTTGTCATCCTCCAGCCCACAATAGCGAAGTAACTCTGCAACCAGGGTTCCCAGAGGCACCTCCAGATTGGCCGGACGCGGCACCGCACCGCCGCCAACGGTGACAATCCTGGAGACCAGCGGCTTGCCCACCACCAGGGCTTCATAGACGGCGTAGGCGGTAGCCACGTTGTGCATCACCACCCCCAGATCGGTGGCATGGGCACCCGCCGGGACCTCTTTGCCGGTCACCGACTGGATCATCTGTTTTTGTGATCCCTGCGGATAACGGCTGGGTACCGACACGGTTTTGATCCGCTCGGGTTCGCTATAGTGAGGGTCAGAACAGAGTGCGCGCAGGTTGGTCAGCGCCTCCACCTTGTTATCCTCGACCACGATGATGGCCTGCTCTGCGCCCAGACAGCGCAGCATCAACTCCACCCCCAGCAGCATCTGCTCGGCACGCTCACGCATCAGCCGGTCGTCACAGGTCAGATAAGGTTCACACTCGCCACCATTGATAATCAGGGTGTGGACCCGGTGCTGGCGGGCCAGCTGCAGTTTCACCGCCGAGGGGAAGGTCGCGCCACCCATGCCGACAATACCGGCCTGCTGAATCTGATGCGCCAGTTCAGCACCGCTTAGGCTGAAGGGGTCCTCTAGCGGCGCGACCCAGGGGCTCTGGATCGCACTCACCTCGATAACGGCCGTAGTCACGGGCAATGCCGCCGGGTGCGGTGAGGCGAATTCGATAATTTCAACCACCGTGCCATCGGCAGGTGCGTGCACCGGTGCAGAGATTCGGCCTACGCTCCCCCCGAGTATCTGACCCCGGACCACCGGATCCCCGGCGACCACGCGGGCCACGGCGGGTTCACCGATATGCTGCTGTAAAGGCACGTACAGCCGTGCGGGCATGGGCAGGCTGATAATAGCCAGATCCTGAGTCCGCTCTTTACGCGCCGACGGGTGAATCCCGCCACGAAAACTAAACAGTTTCATCCGACCAGCTCCTGCTCGGTTTCGGGTTTCGGCCACTGCCAGTTCGCCAGCGTTGGCTTGGGACGGCACATCTTGATCCCCATCGTCGGGCAGATATCGATGCACTTGTTACAGCCGGTACAAGCATCGATCACCACGTTATGTAACTGTTTGGGTGCGCCGACGATGGCATCGGTCGGGCAAAGTTTGATGCACCGGGTGCAGCCAATACATTGTGTCTGGATCACCTGAGCCACCAGCCGGTTGTCATCGGCGACGGTCGACAGGTCCAGCTCAACACCGAGTTTGATGGCCAGCGCTTCCGCCAGCGCTTTTCCACCTGGCGGACACAAGGTTACCGGCGCATTTCCTGCTGCCAGCTCCTTCGCCCCGATCGGGCAACCGGGCAAGCCGCATTGACCACAGTTGGTGCCCGGCAACATGGCTTCGATCTCCTTAACCAGTGCAGGCTCTTCAACCTTAAGATGAATCGCCGCAACCCCGAGCAGATACCCCAATCCGAGCCCCAGAAAAGCCAGGGTGATAATGGCCGCAAACATAACGCGCTCCCTTTTAGTGAATGCGTAGTGAATGAAAAGCGAATGAACGGCGAATGAACAATCAGTGAGTCGGCAGTCCGGCAAAGCCCATAAACGCCATCGACAGCAGACCGGCGACGATAAAGGCCACCGGGGTACCGGCAAAGGCTTCGGGTACATCGGCGTATGCCAACCGTTCCCGCAGACCGGCAAAGATCACCATCACCAGGCTGAAGCCCAGCGCCGAGCCCATGCCATAGAGCACACTCTGCAAGAAGCTGTTGCCCTGCTGTACATTCAGCAGCGCCACGCCCAGCACGGCACAGTTAGTGGTAATCAGCGGTAAGAAGATGCCCAGCATCTGATACAGCAACGGGCTGGTCTTCTTCACCAGCATCTCGGTGAACTGCACCACCGCGGCGATCACCAGAATAAAGAACAGGATCCGCAGAAACTCGATCCCCAGCGGGATCAGCACCAGCTGTTCGATCATCCAGCTGGCGGCTGCCGCCAGGGTCAGCACAAAGGTGGTCGCCATGCCCATGCCCAACGCGGTATCCAACTTTCCGGAGACCCCCATAAACGGGCACAGGCCCAGAAATTTCACCAGCACCACGTTATTCACCAACGCCGTGCCCAGGATTAACAACAGATACTCAGCCACATTGACCTCCAAACCCTTAACCTTCCAAACCATCGCCTTCCAAAACAGGACGCACCAAAAAAGCACTCGCCAATACAGGTCCATCCAAAACAGTGCACCGCTTGTCCTGCATCCGGACCGTTGCAGATGACCCTTTGCAGATGAATGCAGATGCTATGCCAGCCGCACTAAAACCCGATAAGCGAACGCAACAAACTGTTTATAAACGAATTAAACACAGACAAAAAATACAGGCGCTGCGCCGTCGGTGTTGTTTTCCTCACACAACACCCGGTCTGCTTAGCCTGTTTGTCGCAAAGGCTACATTCACCACAACGCGCATGGTTATTGGCCTGGCGGATGATTTACGGGGTATGGCTCATTAATTGCTTTGTAATCAATATAAGTGACCAATATAACTGACTGCGCTGCAGACCCGTTCGGCAGCACACGCGTCTATGAGATACCGGCAGCACAAATGGATGGGACTATGACCAGACAACAAACCGCACCCTGCGCAGACGCTACCAACCTGCCTGCTGAGGTCTATTTTGAAACGGTAAACCAGGCACCGCTGGCGATCAGCATTACCGATACTCAATCGCGTATTCTGTATGTGAATGCCGCCTTTACCGAGGTCACCGGTTATTCGCTCGAAGAGGTTCAGGGCCAGCACACCCGCATACTCTCAGCGGGAAAAACGCCTAACTGCCTTTATGGCGAACTCTGGGCCAACCTATTAAAACAACAGATATGGACGGGTCGGTTAGTTAACAAGCGTAAAGACCAGCGCCACTACTTGGCAGAGTTAACCATCACCCCGGTGATCAGTGAGTCCGGTGAGACCAGCCATTATCTGGCGATGCACCGTGATATCACCCGGTTGCAAAAACTCAATCAGGAGCTGGAGAACCAGCGCACCCTGACCGAATCGATCATCAAAACCAGCCCGGTGGCGACCCTGCTGATCGATAATCTGGGCAAGGTGCGCTTTGAAAATCCCGCGGTAGAGCAGCTCTGCCTGATCCTGGGCTGCGACACCCAGGCACTGACGACCGTGCTCGCCAAACGCCTCGGACTGGTCTTTCGGGATCGTCCCGATTTCAGCGGCTTAGAGTTACGTTATGACATCCCGGGGATTGGCACCCCGCGCTGGCTGAGTTGTTCGGGCAGTTCGCTGCAGCTATGGCAGAGTGACGCCAGTTTTAATCAGGAACAGGCCTACGACTGCCTGCTGCTGACCCTCAATGACATCACCGATCTGAAAGTTCAGCAGCAGGAGGTGCGCATCAACGCACTGATGGCGCGCCTGGCTGAAAACGAGCTGGTACACAGCATGCGCGAGGCGCTCAATGGCGCCATCTACCAGCTGCAGCGCCCCCTTAACATCACCGGTGCGGCAGCGGCGATCCAGGAAAAACGCAGTGGCCGGGACGATCCCCTACACAAAACGTTACTCGAGGTTCGAGAGTCGTGCCAGCGGGCGATCGACACCCTCCACCATGCCCTGCCCGGCCTCCCGACCAAACGTAAAATGCCGTTAAATCTCAATGAATTGCTGCGTGAGGTGCTGTCGCTCTATACCGAACGCTTGCTGGCAGACGGCGTCATCATCGACTGGAAACCCTGCAACACCCTGCCCAGCGTGCTGGGTGATGACATCTCGTTGTGCAACCTGTTCAAACAGTTGCTGGATAACTCGCTTAACGCCATGTCCGATCACCGCACCCGTAACCGCGAACTGCTGATCCAGACTGAGCGGTTGGCGGATGCAGTCCGGGTACAGATCAGCGACACCGGGCCCGGCATCGCCAGTGAGAACCGCCACAAGGTGTTTGAGCCCTTCTTCAGCACCCGTAAAAACCCCTCCAATCGAGGCGGCATGGGGCTGGTACTGGCGCAGGATGTCGCCAACGATCACGGCGCGACCATCGACATCGAGCGCATCGATGATCCCGGCTGCCGCTTTGTGCTGACGTTCCCCAGCCTGTCTACGTTGTGAGGTATCCCCTATGAAATCTATATCGATACCACTCAGCAACGATCCGGGCTGCCGCTTTGTGCTGACGTTCCCCAGCCTGTCTACGTTGTGAGGTATCCCCTATGAAATCTATATCGATA
>JBALTG010000141.1:0-11918 GCA_036964625.1 Motiliproteus sp.
ATGCAGCGTTTGCGGCTGCCTGGAGTTATCGAGCGTCAGCAGCGGGGTTTGCCAGTGCGGTGACACACACACAATTGCATCCGGTCGCTGTAACGAAGCCCCCAACTCCCTTAGTGCTTTTGCGGCAGGGTGCGCTGAGAAAAACAGATCTGGCGCACCGTGTGACACGAAGAGAACGGGCTGTGTTTGAGGACACGATGACACCTCGCCCTGCATTTCTTCAGCGGTCATGTAAAGCTCAACTTAGACGGGCCAACCGGTACAATTGCGTTGGGGTTGAGCGTCTCAATCGAGTAATAGCCGCGCTTGATCGATTCAACATCTACGGTTTCTGCGATACCCGGTAGGCGATAGATACGCTGCACATATCGGCATAGATTGGGGTACTGCTGCAGGCTTTTAAGATTACATTTGAACAGACTGTAGTAAGCCAATTCAAAGCGCACCAATGTAACAAACAGCCGCACATCCAGCTCGGTGAGCTGTTGACCCAGCCGATAGGGCCGCTCCGCCAGCTCGCACTCCAACTCCTCCAGCACCTCGAACACAGCCTTAACCGCAACCTCGTAAGCAGATTGTGATTGGGCAAAACC
Organism: Motiliproteus sp.; assembly: GCA_036964625.1. Classification (GTDB taxonomy): domain Bacteria; phylum Pseudomonadota; class Gammaproteobacteria; order Pseudomonadales; family Balneatricaceae; genus Motiliproteus. The sequence continues at coordinate 594 of JBALTG010000141.1, forward strand.
GGCCCGGTAGACGCCATTATTAAGGTTTTGATAGTAGTGTGCGCTTAATCGATCTATCTGCTCACACAGATGCGCCGGGCGTAGCTCCAACGCATGCCGGGCCAACGGCGCAAAAACCCCATTAAGCATCTGCATAATGTCTGCAGATTCGTTGTTGACGATGGTCTGGTGCTGCTTGTCCCATAACACCGGCACCGTGGCACGCCCCGAGTAATGCGGATCGGCGTGGGTATACAGCTGATGCATATAGCTGACACCCAGATGTGGATCCGGATCGCTACTCCAGCCGTCAAACGTCCAGCCCTGCTCGCTCAAAATCGGACTGATACGCGAGACACTGATCACCGATTCAAGCCCCTGGAGCGCGCGCAACATCAATGTCCGACACGCCCAGGGACAGATCATGGCGACATACAGATGATAACGCCCGGATTCGAGCGGAAACTGCTCGGACTGCCCAACCCAGTGCCGGAACTGTGACGCCTGACGAACAAAGCCCCCTTGAGCACTCTCCTCTGCCAGCTCACTATCAATAGGCGCGAAACGCCCCACCCACTCCCCATCAACCAGCATAACGCTCTCCCCACTGTGAACACGACAAAACAGCGATCAGTCGCCCATATCAGGCTCCTCTATAAGCCCCCTGCTCAGCATAAATACTTTCATATAAATTGTTAATCATGGTAATTTTAAACAGATTGTTCACTTAGAGAAAACTGTATGGATAAGCTGACTAGCATGCGGGTGTTTTGCCGTGTTGCGAGCTGCGGTAATTTTTCCCACGCAGCCCGGGAGCTCCGCATCTCTCCTGCGATGGTAACCAAGCACATCGCCGCCTTAGAAGACCTGCTTAGCATCCGCTTACTTAACCGTACAACCCGTAAAGTCAGCATGACCGAAGCAGGTGAGAGCTACCTGCGACTGTGCCAAAACCTGCTCAGCGACATCGAAGAGGGAGAGGCATCACTGAGCGAACTCAGCAACCACCCCAGTGGTACCCTGAAACTGACCGCGCCAATCGACTTCGGGGTACTGCGACTGGCGCCAGCCATTGCCAACTACCTCAAGCGCTTTCCCGATGTCCACATTGATATCAATTACCAGGACCGCAAAGTTAACTTGGTCGAAGAGGGGTTTGATATCGCTATTCGTATCGGCACCCTACCCGACTCCAGTCTGGTCGCGGTACCCTTAATGAAGCATCACCTGGTCTGCTGTGCCTCACCCGCCTACCTTGAGCAGTACGGCCAGCCACAACACCCCACCGAGCTGCGCAAGCACAACTGCCTGACCTACAGCTACTCGTCTTCCAACAATGAATGGCTCTTCAGCAACGCCCAGGAATCTTGCTCGATCAAAGCCAGCGGCCGGCTGAATGCCAACAACGGGCGCGCCATGGTGGCGGCGGCCACTCAGGGGGTAGGCATCATCTTAAAACCACAATTTATGGTCCAGGATTATATCGATACGGGGGAGCTGGTGCCTATTCTTGAGGACTACGAACAACCGCACAGCGATGTTTTTGCAGTCTATCCGCATCGGCGCTTTCTGCCCGCCAAAATGCGTTCGTTTATCGATTACCTTAAAGAATATTTTGCCGTGTAAACGCGACTCAGAGAGACCCGGATCAGTTTAACCGACAGTATCCGGGCCACTGCAACCGATCCCCTCCAACTCAACCGAACCACTATCAGCCCTGTCGAGCAACGCGTCCGGCAGGGACTTCTTGGCCCTGATGCCTAGTTTTTTCAGCTCGCTGGCACGATTAATCAAATTACCCTTGCCACTCGAGAGTCGATTCATTGCGACCTCACAGGCCCGCTGGCTTTGATCGATATGCTTGCCCACATCTTCCAGCGCCGCCACAAAACCGACAAACTTGTCATACAACTCACCGCCACGCTTGGCGATCTCTTGCGCATTGACGCTCTGCTTTTCATAGCGCCAGATATTACTGATGGTGCGCAGGGTTACCAGCAGCGTGGAGGGGCTGACCAATAAAATATTGCGTTCAAAGGCATCACCAAACAGCTGCCGATCCTGTTCAAGCGCGGCCAGAAAGGCTGACTCTATCGGAATGAACAACAGTACGAAATCCAACGAATGCAGGGCCGGTAACAACTCGTAGCCCTTTTCGCTCAAACCTTTGATATGACGTTTAATCGAGCTGACATGCTCACGTAGCGCAGCCTGCTGCTGTGCCTTGTCGTCACTCGAACAGTAGCGCTCGTAGGCGACCAGAGACACTTTGGCATCGACAATGATATCTTTGCGCTCGGGCAGATGGATCACCACATCAGGCTGCAGCCGTCGGCCGGTCTCATCTTGCGTACTCAACTGCAGTTCATACTCGTAACCGCGCCTCAGCCCTGACTCTTCTAAAATACGCTCCAGCACTAACTCGCCCCAGTTGCCCTGGATTTTGTTTTCGCCTTTTAACGCCTGAGTCAAATTAATCGCGTCTTGACTCATCTGCAGGTTAAGCGTTTTTAGCTGCGCGATCTGCTCCACCAGCCCCTGTCGGTCACGGGATTCTTTATCATAGACATCGTCAACCCGACGCCTGAAATCGCCAAGCTGATCACGCAGCGGCTGCAGCACAGAGTGCATCTTGTCCTGCTGCTGCACGCCGAACTTACGGCTATTATCATCAAAAATCTGCTGCCCCAGATGCACAAACTGTTGCTGCATCCGCTCTCCCGCTTGCTCCAGCAACGTCAGTTTTTCGGCGTGATGCTGCTGCTCGGCGTCAGCGCGAACCTGGAGCGTACACACTTGGGTTTGCAACGCAGCTTTATCCAGCTGCAAACGCTGCACCTGCTCATCGCGCTCTGTCAGCTGAGACTCCAACCGCAACAAGCTATGAATCCGCTCGCGGCTCCCCGACAACTCTACCTGTAGCGCAGTATTCCGCTGCTGTAACTCCTCATGCTGACAAGCTAGCGCGCCACGTTGATCCTCTAGCGCCTGTAACTGCTGCAGACCCTGGGCCTGATTAGCGCGTCGAAAACTCCGTTGCGGCAGATAGCCGAGCAGCCAACCCAACAACATCACGACCGCACCAAAACCCAGTAACAGAGGCGACACTTGCTCCAGCCAGGTATTCACCAATGCAGCCATAACAGCCCGGTAGCGGCGATCGACAGCGCACCACTGAACATAAAGCTTTTGGATAACCCAAATAACCGTTCAATAACGATGACATGAACCACAGGAAAGGTGATCACCAGACACAGCAAGGGGATCCACCACTCGACATGAGTAAATCCGTACCAGAGCGCTGCGATTAAAATCAACCCGAACAGATTACCCAACAACACCACATTGCGCAGTCCGGACTCACCCTGGATCCAACTAGGGCGCTGCTCTTCGGGAAGTTTCATTAATTTACTGGCGGCGATAGCGGCGCTCATTGGGAACAGGCCACTGAGCAAAAAGATGATAATAGGGTCCAAGGCATACACTCCTGAGATAAGATTAATCGGCGCATTGTACGGCATTCTCGACCCCTGCCCCAGCCTCGCTAGGAGGCTGACCGAGAATAGCGATCGTCACGAAAGATACGCATTTTGAGCTAGATTTTTCGGTCATTTGCGAAGAATAGTGGTTCTATTTGACAAAAATGAGCGGTAAATCTGGCCGAAATGCGAATTTTGCAGTAGGTCTGTCTATTCTCGGTCAGCCTCCTAAGGGTTATCCAACGAGGAATAAGCGCCCTGCCGGTTGACTATCATGAGTATTTGATTTATCAAGGTATTCATTCTGTTATTGGAGAGCATAACCGGAACGCCCTACCAAGTTAGCGACACCCTGGGAACGACAACTTTGAACTACCTCGACAACTCTAGATCACGCTACCGCTCGCTCAATTTTGTTGGACTTGCGACCTGTGTCAGCGCCTTGCTTTTCGCAGTCATTTTTATTGAACAGCGCCTTGGCTTACCACCCGGCCCCCTGTGCATAGCATCCCGCCTGATCGTCCTGGCGCTTGCCTGCGTGTTTTTTCTAGCCTGGGCCCATAACCCGCGTCAGTTTGGGCAACGCTGTTATGCCACTCTGGGCGGTTTACTGAGTATCATCGGAATCGGCTTAAACCTGCGTCATATCTGGCTCCAGAGCCTCCCCGCAGACCTGACAACCGAATGCGGCCCCGGACTGGAATACCTGTTACAGAACGTCCCCCTACAAGAGGTTTTATCTACCTTAATTAACGGATCGGGCGAGTGTACCGACACCCACTGGACCCTGATTGGCTTAACGCTACCGCAACAGACCTTATTACTATTCCTATTTTTGTCATTAATTGCTTTTATTCAACTCCGAAAAAGACACCGAAGTTATTTCAGATAACCCGTTCCTTTAGCACGCTCATCAACGCATACCCGTAGTTACTCTGTATGCACTAGCAGCACTGCAACCAATCCTGCTACAGCAAGGACTTAATACGATGGAAGATCTAAACATCGAACTCCTTGATAAATATTCTGGCCAGCTGATTGAATACGCCACCCTGTATGGCACCAAGATCTTGCTGGCTTTACTACTCGCTCAGCCCCATTCGGCGTGTGGATATGGAGTTTGGGATCGGTTACGGGGATGATTTGAAAAAAGCCAAATCCATCCTCGAGCAACTGCTGGCCGCGGATGGACGGGTCCTCAAAGATCCTCAAAGCCAGGTACTGTTATCGGCCCTGGCGGATAATTCGGTCAATTTTACGATTCGGGCGTTCGTCAACTCGGCCGATTACTGGGGGGTCTATTTCGACATGAATGAGAAGGTTAAGCTGACCTTTGATGAGCAAGGGATATCTATTCCTTACCCACAGCGGGACGTGCATATGCATTTTCCGGAAGGCACCAGCTGTTGCAAGGCCCAAGCCTAATAAAAACCAAATCGCACCTCTACAGGTGCGCTTGTTTTAACTTAATAGCCTCTATTGCTCAGACCGCCCTGAACCAGCCAGCACGACCCTATCCCGCCCCTGCGCCTTTGCCTGGTATAAGGCCGCATCAGCCTGGCTCAGGCAGTCCTCTACCGACACCGCACCGTCCAGTTGCGCGATTCCAATACTCACACCAAAACGGATCTCGCGACAATCCTCCAGCGCTACCTTGCTGGTACGGCAACCCTTCAGAATACGCTCCGCCAGCTGCAACGCATCCTGTTGCCGCGCGTCCGTCAGCAACACTAAAAACTCCTCGCCGCCAAAACGGGATATATAATCAGAGCTCCGCACCTGCTGCTGTAAAATCTGTGCAAAAAGTTCCAGCACCCGATCACCACCCTGATGACCAAAGCGGTCATTGATCTGTTTAAAATGATCCAGATCCAGCATCATCAGGGACACGGGGCGACCGGTGCGCAACGACTGCTGCTGCACATGATTAAGCTGCTTCATCAATGTCCGCCGATTAAGCAACCCGGTTAGCGGATCGGTTGTTGCCTCGTTAAACAATCTTAACTGCATATGCAGCTGAGATAGCTGCGCCCAGACCGCCACCCCCATGATCAACAGCATCAGCCACAAATCAATCAAGCCACGGACGCTGAACAGCACCCCCTGAAACAGCTCACCGAGGGCTAACAGGCTGATGGTCAATGCTGCCAGACCGATACCTTCGGTCAGCGCCAGCGGAAATATACAGTGCATGACGATGATCAAAAACGGCAAAAACGAATAACAGAGCAGCAGCTCGCTGGAGGCGGCATCTTTCAAAATAGACTGGGTTAACAGATGAAACAGCGTCGGCAGAACCATCAGAACGACCAGCCGGCGCCGAGCCTGAAACAATCGAACGCCGGCTTCAGGTACTGCAGACAGCATTAACAGACCCATCGAAAACAATAACCGCACGATGCTCATCAACAGAAATTGATCCCTCTCCAGCAGAAAGTAATCAACCGGAATCCACAACGGGGTCAGCACGGCGAATAAAAGCGCCAGCAACCGCACCCGGCTGTTGATGTAGTGCGCACGGGCACCACTAAAACCAAACACGTGAGCGCGGCGGGAAAGTAACTGTCGCAACAGCCCACGCTCAGCCAGCGCAGCTAACCAGGGAAATTGTTGAGAAACAAAAGACATTGGCGGCGGATCTCCTTAGCAGCGCTCAGGATTTATCGCGCACCTAATTATACACCAGCAGTAATACCCTCCCGCCTTGATCCAGGCCAAGTAACACGCACTCTATGAGTGCCGCTTAACGATTTGATGACAACCACCGCTTCTTTTCTAGCGCCACATAACTGCCACTAAACTTAAAACACTGCTGGCCCTGTTCGACCACCTCTACAATCAGATCGATCCTGGCCTTGCCGCGTTCTCGCAAGCGCTGCACAAAGCTATCAACCTGCTCCGGCTCGGGCAGATGCGCCTGGACCCGAAAACCCTCGGTCACCGGCAGCATGTATTCAAGCCGGCTATCGCGGATCACTACATCGTAAGCTTTTGCCTCGTTTTCAAGCAGCAGGGTGATCGCCCCCCAACCGCACAGGTTGGCAGCAGCGCTTAGGGCGCCGGCGAAGGCGGTGCCCTTGTCGTTATGATTGGGCTGGAGTGAAAGCTCGAACGCCAGGTCGCGACCGTCGTAATCGATCCGCTCAAACCCCATGTGCTGGGTCAGCGGGATCTGTTCAAATATTTTTTTTCGAAACCACTCAACCGGTGTTACCTCAGAAGTCGCCAAAACCCTCTCCTCTGTTATTTTAAGCCGCAGGCCAGGCCCGAACGAAGTCAGCCGGATCGAGCGGGTGCACCTTTTTGATTCGCTCGGGCTGCGACCCCAAATAAACAAAACCGATCAACTGCTCGTGCTCTGTCAGACCCAGACCCTGCATCACCAGCGGGTGATAAGCCATCTCTCCGGTCCGCCACATCCCTCCGACCCCCTGAGCAAAGGCCGCCAACAGCAAATTCTGGGCCGCTGCCCCGGCAGAAATCTGCTGCTCAATACGCGGTATCTTGGGATGATCCTGAGGGCAAGCAATCACCACAACCAGCAGCGGCGCACGCAATGGCATAGCACGCAGCTTAGCTCGCCTGGCGTCGATCATCTCTGGATCGCCAGCCAACCCTGCCTGCAAAAAAAGCTCGCCTAATTGGATCCGAGCATCACCGGCCAGAGTCAAGAATCGCCAGGGGTGTAAGCCGCCATGGTCGGGGGCTCGCAGCGCAGCTTTGAACATCAGGTCCAACTGTGCGGGTGTTGGCGGTAGCTCCCCCAACCGCGGCGACGAAACCCGCTGCTGTAACAGATCCAGTGCATCCATAGAGAACTCCTCTAGCGGTGTTAAGTGATTACCCACTTGATCATAAATCTTTTAGTGCCACTTTTTATCTGTACGTGTTATCTGCCGCTTTATTGACGAACCAGACGAATATTATCAGGTGAAAAGGCTTCGGTACTGCGAAATGGATTGATATCCAGACCGCCGCGGCGCACATAACGTGCATAAACACTCAGCTGCGCAGGCTCACAGCGATCAAGAATATCGAGGAAGATCTGCTCCACACAGTGCTCATGAAAATCACCGTGTTCACGGTAAGAAACAAGGTACTGCAGCAGCCCCGCCTTATCGATCGGATCGCCGCGATAATCGATCTGGATACTGGCCCAGTCGGGCTGTCCGGTTACCGGACAGTTCGATTTAAGCAGATGACTGTAGAGCTGCACCTCAACCGGGTCGCCCGGAAGGGTACGCAGCAGTTGCGGCGCAGGCAGGTAATGCTCTATTTCAACATCCTGCTGGTCCAGACACTCGCCCTCGAACTGATCGATACGGGCCTGGCCCTCAAGCGACTGAATAACCACCGTGACCGGTGCACCTGCGGCCTGGCTCAGGTCTTCTAGCAGATGCTGGCGAACCGCATCTGCCGATTCAAACCGACTCAGATTAAACGAGTTCAGATACAGCTTAAACGACTTGGATTCGATGATATTAGGCGACTCACAACCGACCCGAAACTCCGCCGTTGCCACTTGCGGCAGTCCTTTGCTATTAAGCCAGGAAAGCTCGTATGCGTTCCACAGATCACAACCCCGAAACGGCGCTTTAGTATACCCGCGGTCCTGCCAGTTATTGCCCCGGGGGATTGGAAACAGCTGCGAAGGATCGTATTCACACACATAACCCGTGCTCTGCCCCAGCGGCGCGTTCTTCAGATAATCACTCATGATTAACTCCTGATCCCCTTACCCGTGCGCAGTAGATAAAGAGCATAACTGTACAGCAGCGCAATAAAGAGCAGGATGATTGCAAACGCCAGTCTCAGGTCGATATCACTGACCCCGAGGATGCCGTAACGAAAAGTGTTGACCATATATAGAATCGGATTGATCTGCGACACCTGCTGCCAGAACTCCGGCAACAGCTGAATCGAATAAAACACCCCGCCCAGATATGTCAGCGGTGTCAGCACAAACACCGGAATGATCGAGATATCATCAAAACTATTGGCGTAGATGGCATTAATAAAACCGCCCAGCGCAAATACGATCGAGGTCAACAGCACCACCGACATCACCACCGCCAGATTATGAATCTGCAGATCGGTGAAAAACAGCGACAGACAGGTGACGATAAAACCGACACCCAACCCCCTGGCTACACCGCCCAGCACGAAGCCGATCAAGATCACCGACGGCGGCACCGGCGCGACCATCATCTCTTCAACATTGCGCTGAAACTTAGCCCCGTAAAACGACGACACCACATTGCCATAGGAGTTGGTAATCACCGACATCATAATCAGACCCGGAACGATAAACTCCATATAGCCGAAACCACCCATCTCGCCGATCCGCGAACCGATCAGATTACCGAAGATGATGAAATACAGGGTCATGGTGATTGCCGGTGGCAGCAACGTCTGCATCCAGATCCGTAAAAAACGCCGAATCTCTTTATGAACAATGGTACTCAGGGCGATGTAATGATCACGGATTCGCACGATTCAGCTCTCTAAGTTCTTTTCGACCAGGCGCACAAACAGCTCCTCCAGTCGGTTGGTTTTGTTACGCATACTCGCCACTTCTATCCCCTGCTGCTGCAGCTGGGCGAAAACGCCGCTGAGCCCCTGCTCTTGCCCAACCTCAACAATCAGGGTGTGATCGCCATCCAACTCCGTCGAATAGCCGTCAAGTTGCGGCAGCCCGGTTAACGACTGTGCCAGATCCAGCACAAAGGTCTCGTGCGTCAACTGGCGCAACAGCTCTCGCTTGCTGGTATTGGCCCGAATCTCACCGCGGTCGATGATCGCGATGTGCCGGCACAGGCTTTCCGCCTCTTCCAGATAGTGAGTGGTCAGGATGATCGTAGTTCCCGCTGCGTTGATCTTCTGCAGAAACTCCCACATCGAGCGGCGCAGTTCGATATCGACCCCGGCAGTAGGCTCATCGAGAATCAGCAGCTGAGGCTGATGGATCAACGCCCGTGCGATCATCAGCCGCCGCTTCATCCCCCCTGACAGCATCCGCGACACGGTGTCGCGCTTATCCCAAAGCCCCAGTGCCTGCAGATAGTGATCGGCACTATCGCGCGCCTCCCCTACGGGCATCCCATAGTAGCCGCCTTGGGTAACGACGATATCGCGCACCTTCTCAAACTGATTGAAATTAAACTCCTGCGGCACCACCCCCATCAACCTCTTGGCGGCAACCGGATCGGTATCAACATCATGGCCGAATACACTGACCGTACCCGCGCTCTTGTTGATCAGGGTGGAGACGATACCCAGGGTGGTCGATTTTCCGGCACCATTGGGGCCCAGCAAGGCAAAGAAATCCCCCTGCTGCACATCCAAATCGATCCCTTTCAGGGCCTCGAAACCGTTGTCGTACGTTTTTTTCAACCCCCGAATGGAGAGAGCCTGGGGCATAACCTGTTCCTGTTTAGAAAATCAAAAAAAATCCGGCTGAAACCGCCGGTTGTAACATGAACTGCTTATGTGGGGTTAAAGCCGGCGATTGCAACACTCGCGCAACTAAAGAGCCACTCCAAACCGGGCTCAGGCAAAATTTTCCGGGAATCGAGCCAGGTGCTTTCGCATCTTCATATCGGTCTTCAACACATGATCTAAAATCCAACTCCTAAGCAGCGCCACCACATCCTCATTAAACACCTCCGCACGGGTTGGAGCGCCTCCGCTAATGGTTTGCTCTTCTACCACCGCGCTTACAGCAGACTTTTGAGCCGTGGCATAAGGGTCATAATCCTCAATATCAAACGCGACATCCAACGTCTCGCACTGCTGCTGCACTTCAGTCTCAACAGCAGCGGTGACTGCGTTTGCATCTGTCGAACCCTGATCTGACGCAAAGAGACCCAATTTCAATGCCGCAATATTGTCCAGAATATGTTGATGCTCGAGCTTGTGCTCTAGATAGCCCGGATATTTCATCTTAATCTGGACCGTCTCTTCGCGCCGGAAATGGTCAGTGGTGTACTCTTCAAGCTGATAAATCAGCATCTTCATGATCCGCTCGTTATCGTCCAATTTCAGCGCGATCTCAACACTATTGATCAGGCAAAATAGGTATTTATGCTCAGCATCGATAATAATATTACCCACCGACATCGCATCTTGCCAAATCACTGGCATACTATGGCTCCTTGTATTCCAGCCTCATAGAGAGACGATTAGTTCTGATGAATCCCAGCCTACGGACCACCCTAGAAACCCTGCAAAGCCAAGTACAGCAAGCGCTGGACGCAATGGACAGCAGCGAGGCGGCAGTTATCATCAATGACCGCTTTACCCTTATTCTGGAGATGATTGATAACGGGGAAGAGTATAACCACTTGGCGCAAGATGCGGTATCGAACCTGATCAGCATGCACCCAAACCTAAGCCACCTGGTACCGCGCCTACTGCTGTGGCAACTCGGCGGCACCTGCCTGCACTACCTCAGCGACGAAGAGATGGAACAGTTTTGTGCTGATAACGAGCTGCACTGAGGGCTAAGCGGGATTAGATGAGCCATCTACCCAAACGCCCCTGCCGCGACTGCGGCAATAGCCAACGCTATTTTTCTTGAGGCCTGTCGGACTGGACCGGTCATAGGGAGGGGTAGATGATTTGAGCCAAATTTTCGATCTTGAGCGGCGATAAATAGGCAGGATCGCCGCGTTATACCGCCATAGCTCACCAACAACGAAATCACAGAACAGCCCATCAAGACAAGACGGCCTGAAAATCACTGTGCGCAGAAACGTAGTCGAAAAAAGAGATGCAGCGTGGCGTGCAAATTGGAGCGGGAAACCGGATTCGAACCGGCGACCTCAACCTTGGCAAGGTTGCGCTCTACCAACTGAGCTATTCCCGC
>JBALTG010000142.1:0-11666 GCA_036964625.1 Motiliproteus sp.
TGGTCATATTTTCACGTTCACCCTCGTTAAATAGCTCGCTATTCGCCTCGGATGATCGAAAAATCTGCCTCAAATCGGATTTCCCTCGCTACGATCGGCCAAGCCCGACAGTCTCCTAGTGGATCTAAGGCATACCGAAGAGGCGCATTAAATGGAACTGATGGTTTTGATCGGTTTGGAACAGGTCTACTGGTTGAATGTAGTGGCTCTGGGCTGGTTTCTGATCTGTTTTAATGGCTACAACCGTTACGCCCGGATTAAGTCGCGGACAATCCCGTGCCTGGTTAATGTGCTGCATCTGTATCGTATTAACTGGATGCGGCAGCTGTTGCTGCGTGATGTTCGGGTTGCGGATATTGCGGCGATTGCCAATCTGGAACGCAGCGTGGCCTTCTTCGCGTCGAGCACTCTGATTCTACTGGCCGGTTTATTGACCGTGTTCGGCACCTCCGAGCAGGCGGTTAATCTGCTGGCCGAATTCCCCCTGGCTATCGAAACCAGCCGGATGGAGTGGGAGCTGAAATTACTGGTGCTGACCGGATTGTTTATCTACGCCTTCTTTAAGTTCACCTGGAGTCTGCGCCAGTACGGTTTTGCCTCGGTGTTGATCGGCAGTGCTCCGGTGCGTAACAACGCGGGTAGTGATGCCGACAGCGGGGCTGACAGCGAGGCCGACTGCGAAGTGTTCATCCATCGCACCGCCCAGATGGAAACAATGGCGGCTAACAACTTCAACCATGGATTGCGAGCCTATTACTTTAGCCTGGCGCTGCTGGGCTGGGTGATTAACCCCTGGGTGCTGATCGTCATGTCCACCGGCGTGGTTTATGTGCTGTATCAGCGTGAATTTTGCTCCCCTACGTTACGTACACTGATGGTCGGCCTGGAAAAAGCGCAGATCGTTGATTCCAGTTATCAGCAATTGATTAAGTAGCGGAATCCCCCAGCGGGAGGCACGCTGTGGGCCGGTCTGGAATTATTCCGGCATTGTCGACCGGCTCGCATCGCTGTTATTCCGACCTCTCGGCTCTTGAAATACTCATCACCGGCCCCATCTATCTCTGCAACGAGTCGAGGCCGTACTGTTGTGCCTCTTTGTCCGTAGCAACCTCGATAATTGGGAATAGGTATGACCACCGAAACGCATAAAGAAACACTGGGTTTTCAGACAGAAGTTAAGCAGTTGTTGCATTTGATGATCCACTCGCTGTACTCCAATAAGGAGATTTTCCTGCGCGAGCTGGTGTCCAACGCCTCTGACGCTGCCGATAAGCTGCGTTTTAAAGCGCTGTCCGAAGACGGCCTGTACGAGTCTGACAGCGAGCTCAAAATTCGGATCGAATTTGATCAAGAGAATAATCTGATCAAGGTGATCGATAACGGTATCGGCATGAATCGCCAGGATGTGATCGATCATCTGGGCACAATCGCCAAGTCTGGCACCGCTGATTTCCTGTCGCACATGACCGGTGACCAGCAGAAAGATTCACACCTGATCGGTCAGTTCGGGGTAGGCTTTTATTCCTCCTTTATCGTTGCTGACCGGGTTGAAGTGCTGAGCCGTAGAGCGGGCGAACCGATTTCTGAAGGGGTTCACTGGGAGTCAGCCGGAGAGGGCGACTTCACGGTCGGCTCTATCGACAAGGCTGAGCGCGGCACCACCATCATCATGCATCTCAAAGCGGGTGAAACCGAGTTTGCCGATGGCTGGCGTCTGCGCAGCCTGATCCGTAAATATTCTGACCATATCGCCATTCCGGTCGAGATGATCAAGGCGCCAACGCCCGAATATGATGATGAAGGCAAAGAGAAGCCAGTAGAAGAGGCTGTGGAAGTTGAGTGGGAGTGTGTTAACAACGCCACCGCGCTCTGGTCACGTCCGCGTACCGAGGTTAGCGAAACCGAGTACCAGGAGTTCTATAAGCACGTCTCGCACGATTTTGACAATCCGCTTAGCTGGAGCCACAACAAGGTCGAAGGTAAGCTGGAATATTCCAGCCTGCTGTATGTTCCCGGTCGTGCTCCTTTCGATCTGTGGAATCGTGATGGTGCCCGGGGTTTGAAGCTGTATATTCAGCGCGTCTTTATCATGGACGATGCCGAGCAGTTTCTGCCGATGTATTTGCGCTTTATTAAGGGCGTAATCGATTCCAACGATCTGTCCTTGAACGTGTCTCGTGAGATCTTGCAGAAAGATCCAGCCATCGATTCTATGCGCTCAGCATTGACCAAGCGGGTGCTGGATATGCTCGGCAAGCTGGCGAAGAAGGATGATGATAGCTACGCCAAGTTCTGGAAAGAGTTTGGTGCCGTGCTCAAAGAGGGACCTGCTGAGGATCATGGCAACCGCGACAAGATTGCCAACCTGTTGCGTTTTTCCACCAGCAATACGGATAAAGCTGAGCAGGATCAATCCCTGGCACAGTACATCGAGCGGATGCAAGAGGGTCAGGACACCATCTATTACGTCGTCGCTGATTCCCATGCTGCCGCTAAGAACAGTCCGCATCTGGAGATCTTCCGGAAGAAGGGGCTGGAAGTGCTGTTGCTGTCAGACCGTGTCGATGAGTGGCTGATGAGCAACTTTAACGAGCACGAAGGCAAAAAGTTTAAGGACATCACCAAGGGTGATCTGGACCTGGGTAAGGTCGAAGACGAAGACGAGAAGAAGCAGCAGCAGGAGACGGCAAAAGAGTTCAGCTCACTGGTTGAACGGGTCAAGGAGGTGCTTAAAGAGCAGGTTAACGAGGTGCGTATCACTCACCGCCTGGTGGATTCACCCGCCTGTCTGGTCGTTGCCGAACATGAGATGGGCGCGCAGATGCGCAAAATCATGGAAGCGGCAGGCCAGAATGTTCCAGACTCCAAGCCGACCCTGGAGTTGAACCCGGACCATCCGTTGGTGGCGTCTCTGAATGCTGAAAGCGACGAAGAGCAGTTTGGTGAATTGTCTCAGATCCTGTTCGATCAGTCCTGCCTGTCGAGTGGCGAGCAACTGGATGATCCGGCTGCATTCGTGCAGCGTCTGAACAAGCTGCTACTTAAGTTGAGTAAATAATAGCTGAGTATTTGATCGTAATACGGCGCTGAGTTGCTGTAAATCGACTCCGCGATCTCCGTAATACCACTAAAACAGGGTGCTTAATAGCACCCTGTTTTTTTTTGATACTTTCGTAGTATGATAGGCACATTATTTTGCAATGCAGCATTTTGGAGTACGGTCATGAGCACTCGATATCTGAAGCGATTTTTTAAGCCCAAGTCGATAGCTGTGATTGGCGCGACCGAAGATGCCGATAATATGGGCGGTGTGGTTCTTAAGAACCTGGTCGATGGCGGTTTTGAACGCCCGATCATGTCCGTCGGGCCTGGGGGAGACCGGGTGTTTGGCGTTGCCAACGTTGCGCTGTTAACGCAGCTCCAGGAGATGCCCGAGCTGGCCATCATCTGTGCCCCGGCCGATGATATACCCGATACTATCTCGGCCCTGGGCCAGAATCGGGTTAAGGCGGCCATTGTGCTCAGTAGTGATCTGTCGCAGTCGCGCTTTGGCGATCGCCATGCGCTCAATCGTGCCCTGCGTGACGCCGCGCAACCCTACGGTATACGGCTGCTGGGACCGGAAGGGATGGGCCTGCTGGTTCCCGGTGAAAAAATAAATGCCAGCTATTCGCATCAGAATATTCGTAAAGGATCGGTAGCCTATGTTGGTCAGTCCGGCATCCTGGGCACGGCGATGATCGACTGGGCCAACGGCCAGGGTATCGGCTTCTCCAACTTTCTAACCCTGGGCGGCAGTGTCGATATCGATCTGGCCAGCGTGGTGGATCATCTCACGGCGGATCCTTACACCCATTCGTTGTTGATTCAGGCCGACCGGGTTAACAATGCCGGACATTTTATCTCGTCGATCCGGGCCGCCGCGCGGAATAAATTGGTGTTGATTCTCAAGAGCAATCTGTC
This sequence comes from Motiliproteus sp., assembly GCA_036964625.1. Classification (GTDB taxonomy): domain Bacteria; phylum Pseudomonadota; class Gammaproteobacteria; order Pseudomonadales; family Balneatricaceae; genus Motiliproteus. The sequence continues at coordinate 3,964 of JBALTG010000142.1, forward strand.
CCTGCTGGATTCTGCCAGCCGTAGTAAACAGTTGCCAGCAGGCATCGACAGTATCGATAAGGTCTATGACTCGGTACTCACCAGTTGCGGTGCGGTTCGGGTTAAAAGCAGTGACGAACTGTTTGACGCCCTGGAAACCTTAACGACCATGAAGCCGCTTCGCGGCAAGCGATTGGCGTTGGTCTCTAATGGTATGGGGCTTAACGCGATGGCAGTGGAGCGGCTTTATCAGCAAGGCGGCAAACTGGCCCAATTGACCCCGGAAACGATCGAGGCGCTGCAAACGTTGACCCTGCACGGCAGCACTGTCAGCAATCCCGTGGATCTGCATGCCGATGCGACCCCCGAGCGTTACGGCCAGTCCGTTGATATTCTCAGCAAGGACCCCAATGTCGATGCGGTGCTGGTGCTACATGCCCCGACACGGATGGCCCCCAGTCTTGAGTCGGCGCAGGCGGTGCTCACCGCTGCGAAAAAAACCCGGCGCAACGTTCTGACCAGCTGGATGGGCAGGGAAACCGCGATTGCGGCGCGTAATCTGTTCAACGAGGCTAAGGTTCCCACCTACATCACCCCGGAAAAAGCGGTCGATGCTTTTATGCACATGGTCCAGCATCGGCACAATCAGACCCTGCTAAAACAGACGCCGACGGCGGTTAGCCTGCAGGATGACAACGGTGCATTGCTTCAGGGGCGGATGTTGATTGAGCGGGCGATGGGTAATGGCTGCGATTACCTGCGTCATGAAGAGGTCGGGATACTGTTGCGGTTATACGGCGTCGAGTGCGCACAATCGCACTACACCGATAGTATCGATGGTGTGGTGGGTATCGCCAAGGCGTTGGGTTCTGCGGTCGCTGTTAAAGCGCTGCATAAAGATAATCGCTATCCGTTTAGTTATGTTGATAGGGCCAGTCAGCGCTGGCGTGACCTGGCGTTAAATCTCTATTCTGAAGCGGAGATCCGCCATTCGGTGACGGAGTTATCACAACGGGTGGATGAGCGCTTCGGGGCAGAAGAACACCGCGGTTACAGTGTTCAGCAGATGAAGCGAGGCTTTCAGTCATTGCAGATCTGTACCGGGGTGACCCGGGATCCGGTGTTTGGACCGATGATCTTCTTCGGTATGGGAGGGCATGATATTGACGCCCAGGCGGATCGACAGCTGATGCTACCGCCACTGAGTAACAGCCTGGCGAGGGCGTTAATCAAGCGCTCGCGGGTGTATCGCATACTGAAAACCAATAGCTACCGTTTCGAGCAGGATGTCGACAGCCTGTGTCAGTTGCTGGTGCAGCTGTCAGACATGGTGATTGATCTGCCTGAGTTGCGGACGTTGGAGATCAATCCGCTGCTGGTTAACAAGTCGGGGCTACTGGCCGTGGATGCCAGTATCGGCCTGGGGCAGCCGGTGCTGACGGCCATCTCGCCCTATCCTGAGAGCCTGGTTGAACAGGCATCGCTGAAAAGTGGTCGTCAGGTGACACTGCGTCCGATCCGAGGCGAAGACGAGCCGAATCATCTGGAGATGTACAACCGGCTCAGCCCGGAATCGATCCGTTTACGTTATTTTTACAGCCGCGCAGCGCCTAATCATGATGAATTAGCCAGCTGGACCCAGATCGATTACAACCGTGAAATGGCCTTTATTGTTTCCGCGCCACGCCTGGACGGCAAGCCGGGCGATGAAACACTGGGGGTGGTACGTGCCACCACTGATGCGGATAATGTCGCGGCCGAATTTGCGGTGGTGATGCTCGACGAGCTGCAGGGCGAGGGGTTAGGCTCTTTGCTGATGCAAAAGATGATCGATTACTGCCGCAGCCGGGGCACTCTGAAGCTGATGGGGACCACCATGACCAGTAACATGGGGATGCAGCGACTGGCGAAAAAGCTGGGTTTTACCAACAGCTATAACACCGAAGAGGAAGCGATCGAGATGATCTTAATGCTCAATGAGCCCACCGAAGAGTGGCAGCGGACCCGCTTGGCGCATTGAGCTTGGGTTCATTTAAGCGAACGGCTGTAGGTCGGGATTTATCCCGACTAACAACCAACAGATAACACCGTGGGAGCCTGCCTGCAGGCGATCCCTTAGCAAAAAAATGACAAAATCGCCGGGAGCCCGGCTCCCACAAAACCCAGCCTGATCTGCGTCGGATACCTGCCCCTATTTAGGCAGTCCGCCTTTCTGGATAATTCTGGCTAACAACCCAACAGATAGCACCGTGGGAGTCTGCCTGCAGGCGATCCCTTAGTAGAAGAATGCCAAAATCGCCGGGAGCCAGGCTCCCACAAGAACCTGTACATAGAGACCTCTCGTAGGATGTGGTGAGGCACGAACCGCATCAGACAGGCTTCGCCCGTCAAGGGCGCTAAAGCAGCAGTTCTACTACCTGCGGGTGCCCCAGAAAGCCTTGCGGGCTGGCACTGGGGCCGTAAGCCCCCGATTGCCGAACAACGATCAGATCACCAAGCTCGCAGCGGGGCAGCTCCATCTTGTCGGCGACGATATCGAGCGGGGTGCAGAGGGGGCCTACCACGGTGACCCGCTCTTTTTCGTCGGTCAGAGAGGCGGGGCAGGCGTCAATCGGGTAGTTCTTGCGGATCACCTGGCCAAAATTACCCGAGTTGGACAGGTGGTGGTGTAAACCGCCATCGGTAACCAGGTAGGTGGTGCCGCGGGACTGTTTCTTATCGATCACCCGGCAGACGTACAGGCCCGCTTCTCCGACCAGATATCTTCCCAGTTCCATCACAATGTCGGTCGTGGCGATCAACGGCTGAATCTGTTCTAACTCATGCGCTAAGTTTGTGGCGATCGTCTCCAGTTCCAGCGGTTTTTCACCGGGGAAGTAGGGGATGCCCAGCCCGCCGCCGATATTAATGAAGCGCAGTTGCAACTGATTCTCGGTGATCAGTTCGGCCGCCAGGCGCAGCACGCCGCTATGGGCTTCACAGATCGCTTCGGGTTTGAGGTTTTGCGAGCCGGTAAACAGGTGCAGGCCCTCGGGCTCGATACCCTGTTGACGGCACAGGGCCACGGCAGCCGGAATCTGCTCACTGTCGATCCCGAACGGCTTGGCCCCGCCGGTCATCTTCATTCCCGAGGCTTTAAGCTCGAACGCCGGGTTGACCCGTAGCGCCACTCTGGCGGGCAGGTTGATGCGCTTGGCGGCATCGCCGACCTGCAGTATCTGCAGCATCGATTCAACGTTGATCACGATACCGGCGGCTACTGCCGCCAGAATCTCGTGCTTGCCTTTGCCGGGTCCGGCAAAACTGATCTCCTGTGGAGGTGTCGCTGTTGCCAGGGCGATCTTGAGTTCACCCTGGGACGCCACATCCAAGCCATCGACCAGCCCTGCCAGCAGGTTGACCACAGCGGGCATCGGATTGGCTTTGATGGCGTAGTGCAGCTTGATGCGGCCCGGTAACGCTTGGCGCAGTTGCGACACGCGCTCGATGATCCGGGTGCGATCGTAGACGTAAAACGGGGTTTGTCCGGCAATGGCCGCGATCTGATCCAGCGTCCGGTTGTTGACTAGCGGTTGGCCCTGGTGCCAGTTGGGCCAATGGCTGTGATGTGTTGGCTTGTTAGCGGTCATAGTGAATTACCAGGCTCTTAGGTGTACGAAATCAAGTATTCAGGGTGAGGAGGCAGGAGTGAAATGATCACGGTAGCGCTCGGCCAGCTGCTTACGGTCGAATTTGCCGTTGGGGTTGCGTGGTAGTGGCTCGGCGCCGGTGACAATCGCCTGCGGCACCATAAAGCTCGGCAACTCGGAGCGGCAGCATTGTAGCAAGTTAGTGGCCAGTTCAGACCGGTCCAGGCTCTGATGGGTCGCCAGCAGCAGAATCGCCTGACCCAGGGTGGGGTGGGAAATACCCAGAGCCACCGCATCTTCGACCAGTCCCGAGCTATAGGCGACCTCTTCGATCTCCCCCGGGCTGACCCGGTAACCGGAGGTCTTGATCATCTCATCCTGGCGGCCGACGAAATAAAGATAACCTTCGTCGTCGCGTCTGGCGCTGTCACCGGACCAGACCGCCAGCTCCTCAAACACCAGCCCGGATGCGCGGGCTGGTAACGTCTTAAAGCGTTCCGCGGTGCGCTGCCGATCGTTCCAGTATCCCTGGCTGACCAGGGGGCCACGATGCACCAGTTCACCAACCTCGTTAGGCAGGCATTCGCTGCCATCTTCACGCAGCACCAGCACCTCGGCGTTAGGGATCGCCTTGCCGATCGAGCCGGGTTTGCGATCAATATCCGCAGGCGGCAGGTAAGTCGAGCGAAACGCTTCGGTCAGACCGTACATCAAAAACGGCTGCGCCTCGGTAAAGAGAGAACGCAGCTTGTCGAGCAGACTTTGCGGCATATGGCCGCCGGTATTGGCGAAATAGCGGATCGATTGTGCCGCTTCCGGGGTCCACTTGAGATTGGCGATCTGATGCCACAGCGGCGGCACCGCGGTGATGCCGGTAATACGGTGTTTGACCACCTGCTTCATCACATCGTTGGGCAGCAGGTAATCGAGCAGTACACAGCAAGCGCCGCTGGCAAAAGCGGTGGTGACCTGGCTGAGTCCGGCATCAAAACTGAGTGGCAGTAGTGCCAGAATACGATCCTGATCGTGGTTACCGATATAGCTCGAGACACTATGGGCACCCACCATCAGGTTGCGGTGTGACAACACCACGCCCTTGGGTTTTCCGGTGCTGCCCGAGGTGTAGAGGATCGCCGCCATATCGCTGTCGGTGATCGAAAGGCTAGGAGCAACGCGGCAGCAACTGACCAGTTCACCCCAACTGAGCAGCTGACAGGGAAGTGGCTTCGGGGATTCAAGTTCGCCGCCGTCGACCAGAATCAACCAGCGTAGATCGTGGCAATGTTCGAGCTCGGGTAGCAGTTGCTGGGCGCGGGCACGGTTAGTGATCAGCACCCGGGCAGTGCAATCTGCCAGGATATGGCGCACCTGGGCGGGTTTGAGTACGGGGTTGACCGGGACGAAACAGCCGCCGGCAGCGGTAGTCGCAAACAGGCTGGTGATGATCTCGGGTTGCTTGGGCAGGTAAACCGCAACCCGTGCCTGGGGCTCCAGATCCAGAGTGACCAGTCCTGCCGCCGCTTGTTCGACCATACGCTCTAAATCTGCGTAGTTGATCGACAGACCTTTGTGGATCAGGGCGCTGTGTTCAGGGCGTAGTCGTGCCTGAGTCGAGATCAGGTGGTGAAACAGGTAGCCCATTAGGGTTGCTCTTGGTGGTTGTTGGCCTGCAGTTGCGCGGTGCGTTGGTCGAGAATCAGCGGCCAGTTGTCGGTCATAAACCGGGTCAGCTGTTGTTCCGCTTGCTGGCTATCTTCGTAATCAATCGCTATTGCATAGACCGAGCTAAGATAGGGCGAGCCATTCACTCGGTTCAGCGCCTGCCACAACTTGACCTGGATGCCGTTATTGGCGAACCGGTCGTAAGCCTGGAACCAGTGCCAGATCTGGCGTTTGGCACCGCTGACATGGCGCAGTTCGGTGACCGTCAGCGGCAGTTGTAATGAGCCAAGCCGGATAGTCATGCCGCTACCGCTGTGGACCGTCCATTGATCGTCGCTGTTGATCCGGTTCATCTGGCTGATGAGCTCTTTGTTCTGAGTCTCAGACTGGTAGTCGGCGATATAAAGCCCCACCGATTGGTCGGCGTTACGGTAATGCTGTAGCAGAGTGCGGTCGGCACCGATAAAGTCGGGTCGCCAGTCACTCGTCGCCGTATCATCAGTTTGCCAGTTATTCAGTTCGATCTGATAGTTGGCGAGTAACGGCTTTGCAACAGTTTGGTTTAGTTGAACATTAGCCAGCCCAATCAGTAAGAATAGGACTAACGTCATCGCTAACACAGGCAACCGGCGTGAAGACGCGGCAGCGGACGAGGTGGCCGTCAGGGTCGTTGCACGCAGTTGTTTGGAATCAAGGGCGGGTTCCGGATCGCGCCAATAGCTGCCTACCCAGAACATTAGCCCCATGATCAGACCGAAAAAAAGCCAACCATAGATCAGATGATCGACGCCGGTGGCGTATTTCATCTCGGACAGGTGGGCGATCAGTACGATCCCGTAAGCGCGGATTCCGTTGGCCAAGATCGGAACCAGTAGTGCGGCGATAATGAAGAGCGTCCGTTTCGAGAGCTTCTGATAGGTCAGATACGCATACAGGGTACCCACGGCCAGAGAGGCGATCAGATAGCGGATACCTGAGCAGGCTTCGGCGACCACAAAGCGACCTGTGGGTATTTCTATGAACAGGCCATTGATATAGACCGGGATACCGCTCAATCGCAACGCTTGGACGGTGATTTCTGCGGTGACCTGTTGCAGTGCCGGGGTCAGTTCTTCACCGAAAGGCACCATAAATAGCAGATAGAGGAGCGGAAATAGCAGCGCCAGAGACAGTCGTAACCCTAGTAGTGCAGGTGCCAGAACGATCAGTACCCCAACTGCCGCGAGTTGGTGTAGTACTGCGATATCGGCGGCGACACCGATCAGCCAGACAAGACCTCCAATGATCAGAGCGGCAACCGCCAGCCAGGAGCTGGAGAGCGGAACCTGCTGCAGCCGATGTTTATTTCGCCAGATTAGCCAGGCAGAAATGAATGGCACCAGCATGCCGTGGGCATAGGTGTCCGAGCGCCACCAGATCTCGGCCATGCCGCTTAAACTGGGCCAGAACAGCAGCAGGTAGGCAGCGACAACGGCTGCCAAGAGCACGCGCTCAAGCAGGCCAAACGGGGTCATAAATTGAAAGCTTTGGGTGGGCGGCAGAGCTTGCTGATTCATCCGAACGCTATCCTATTTATGTTAGCCAAGGTGGTTAGCCAAGGTCGTTTCCAGGGTCGTTAGCCAAGGTGCTTCGACAGAAAGGGGCCGACGAGTTGAGAGACCCGCAACGGTAGCTTTTGCCAGGCCGCAATAAAGTATTTGTACTTGGGGTTGTTAGGGCTGATGTCCGGTACCGACGTGGCGTTGACTAGATGGTATTCATAGCATAGCGGTTCGGGCTCGAACCCCCAGTGGCGTTTGTAATTGTAGGGGCCGCTATCGTTCTTGCTGCGGCCAAAGTCATAGACCTTGGTGCCGCGATCAAGTGCACGGCAGATCTGATCCCAGTACATAAAATCCATCGACTTGAGATTGCGCGATTCGGGCATTCCACCACCGTAGTAGGGTAGTACCTCGTCACGGAAATAAAAGCTCATCAGGCTGCTGCGTGGTTCACCATCCTGATAGATCGAAACGATTTCACAGTCATCAGCAAATTCTGATTCGAGCGCTTTAAGAAAGGTTTTTGAAAATGCGGGGGTGCCCAGGTTTCTGAGGCTAGTGGAGTAGATTCGGTAGAAATTATCGAATTGGTTATCCAGTTCAGTACTATGTTGATTTTTTATACCCTGACGAATCACAGCCCGCTGCTTGCGTTTCATCGCCAGCATGTTCTGCTCAGGATCGGCATCGAGTTGGCGGCGAAAGGCGCCATGTTTACTTTTACTGGGCCAGCCATCGGTTTGAGGAGAGCGGTGACGCAGTTCGAGGTAGTCGACCTGGAGCTGTTCAGCCAAGTTCTTTGCATGTTCAAGCAACGCCTGGCGTGCGTCAGCGTTCATTGCCGCTACGCCACCGTAGACACAGAATGGCGTCGACACCAGCGCATGGCCAA
>JBALTG010000143.1:0-11574 GCA_036964625.1 Motiliproteus sp.
CGGCCACGACAGCCGCCTGCATATCGGCAACGATCAGCACAGTAAGGTGGCCGGTCACCGTTACAGCCAGATTCAGGGCGACGAGCACCGCAGCGTTAACGGCGCGCGCCGTAGCCATATCCGGCAGGACGATCACCTCAGCATCGACGGTAGCCGCCACAGCCAGATCGGCGCCAAAGAGCTGCGCGAAGCGGCCATGGAGATCCACCTCGGCGCGGGGCAGAAGATTATTCTCGAAGCCGGTTCTGAATTGACCCTCAAGGCCGGCGGCAGCGTGGTCAAACTCGACCCCTCCGGCGTCACAATTATCGGCGCGCAACTCAAACTCAACGCCGGCGGTGGTCCCGGTTCCGGCAGCGGCCAGCAGGCCGAAAAGCCCAGCCTGCCCGCCGCGGCGGATACCGGCTTGAGCGGGTATGTGTCACAGCCGAAGGCGCCGGAGGAGGTGCCGCAGCCGCTGCCGATGGATGTTCTCCAGGCGCGTGCCAACGCCTTCCGGATGGCCGCACAGCAGCAGGCCCCCCTGATCAGCCAGTGTCAACGGCAGCCGGACGGCAGTTGCCCGTTGCCAGACTGTCCCTGCGGACGAGGAGCGGCTCAGTGATCCGTGCCGTGACGCCTGAAGCCCTGTTCACAGCAGCCCTGCTCCCTGACGCAACGTTCTTTGGCACCGATCAGCGCTGGTTTGCGCTGATCGACGGTGCGGTCTAAGGTTCGGATAACCTGCTCAAAGCGCTCTATCAGCACCATTTAGCCCCCGAGTATGCACTGCTCTATCAAGATACCGTGTACCAGGGGCTTAACGAGGTCTCGCCGGTCCTCTGTGCCATAGAGCCTGAGGATGCGCTGTGGCAGCTGCTGGTTAATGAATGGCCGCAGCAACAGGCTGTAGTGCTGCTGCGTAGTACCTGCGACCTGTCTGAGCTCCAACATCACCTCGCCCGGCTGATCAGCGTCGAGGCCGCAGGCAGTGGCCGCTGTGATTTTCGCTTTTATGAGCCAGCGATAGCGGAGTTTCTTTTTCCCGCGCTCACGCCCGCTCAGTTTGAGCAGATGCTCGGTCCCGTCAGTGCCTGGGTCTGGCCCTGGGCTCTGAGTGGCACGCTGGTTGAGTGGCACGGCATCACCCGGGCCAAGGCGCCTGTTCTGATGGATAGATTTATCCTCGACGGCGGAGCCATGCAGGCGCTGGCGCGTATGACCCGGCATAACCAATACAACCGCCTGGCCAAGCAACTGTTCACCCAAGGGCTGCTGACCGGCGAGCCGCAGCAGCGCGTGGATCAGATCGCACGGCGCTGCGAGCAACTGGAACGCCAGGGCGTTAAGCAGATCAAGGTTCTTGAGAACCATCTTGTCCAGCAGTTACAGCATGAGGCCCACGGGGATGTCAGCCCCGCCCTGGCCAAGGAATCGTTACCAGGAGTTCAACCATGAGTCAGCAGGAAACCCTCGGTCAGCCGGTGATGGCCAAACCCTGTGTGCCGCCCGGTGAGCTCTATATCGAAGTGCTGGGTGTCGGTCATGACAACAGCCAGCGACTGGCGGTCTATGCAGACGACCAGCGGCTCCGCTATCTGGAGCTGTTTGAAGAGCGCGAGCGCTCCTCGGTGTTTGTTTGCCCTTATGACTATGCCGCAGAAGCACGGCAAACCCACCGCCTGGTGTTGGAAGTGGCCACCCAAGGCGAGCCGATCCGACTGCCGTTGACCGAACCGGGAGGATTGGCGCCGACCGCGTATCAGGCGATGAATCAGTTCCACCTCATTACAGCCGCGATTCCGGTAACCAGTGTGTCCTGGGCGCCAGCAGTGGCCGGTTCTGACCCGGCGGGGCAGCGCCTCACCCCCCGTGACGGTTTTATCTACCTGTTTCGCGGCAGCACGCTGTGGCGGGAAATTGCAGTCAATTCGAGTGCCAGCGGACTAACCTTCGCTGACGTCGATCTTTGTGTTTATCGCAAGGCTGCGGGTTCTGCATCTTCGTCCAGTGGCAGAAAGCCTAGTGGGTTGAGCACCGACAGTTTCTGGTTTCCCAGCCAACTGCCGGATAGCCACGAGTTCTGTATCGCTTTTTCGGAATATCAATGGTCCTGGACCCATATTCAGTGGCTAGAGGCGGATAGCAGCAGGCTCAAGGATCGCTGTGCCCCGATGGCCCATGGCATCTACGCGTGGCGTAACTATGGCAACAAAAAAGAGCTGGTCTCCGCCGACGAGCTGACACCCTGCCTCGCGCGTAACGAGGACTTGGAAAGCCTGTATAGCCAGCCACATAAGCAGGCTCAGGATCTTCATGGCGACTATCAACGAGAGCAACGGCGGTTGGCCGAGACCACCGAGACGGATGCCATTTCCGAGCAGCTAAATCCCGGATTGCGCTGGCCCGCGCTGGAAACCAAACTCGACCTGCTGCGGCCGGATAACCTGAAAACCGGGACCTTGGATAATCCCTACCCGGCTCCTCAATATGCCGGTGTTGACCAGTTTCAACGGGCACGCCAGCAACGGCTGGCGGCTTTCTGGGTCGCAGATATTCGCTACCTTCAGGACCATGCTATCGAGCAAGTTCAGGCGACGGCGCACTGTTTAAAACTGCTCAACGAAGCGATCAGTTATCAGCCCCACGCGGCGAGCGCCCAACTCATCAACCGCTTTGTGTTGGCGTCCAGAACAATGACTGGCCAGAAAAACCCGCTATACGACAAACGCTCCGCCGTGGACGCCTCACCGGGAAGCACGCTGGATAATACCCTGCTCAATCATGCCCGCAGTCGGCATCGCACAGCGCTGGAGAGCCAGCTCGCCCTGCTGACCCAGCCGATGAAAAGCCATAAGGCTAAGCAACTGTTGGCCCATTGGCGCGACCTCTTCTCCCATGACGGTCAGGGCTACGCGTTAGGTTTCCTGAAGCTGGATCAGCTCGCCGACACCCTGTTGATCGCCCCCGAGAACTGCGACGCTGCGATTCTGCCGGAGCAGTCCCGCGGGTGCTTGAAAGAGAACTACCGTGCTTGGTTAAGCTGGTTTGAGTCGGGCCTCAGCGAGATGTTGGGTGGCGACGAGGTGCTCGCTAACGACGGTTCCGGCCGCTTCCGCCTGGCCGATTACCGCCAGATCGCCAATCCGGATTGGCCAGCCTGGCGCTCGCAAGCTCAGACGCGCATCGCCCGGGAGCTCGCCTCCTACCATCAGGGATTGGAGGAGGTCGGGCAGATGGCCGCAGCTGAGTCCGAGATGGCCGAAGAGGATCACATCGCCGCCGCGCGGACGTTTACCAACGGCGGAAATAGCTTACTTGGCGGGGTGAACCTGCTGTTTCTCAACTCCCTGGCCGAAGAATACGGCGTGACCAAAAAGCATGCCTTTTTTGCACGGCAGCTGACCATCGCCACCGAGTTGGTCAACAACAACCACTTTGTGAACGGCTCGCCCTACAAGGTGGTGATCGACAAGTCACCATTTAAGGGACTGGAGCTGGAGTTCATCAAGGTGGTGCGCCGGGATAAGCTGCCCGACGATTTCGCTGTCGGCCAGGCACCGGGCGGTAACAAGTCGCTGCAGTTCGCCGGTAAGACCCTGCAGATCACCAACAGCGACCAGGTTGCCGGCAGCGCATCCAGCCGGATGTTAACGGCTAGTTACGCCAAGCAGGCACAGCGCCTGGACGCGGTCTATGTGCTGGCCATGGAGCGCCTCTTCACGGGCGATGCGAAGCAGTCAAGCTCAGGGAAGATTTCAGGGTGGCTGCGCAAGGCCGTGGCTAATCCGAAATACTTTCCGCCGATGATCGTTGCGTTTGATTTGTGGAATCTACAGGCTTCACGAGAAGCCTGGTCGCAAGATAGAAGCGTCTATACCGGCATGAGTACTTTAAGTGCCGTACTTGATTTAACGCTTGCAAACACCTCTATGGCGGCGCTGGCTAACCCCAACGGCCGTGTGGCCAGCCACTTAAACCGCCATGCCTTTAGTATCAGGCAAGCCCACATCTCCCAAGGGCTGCTGGGAGGGATTCTCGCCGGTGCACTGACCGCCAGCCTGCAGTTTGCAAACGCCTACCGGCTCGCCGGCCGGGATGACGACGATGCCATGCGAGCCCAACTGGTCCAGGGAACGGGGACGGTCCTGATGAGCGCCGGGCCGCTGCTGGCCGGCTTGATCGGCATACCTATGTTGGGCTGGACCCTATTGGGACTGACGTTGGTGATCGGTGGCGGTATCGCCTTGGCCACGGCTCAGGATACCCCGCTGGAGCGTTGGTTAAAGAGCGGCCCCTTTGCTGCCGACCGTCATCGGGATCAGCAGTTGACCGTGTTAACCGGCGATCAGGTGCGGGCTTACCAGCAACTGTTGTTTGCGCTGTTTGATGGTGAGCAGCAGCGGATCGATGTGCTGGACGCACCGGGTATTCCCGAATCCGACCTGCAGCTGCTGGGTCTGTCACGCAATGATCCGGTCCAGGCCCTGGCCAAGTTGCGCAGTCCCCTGCTGAGCCGGTTGCATAACCCCGACGTAGCGCCGCTATTCCGCGCTAATCGCCAGCGGTTGCAGGGCACCTATATCCACTCGCAAGGCCATTATGCCGGCTTTGGCCCGGTGGGCAATGCGGAGCCGCTACGGCCAATTAAAGGCGCCTGGGTAGAAACCGGTCAGGGGATGGAGTACTGGCTGGCGCTGGCTGGCGCGCCCCTGACCACCGGGCAACGTTCCCGGACCCAGGTCCAGGCGTTTTATCAGCCTCCGGTGCCCTGGTTTAACCCCGCGACCGGGCAGCAAACAAGTCACCCGCTGCGCTTTCCGTTGCCGGACCCGGAGACCCAACTGGCCCTGTGGCAACAACTGCCGACAGCCGATCAGTTACCGGCAGAGACCACTGCAGACTCCGACCCTTGGTGGTGGCACAGTTAACCGAAGGAACATTCATGACTGATACCGACTACGCCGAAACCGCCTACCGGCCGCAATCCATTCCTCAATTGCCAGCCGAGGTCAAACGCAGCTTGCTGGGCAAGCTCTGGCGCGCCGGCCTCCGGCTGCCCTGGGCGCGCCGCTACCAGCGTCTGGAACCGATAGAGCTGATCAACGCAGGCTTCGATAGCCGCACCAATGGCATCCTGGTCGACCATCAACGTTGGATGGAAGGCCATGTCGGCGTCCTGAGTAAGTTTCTGCTGGTGTTTACCTCGTTCGACTCTCTGCCGGTAATGGCTTTTTTTTTGGGGGGGGGACTTCTTACAGACATATTCCTAACATTAAGCTCTCCACCTGATTGGATATTGGGACTGTGGCCTTTTTGGGGTGGCGTATTCGCCGTTGGCCTGTTGTTCCGCTACCTGATCAACCCGGTGGTCAACCGTAACCCGCGCTGGATTCTCAAAGACAAGGGCGATGGCTTTTTTCGCCATACCGGCATGGTCAGGGTCTATCAGGGGGGCGGTCTGTACGAGCGCCCCTTCGTCGAGTTCGACTGTTACGTGATGAACGAACCCGGTTACCAGGGGTTGCCGAATATGAACATGATCCTGGCCCACCGTTACGAGCCGATCCAGTGCTACCTGCATCTGGTCGCCCCTGGCGAGAGCGACACGGATCAGTTCTACTGCGCCTGGGAAGCGCTGCAGCGCTACATGGACGTGACCGAGCCACTGCCCGATATCCCGGCGCTGGAACCCTACCGCGACCAAGACCCCAGCACCGTCGAACACGACCGAAAAACCGGCCGCGATCCGCGCTACTGGCGCGATATGAAGGCCGAGCACTGGCACAACCACCTGGCCACTAAACACTGGAAACGCCTCGACAAACTGAAATGGAGCAAGCAGCGCTGCCTGCTGGATGATTATGTTGACGGGCGGGGGAAGAGCGCGGTCTGATCATGACCCAAACCTACTACCACGAAACCGCCTACCGCTCCGACGCAATCCCGTCCCTGCCCCCCCAGTCCGATCGCAGCCTGGGCGGCAAGAGTTGGCGCGCCTTCGGCGTGCGGATGCCCTGGAGCGCTCAGTATTCAGACACCAACCACCTGCATACGATGAGCTTTTGGATGGAGGCAGAAACCACTGAGCAGGAGTGGGGGCAAAATGACCTGACTCACCAACGGATGAAGATCACCACCCACAGTCGTCTCGCGGGCTTCATTATTTTCTGGTTGGGTTTATTTATCTATGGGGGGGGCTACTTGGTGTTATCGGATTACTAAATGCTCTGTACAACTACACAATTGGTGACCTCGAAATTTACCTATTTGACCTTTCGATTGGTCTCACATTTTTTGTTAATGCGATTATTTGTAATTTTATTTTTCTACCTCAAATGCGAAAAAATGAAAAAAAATTCAAGCTTGACAAGGGTGATGGTTTCTTCCGCCGCACCGGCGAGGTCAAGAACCGTCGCCGGGGCCGGTTACGCAGCTATCGCTTTATAGACTTCGACGCCTATGTGATTAACCAGCCGGACCAGTATGGCACCCCGTCGTTTACGATGGTGTTGGTGCACCGCTATCAGAACGTCCAGCTGCCCTACAACATGATTGGCAGCACCAACCCTAACATTAGCGAGCATTATCTGGGTTGGGAGTTTCTGCAGCGCTTTATGGATGTCACCCAGCCGTTGCCGGACGTGCCCGAGCTCGAACCCTACCGCCAGCAGGACCCAACCACCGTTGGCTACGATCAGGCTCAGAAAAAGCCCCGCCCCGAGCGCTTTTGGCGGGATATGGGCAAAGCCATCTGGCAAAAGAAATACCGCGATCGCTACCGGCGCAAGATGAATCAGGTCAATTGGCAGACGATTCCCGACCGTATGCTGGGGCATGTCGCAGGGCGAGAAACGGTCCAATTTGACGTTGAAAGAGCGCCAGAGCAGGAATGATTGAAGCCTACGCCGAAACCGCCTACCGCGCCGATGCCATTCCCGAGCAGCCGCCCACCGATGACTCGGTCGGCGGCAAGCGCTGGCGCTTTAACTGGCGTCGCGGCCAACGCTTGGCGCCCGGCGGCTATCAACATATCCCCCCTAATAAATTTCTGGGTACCTGGACGCCAGGCTTTTATAGAGAAAAAAAACAGGAGCAAGCTCAGGGTATCCAGTACCCAAGGGATTTCTGGGATCACGAGCGCATCCATATGATGGCCGTGGGGCGGCTGCTGCAAGTGTTGGGAATACTGAAGGGCGCAGGAACCGTCGGCGCTTTTATGTTTGTGCCAATATCGGTGTTAGTTGCTGTTTTCCTAGGGTATAAAGTTGATAACGAGTTTTTCGGGGATTCGTTCATCGAACTCCAAATCGCGTTCACTTTATATGTGATTATTCCCTGCTTTCTAGCCACCCTCCCCCTCACCGTTATCGACTGGATCAACAACAGGTTCGGCACCCGCTACGGCTACCATTTCCACTCGATCTACGAACTGAACCGCCGTACCGGCCAGGTGACGCTCTACGACCGTGCCTCCAAACCGACCTTCAGCGCGCCGTTCTACGAGTTCGACGCCTACGTCAACGGTATTCCGGACCGGCAGGGGTTTGTCTACTACCACCTGTGCCTGGTGCATAAATACCAGCCGCAAGCCTTTGCGGTCGAAAACCTGATCAACTCGGACCAACACGGCACCGAATGTCTGGCGCTCTGGGATCTCCTGCAGTGCTATATGGACGTCACCCAACCGCTGCCGGATATCCCGTTGCTGGAGGAGTGCCGCGCCCAGGACCCGACCACCGTCGCCCAGGACCAGCAGACCCGGCGTCAGCCCGACCGCTGGCTAAAGATGGATGATAAAGCTTGGAAAAAGTACCTGACCGAGATGGCCAAGCAGCGCAAAGCGGCTTTCGGTTGAAAGAAGCATCGATGCAGGCCTATGCCGAGTCTGCCTACCGCTCAGATGCCATCCCGTCTCTGCCACCCCAGTCCGATCGCAGCCTGGGCGGCAAGAGCTGGCGTGCCTTTGGCGTGCGGATGCCCTGGAGCGCTCTATATTCAGGCACCAACCACCTGCATACGATGAGCTTGGATGGAGGCAGAAACCTCTGAGCAGGAGTAGGAGCAAAATGACCTGACTCACCAACGGATGAAGATCACCACCCATAGTCGTCTCGAAATAAATACCAATCCACGCATGTATATCTGATTTGTAGCTCGGGCTTCAACCCGACACATGCGGCACCCTTGTCGGAATAAATTCCGACCTACAACAACGTCCTGTAGGTGCCACGCTGCAGTCATGCGGCTACATCACCGACTCTTATTGGCACCGGCCTCTCGCTCAGCGGGGCAGCGTTCCGGCTTATCGATACAGACATATTCAAAGTCACCGTCTTGCTTGTTGATCCCAATCTTGGGTGGGGCTATCCAACCGGCGTACTGGCCCACATCGGTGACGGCCATCATTAGTGAGCTGATATAGTCCAGGTCCGCGTCAGAGGGGAGCCAGCGATCTCGCTGTTGCTGCCACTCGACTTCGGTCAGCAAGGTGCCATCGGGGCTGACCGACAAGCCCGCAAATTCGCCAACCCGACGATTAAAGGCCGGATGGGGCTGACTTAATACAAACTCAACCCCCTCTTTTTCTAAGATTTTGTTCCAGCGATTCAAGCCCGCCTGACAGTCTTTGATGTAGTCATCCAATAACCGGGCATTAATCGCCGTCAACGCTGGCACCTGCTGGGTCACAAACTGATTATCTTCCAACCTGAGCACCGAATAAAAAGCATTGTCCAGCTGGTGGTCATCATCGATCTTGGTTTCTCTGAAGCGCCCTTTGAGGCCCGCATTAAAGGCGTTGGCGCCATTGGTCGAGATCTCCGCACCGAACAGGTCACGCGAGACCGTAATGTGAAAGTTGGCTTTTTTCTGCAAGGTTGGCAGATCGATCACGCCTAGTTTGCGTATTGCATCGATGGCGTAAGGGTCAGAGATCCCCGCCGCTTTCATCGCCTCGCAGGTGCGCTGGATGATACGCCCCACGCCCGATTCACCGACAAACATATGGTGGGCTTCCTCCATCAGCATGAAGCGACAGGTGCGCGCCAAGGGGTCAAAGCCTGACTGCGCCAACGATTCCAGCTGCATCTTGCCGTCCCGGTCGGTGAAGAAAGTGAACATAAAAAACGACAACCAATCGGGGGTATCCTCGTTAAAGGCACCCAGAATACGGGGCCGGTCCTCACTGCCGGATTGACGCCCGAGCAGTGCTTTGGCCTCGTCACGGCCATCCCGGCCAAAATATTTCTGCAACAGATAGACCATCGCCCATAGATGACGTCCCTCTTCGACATTGACCTGAAACAGATTACGCAGATCATAGAGCGAAGGACAGGTCTTGCCGAGGTGGCGCTGCTGCTCGACCGACGCCGGTTCAGTATCGCCCTGAATCACGATCAGACGGCGTAACATGGCCCGATATTCGGCCGGCACCTCCTGCCAAACGGGCTCGCCTTTATGTTGTCCGAAGGGAATGGTACGCCCCTCCTCCTGAGGTGCCAGCAGGATACCCCAACGATAGTCCGGCATTTTGACATAATCGAAGGTAGCCCAGCCCGCAGGATCAACCCCTACAGCCGTGCGCAGATAGACCTCTGATTCTTGAAAACCTTCTGGCCCCATACTTTTCCACCAGTCGATATAACCCGGATGCCAGGCCTCCAGTGCCTTTTTCAGCGCACGGTCTTCTGACAGGTTTACATTGTTGGGAATCAAATCGTCATAATTCACTTCAACCGTCGCATTGCTCATGGTTCCGTTCTCACTTATATCCAGAGATGTGGGTCATATGTCGCAAGGAGCCAGGGATGGCGGTGCGACGCTGGGCCGTTTTCAGACCCGCTCGGGGTTATATTCGGGCCGTTTGCCGGTGCCATATAATTTCAACGCGCCCTGCTCACCGACCGCATTGGGGCGTTGGAAGATCCAGTTTTGCCACGCACTTAAGCGGCCGAAGATCTTGCTCTCCATCGTTTCAGGACCGGCAAAGCGCAGATTCGCCTCCATCCCGGTCAGAGCATCCGGCGAGAAACTGGCACGGGCTTCGATCACCATTCTGATCTCATCATCCCAATCGATATCGTCCAACGCCTCGGTAATCAGGCCCGCTTGCTGCGCCGCAGGGGCGTCGAGATCCTCTCCGATTAGCACCTGCGCATTGACCAGGCTGTCCGGCTCGCCCAGAAACCGGGTCTGCAGCCGTGACAAGCCATTGGGCATCGGCAGGGGACCAAAATTAAAACTGCTCAGCCGGATTTTTGCCGGCGCACGCGGATCATCTTCACGCTGCCCCTCAAGCATATAGCTGCGATCCACGCTGAACAGCAGCTCGGCCAGGAAACCGCTAAAGCAGCTGCCCTGCTCGACCAGGGCAAAACTGGAGCGCGAGGTGACATCGATCCGTTTCAAGGTGCGCTTCCAATACAGACTGATCTCGCGCACCAACCAGTCGTCGGCCACGCGGGCCAATAACTGGTCATAGACATAGACGCTCTGCAGATCGCCCTCAGTTTTAAACACCAGGGTGCCAAGCAACGCCTCATTTGTGCGCAGATGCAACAGCGCATCATCCAGTTGCCGTGCCAGCGCCAGGGGCCAGAACCTATCGCCCTGGGCCAGGATATGCTGCGCGTCTTGCGGTACCGTCGCGTCGGTTGCTTTGAGGGTCAACGTCGCCAGTGCCTGGTCCCGGTTCAACTCGATACTGAGATGGCTATAGTGCACAGAATCCTTATCGATGCACCGCTCCAGCGGGGTGAGCATGATCCCAACAGCCTTATCGGGCCGGTCGGAGGCCGTAGCAAACTCCAGCGCCCGCAGTTCGACCTGTTGGCTGAATTTAGAGCCCGGAATAGCCTCATCCACCAGCCGCCAGTCGACCGCTTTCTGCCCCCCGATCCCCTCCTCCAGGGTGCAGAAAATATCACCCAGATCACGCCGGACTTTACGCTTATCGGACAGCCGGGTCAGACCGCCGGTACCGGGCAGGACCGCCAACAACGGCACTTCCGGTAACGACACCGTCGAACTGCCATCATCGATCAGGATGATGTAGTCGGTGGCCAGCGCCAGCTCATACCCCCCCCCGGCGGCCGTGCCATTGATGGCACTGATATAGCGCTGGCGGGAGTGGGCGCTGGCATCCTCTATCGCATTACGGGTTTCGTTGGTGAATTTGCAGAAGTTCACCTTATGCGCGTGAGCCGCACTTGCCAGCATGCGGATGTTGGCACCGGCACAAAAAATTCGCTCGGCGGCGGAGTCAATCACCACGGTTTTGACTTCAGGATGCTCAAACCTAAGCCGCTGCACGGCATCGTAGAGTTCAATATCGACCCCCAGATCATAGGAGTTCATTTTCAACTCATAGCCCTCGAATAAGCCCCCTTGCTCATCCACCCCCAGGGTCAGGTGCGCAACGGCTCCGCGGGTTGTCAGCGCCCAGTGTCGATAACGGTCGGGGTGCGTCTGAAAGTCGATCATCGGCTTGTCTCCTGAGTGATACTGCTGGCAAGCGCTAGGAGACTGTCCGAGAACAGACTGACCTACTGCGAAACCCGTATTTTGGCCAGATTTGACGCTCATTTTTGGCAA